>NZ_JBNNVS010000042.1:0-49000 GCF_050280665.1 Pseudomonas sp. NPDC089547 | reverse complement strand
TGTACTGCGCGAACAGTCAGAAGCGAGTTATGACCCTCCTCCTCCCTTCAAGTCCTACCATACAAGCGGGTTTACCCGCGAAGAGGCCGGCACAGATCTCAGTGGCTAGGGCCTCAACGGCCACAGGCTGGTTAGGTCCAGGGTCTCAAGCACCAATTCCGGCTCCCCTTGTGGCCACCGCCGCAGCAGCTCTTCAGCCGCACTCTGCGGCGTCCACTCCTCCGGTATCGCCTGGGCAGGCGTTACAGGTGTCTTCAGTGATTGTGGCCCCACCACCGTGAGCTGAACCCCATGAGCATCCAGTGCCTTGCGCTGCTCGCGCATCCATTGCGGCACGCTGTTCCAGCCAGCGGTAACTTGGGTGGGACCATACAGCTGCAACGCCGAATAGCGGTTGAACACCGCCATCACCTGCGCCGGCGCGCCTTTGACCAGCAGAGGTAACGCATGGGTCAGGCACTGCTCGCCCGCCAGCTGGTTGCTGGTGACAATTGCCTCGAACAAGTCGCCATCGGCCACATCTTCCGCCAGATAGTCGCTTGTCCCGGCGTTGATGATCAGTCCATCCAGCGAGCACCACGCGTGGCATATCTGCTGGCAGGCATCCGCCGCTTGCCCATCGGCATGCAACTGCCAAGGCAGGCGCAACAAACGCCGGCCATGCTGTGCTGCCAACGCATTCAGTTCATCGCTTTCCTTTGCACTGGCGGCAACGCGATGGCCCTGATCGAGCAAGCGTTCCACCAAAGCCAGACCTAGTCCATTGCTGGCGCCCGTAACCCAGAAACTACGTGAGTCAGTCAAGACGTTGTCCCCTAATCCTGCCGGCGTGGTAGGCCCTTGAAGGCCTCCAGTGCACGCTGGCGACTGCTGCTGAGATCGACAATTGGACAGTGATACGAATTATTAGCAAAAAGATCACTGGATTTCACGGGCTCATGGATGGTTTTCTCGTCAAGGTCACGTAGTTCCGGTAGCCAATGCCGTATGAACCGCCCCTGCGGGTCGAAGCGTTGCGACTGCGAAATGGGGTTGAAGATACGGAAATAGGGCACTGCGTCGGTGCCGGTGGACGCGCTCCACTGCCAGCCGCCATTGTTGGCGGCCAGGTCACCGTCTATCAGGTGGCGCATGAAATGCCGCTCGCCTTTGCGCCAGTCGATCAGCAGGTTCTTGCTGAGGAACATGGCCACCACCATGCGCAGGCGGTTGTGCATCCACCCGGTGTGCAGCAACTGGCGCATGGCAGCATCGATGATCGGGAACCCGGTGCGGCCCTGTTCCCAGGCTTGCAGGTCTGCCGGCGCATCGCGCCAGGGCAACGCCTCAGTCTGGGCCCGGAAAGCTCGGTGGCGTGAAACCTGCGGGTAGCCGGTCAGGATGTGTTTGTAGAATTCGCGCCAGAGCAACTCGTTGACCCAGGTCTGCACGCCGACGCTGCCACTGTCGAACTCGCCACGGTTGCTGGCCAACGCGCCGTGCAGGCACTGACGCGGCGAGATCACGCCCGCAGCCAGGTAGGTGGAGAGCAGGCTGGTACCCGGCTTGGCCGGCAGGTCGCGCAACTGCTGGTAGTCATCGATGGTTTCGTCAAGAAAGCGCGATAACCGTGCTTGTGCCTCAGCCTCACCGGCCGGCCAGTGATCGCTCAGGGCACGCTCAGGCTTTTCGAACCCGTCCACATGCTGGGGGATGGGGTCGCTGCTGACTGGCAGCGGTGCCTGGGGTTTCACTCGGTGGGCCATGGCAGGCAGGCTGCGGTGCAGGTGCTCCAGGCAGGTTTTCTTGAACTGGCTGAAGACCTGGAAGTAGTCGCCACTGCGCGTGAGGATGGTGCCGGGGCGGAAGAACAGCTGGTCGAGGTGGCTGTGAGCCTGGATACCCGACTTCTCCAACAAGGCGCGGGTTGCATCGTCGCGGCGTTGTTCGTTGACGCCGTACTCTTCGTTCCAGTGAGCGCTTGCCACCTGATGCTGGCGGCATACCTCAAGCACGGCCTGTGGGGCCTGGTCCCAGGTGTCGATGGTGCGGATCAGCAGGGGAATGTTCAGGTCTTGCAGCGACTTTCGCAAATCACGCAGGTTGCGTAGCCAGAAGTCGACTTTGCAGGCAGCGTCGTCGTGGGCCTGCCATTGGCCGGGGCTGAGCAGCCACAGGGCGATGGTCGGGCCGCGCTCGCTGGCGGCGCTCAGTGCAGTGTTGTCATTGATGCGCAGGTCGCTGCGCAGCCAGGTCAGGTGCATGGTGCAATGGTCTCTACAGGCTGGCGGTCATGGGCTTGAAGCAAACGCAATGCCGCCTGAGGGGTGTCGAACAGGGCGAGGTTGGGCAGTTCCAGGGCACGCAACTGGGCTTCATGCAGCGCCAGCGTCGGGCCACCGACCAGGGTTGTCACGGGCAGGTTGGCCAGGGTGCGCTGCAGTGCCTTGCCATCGATGCGTGGACCTAGGTGCAGCAGCACTGCGCGGGGGGTGAGCGTGGTTACGGCGCGTTGCAGGTGCTGGCCGGTGACCGGGTGTTCCAGCACCTCGACCGGGAAGCCATTGCTGGTCAACAGCCAGGCGCATAGCCACAGACCCGGGCTGAAGGCACGCTCACTGTCTACCACCAGTAGCACAGCGGGGCCCTGCAGCAGCTGGTTGTCGTGGTAGACCCGTGCGCCAAGCTTGCTGCGCAGCCAACTGTGGAAAAATACCTGCTCCAGCTGCGCATTGAAGTAGTTGCGCCAGCGCAGGTCGAGCAGGTCGAGCAGTGGCATGAGCAATTGCTCGCACAGCGTGACGGCCGGGTACAGGGCCATGGCCTGGTTGAGCTGTTGGTCGAGTGCACGTTGCGACAGGTTGGCGATGGCTTCTGTCAACAATGACTGCCTGGCCTGCCAGTCGCCACTTGGAGGCGTTGTGCTGGTGGGTTGATCGATCAGTTCGCGTACTTGGCCAACCGATGCCCCCCGTTGCAGCCAGCCAAGGATGGTCTCGACCCGCTCGACCTGTTCCAAGGGGTACAGGCGATGCCCTTTTTCAGTGCGCTGCGGCTTGAGCAAGCCATATCGGCGCTCCCAGGCGCGCAGGGTGACCGGGTTGACGCCAGTGCGGCGGGCCAGTTCGCCGATGGGCAGCAAGCTCTCAGACCGCATTGCGCAGGCCCAGGCTTTCGGGGTGCGGCTGCAGGTAGGCTTGCTGCTGCAGGTAGGGGTCAGGGTGTTTGCGCAAATGGTGCTTGATCAGGGTCAGCGGAACGACCAGCGGCACCACGCCTTGTTGGTACTGGCTGATGACTGTCTGCAACTCGGCCTTGTCCTGTTGCGTCAGGCTGTCCTTGAAATAGCCGCTCAGGTGCTGCAGCACATTGCAATGGGTGCCGCGGCTGGCGCACCGGCGCAGGGCCTGCATCAGCTCGCTGAAGTAGCGCGGTCCGACACTCTGCGGGTCGTCATCCCGGCTCATGCTGCCCAGCAGTCGGCCCAAGGCGCGATAGGCCTGAGGGTTGTTGGCCATCACCAGGTATTTGTAACGCGAATGGAAGCGCACCAGGGCGCCACGGCTAAGGCCTTCGGCCAGCAGGCGCTGCCAGTCAGCGTAGGCGTACACACGGCTGATGAAGTTTTCCCGCAATACCGGGTCATGCAGGCGGCCTTCCTCTTCCACTGGCAGGTCCGGGCGTTGGGCGCAGAAGGCCTGAGCGTATACGCCGCGCCCCCCCTGGAAAGCCGGGTGGCCGTTGTCCTGGTACACCTTAACCCGCTCAAGGCCGCAAGACGGTGACTTCTGCATGAAGATGTAGCCGCAGATGTCGTCGAGTTCGCGGGCCATCTGCTCGCCATAGCTGTGCAAAGGGCCGGTAAGGTCCATGCCAGGGTTGCGAGTGCCGACCACTTCCGGCCGCTCGGGGTTACCGACCAGGCGGATCGGGTCGCGCGGTACGCCCAGGCCGATGGCCACCTCCGGGCAGACGGGCAGCCAGTCGAAATGAGCATCCAGTTGCGTACGGCACAGGTCCGAGGCCTTGTGGCCGCCGTTGTAACGCACGCTGTGCCCGGTCAGGCAGGCGCTGATAGCGATACGCGGCTTGCTGTGGATTGAGGGGTCGTGCATGGCTGCCTCCGGTAAACCTGTACGCTACTCAAATCTTGTACAAGTTTATTCCAGCACAGCCCAGAAGTTATGCAAACTAGAATTTGTGTATAGCGCTACATCACTCCAAGTGTTCGAGCAGTCGTCGCGCTGCTTCCTGGCCGCTAAGCCAGGCACCCTCGACGCGCCCCGACAGGCACCAGTCGCCGCAGGCGTACAAGCCCTGGTCGGCATCGGCCAGCGCGCCCCATTCGTGATTGCTGCTGGGGCGTGCGTAGAGCCAACGGTGGGCCAGGGCGAAGGAGGGGGCGGGTACTACGCAGCCGACCAGTTCGGCAAATTCGCCCCGCAGATGCTCGATCACTTCTTCCTTGGACAGGTCGATGTGCTGCCGGCTCCAGTCAGACGTGGCGTGCAGTACCCAAGTATCGAGATGCTCGTCACGGCCGGGTTTGCTGCGGTTGCGCGCCAGCCAGTCGAGCGGGTTGTCCTGCACGAAGCAGCCTTGCATCGGGGTGTCCAAAGGTGCCTGGAAGGCCAGGGCAACAGCCCAGACAGGCTCCATTTGCACGCCCGCAGCCACGGCGGCCAGTTTCGGGGTAGAAGCCAGCAATGGCGTGGCCTGTGGTGCCGGCACGGCGATCACCACGCGGCTGTAGGGCCCATGGCTGCAGCCTTCAGTGTCCTGCAGGTGCCAGAACTGCTTGCCGCGAAATACTTCGGCGATGCGGCAGCCGAAGTTCACCGTCACATCCTTGAGCAGGCCGCGGGTGATGGCGCTCATGCGGGGCACGCCTACCCAACGCGTCTGCTCGTCGGGGGAGGGAGTGAGTTCGCCATCACGGTAGTTGTACAGCTGCGGTTTCCACTGCTCGGCCCAGCCCGCAGCAACCCATTGTTGAACCTGCTCGACGAAGCGCCGGTCACGGGCGGTGAAGTACTGCGCGCCAAGGTCGAGTGCACCGGCCTCGCTGCGCTTGCTGGCCATGCGCCCGCCACTGCCGTGGCCTTTGTCGAACAAATGCACGGATTGCCCGGCCTTCTGCAAGGCTTGGGCAGCTGACAAGCCGGCGATACCGGCCCCGATGATGGCAATAGGTACTGTCATGATGGCCTCTTCAAACCTTGCTGTAAGCAGACTACGCTGTCAGGCAAACCTGTACAATCCAGAAAATCTGTATAAGGTTATTCCGCTTTGGCGGGCAGGTTGGCCTATGTTTATCCGAGAGCGTCGGGTCAAAAAAGTGCCTTGATGTTAAAAATAGACCACCTCAGCATTCTGCGAGGACACAGCCATGCATATATTGCTGACCGGCGGCACCGGATTGATTGGCAAACACCTCTGCCAGTACTGGCTTGGCCAGGGCCATCGCCTGACGGTGTGGAGCCGACGACCTGAGCAAGTGCCAAGAATCTGTGGCAGCGGCGTGCGTGGGATAGCCCGCCTGGAACAGCTGGAGGCGGACGATCATCTGGATGCGGTGGTCAACCTGGCCGGTGCGCCGATTGCCGACCGGCCCTGGACGGCGGCCCGGCGCAACCTGCTCTGGGCCAGCCGCGTTACCCTGACCGAGCAGTTGTTGAGCTGGCTGGGCACCCGGGAGCAACGCCCTCAAGTGCTGATTTCGGGCTCGGCGGTGGGCTGGTACGGTGATGGGGGCGAGCGCGAGCTGACCGAGGCGTCACCGCCGGTGCGCGAAGACTTCGCCAGCCAGTTGTGCATCGCCTGGGAGGAAACCGCCCTGCGCTCCCAGGCACAGGGCCTGCGCGTGGTGCTGGTGCGCACCGGGTTGGTACTGGCCAGCGATGGCGGCTTTTTGTCGCGCCTGCGCGTACCCTTCAAGCTGGGGCTGGGCGGGCCTTTGGGCGATGGTCGGCAGTGGATGCCGTGGGTCCATATAGACGACCAGGTCGCCCTGATTGATTTTCTCTTGCAGCACAAGGATGCCAGCGGTCCTTATAATGCCTGCGCCCCGGAGCCTGTGCGTAACCGCGAATTTGCCAGGCGGCTGGGGCGTGCCCTGCATCGGCCGGCGCTGCTGCCGGTCCCGGCATTGCTGCTCAAGGCCGGCCTGGGTGAAATGTCGACCTTGCTGCTGGGCGGCCAGCGGGCACGCCCGGTACGGTTGCTGGCAGCTGGCTTTACCTTCCGCTTCAACGATCTGCAATCGGCCCTGGACAATCTGTCCAGCCGCCTCTGACATAGGACGCTGCATGACCGATCACGCCCTGCTGCTGGTCAACCTGGGTTCCCCGGCCTCCACCTCGGTGGCCGATGTGCGCCGCTACCTAAACCAGTTCCTCATGGACCCGTACGTGATCGACCTGCCCTGGCCGGTGCGGCGCCTGCTGGTGTCGCTGATCCTGATCAAGCGCCCGGAGCAGTCGGCGCATGCCTATGGCTCGATCTGGTGGGAGGAGGGCTCGCCGCTGGTGGTGCTGACCCGTCGTTTGCAGGCCGCGATGGTTGAGCACTGGCCGCATGGCCCGGTAGAGATTGCCATGCGTTATGGCCAGCCAGCCTTGCCCGACGTGCTGGAACGCCTGGCGGCCCAGGGCGTGCGCAAGGTGACCCTGGCACCCCTTTATCCACAGTTCGCCGACAGCACGGTGACCACCGTGATCGAGCTGGCCAGGCAGACGGTCAGCGAGCGTCAGTTGCCGTTGCAGATGCGCGTGTTGCAGCCGTTCTACGATCACCCGGCCTACATCGAGGCACTGGCTGCCAGCGCCCGGCCGTACCTGGAGCAGGATTACGACCACTTGCTGCTGAGCTTCCACGGTTTGCCGGAGCGGCACCTGAAGAAGCTGGACCCGACCGGCAAGCACGACTTCCAGGCAGCTGACTGCTGCAAGGATGCCAGCGCAGAGATGCGTGCGGTGTGCTACCGCGGGCAGTGCCTGGCCACGGCCAAGGCTTTTGCGCAGAAGATGGGCATCCCGGATGGTAAGTGGTCGGTGTCGTTCCAGTCACGGCTGGGGCGGGCCAAGTGGATTGAGCCCTATACCGAAGCGCGGCTGGACGAACTGGCCAAGGCAGGGGTGAAGAAGCTGCTGGTGATGTGCCCGGCGTTTGTGGCCGATTGCATCGAGACGCTGGAGGAAATTGGCATGCGTGGCAGCGAGCAGTTTATCGAGGCTGGCGGCAAGGAACTGGTACTGGTGCCGTGCCTGAATGATCACCCTGAGTGGGTGAGGGTGTTGGCCGGGATGTGTGAAAAGGCCTGATTTTTCAGGTTGCCTGTACCGGCCTCTTCGCGGGTAAACCCGCTCCCACAGGTATAGCGTTAACCTGGGGGAAACGGGAAACCTGTGGGAGCGGGTTTACCCGCGAAGAGGCCAGATCAGGCTAACGCCGGATCAAGGCAACTGATCATCCAGCTTCTTGTGCTTCCAGCCATCATTGCCCGGCAGAATCAGGTTCAGGGCAATCGCTACGATCGCGCACAGGGCAATGCCCTTCAGGCCCCAGTCATCCGGGCCGTCACCGCTGCCAATCAGCACGCCGCCGATACCAAATACCAGGGTTACCGACACGATCACCAGGTTGCGCGCTTCTGCCAGATCGATCTTGTGGCGGATCATGGTGTTCATGCCCACCGCCGCGATCGAGCCGAACAGCAGGCACAGGATGCCGCCCATCACCGGCACCGGGATACTTTGCAGCAGCGCGCCGAACTTGCCGATGAACGCCAGGGTAATGGCAAAGATCGCCGCCCAGGTCATGATCTTCGGGTTGTAGTTCTTGGTCAGCATCACCGCACCGGTCACTTCGGCGTAGGTGGTGTTGGGCGGGCCGCCGAACAGGCCGGCTGCCGTGGTGGCAAGGCCGTCACCCAGCAAGGTGCGGTGCAGGCCGGGCTTTTTCAGGTAGTCACGGCCGGTCACGCTACCGACCGCGATCACCCCTCCGATGTGCTCGATCGCCGGCGCCAGGGCGACCGGGACGATGAACAGGATGGCCTGCCAGTTGAACGCCGGCGCGGTGAAGTTGGGTATCTCCAACCACGGCGCAGCGGCGATCCTGGCAGTATCCACGACGCCAAAAGCGAACGATAGGGCAAAACCCACCAGCACGCCGGAGATGATCGGCACCAGGCGGAAAATGCCTTTACCGAACACAGCAACGATCAATGTAGTCAGCAAGGCCGGCATGGAGATCAGCATGGCGGTCTTGTAGGGCATCAGCGCCGCGCCATCCCCACCTTTGCCCATTGCCATGTTGGCGGCGATCGGTGCCATGGCCAGGCCGATGGAGATGATCACCGGGCCGATCACCACGGGTGGCAGCATGCGGTCGATGAAGCCGGTGCCCTTGATCTTCACCATCAGGCCCATGAACGTATACACGAAGCCTGCGGCCATCACGCCGCCCATGGTCTCGGCCAGGCCGAACTGGCCCTTGGCGAGGATGATCGGGGTGATGAAGGCAAAGCTGGAGGCCAGGAACACCGGTACCTGGCGGCCGGTAACCAGCTGGAACAGCAACGTGCCGATGCCAGCGGTGAACAGCGCGACGTTCGGGTCGAGGCCGGTGATCAGTGGCATCAGCACCAGCGCGCCGAATGCCACGAAGAGCATCTGCGCGCCCGAAACGACCTGGCGCCAGAGCGGGTCGTTGAAGCCGTCCTGCATGGTCAGGCGTCCTTTTGCTTGGTGCCGAAGATCTTGTCACCGGCATCGCCCAAGCCCGGCACGATATAGCCGTGCTCGTTCAGGCGCTGGTCGATCGACGCGGTGTAGATCTTCACGTCCGGGTGGGCTTTTTCCACCACTTCAATGCCTTCTGGCGCGGCGACCAGGACCATGGCGCGAATTTCTTTGCAGCCGGCCTTTTTCAGCAGGTCGATGGTAGCGACCATCGAACCACCGGTGGCCAGCATCGGGTCGATGATCAGGGCCAGGCGCTGGTTGATGTCGGGTGCGAGCTTTTCCAGGTAGGTGTGGGCTTCGAGGGTTTCTTCGTTGCGGGCAACGCCGACGGCGCTGACCTTGGCACCCGGGATCAGGCTGAGCACGCCGTCGAGCATGCCGATACCGGCGCGCAGGATGGGCACCACGGTAATCTTCTTGCCGGCGATTTTTTCAACTTGCACCTTGCCACACCAGCCGTCGATCTCGTAGGTTTCGAGTGGCAGGTCCTGGGTGGCTTCATACGTCAGAAGCGCGCCGACTTCCTGGGCGAGTTCGCGAAAATTCTTGGTGCTGATATCAGCACGGCGCATCAGGCCGAGCTTGTGGCGGATCAGCGGATGGCGGATCTCACGAGTGGGCATAGGGGGCTCCGAAAGGCGGGCAAAAAAACCGCGCTAGATTAATCTATTCAGCCTGTGCTGTCGTCTGGTCATTCTGGACGTTAGTCCATAAATGCTTGATCTGGGACGAGCGGATGCGTACCTTTGCCCGCTTTTCCAAAATACCCCCCCGGAGAGCGCCATGTCCGCCGATCTCGAGCACATCCGTCAAGTCATGCTTGAAGCTGACTGCCTGTACAACGAAGCTGAAGTCGAAGCGGCCATCGCCAACGTCGGCGCGCAGATCTGCAAAGACCTGCACGACAAGAACCCGGTGGTGTTCTGCGTGATGAATGGCGGCCTGATCTTCGCCGGCAAACTGCTGACTCACCTGCAGTTCCCGCTGGAAGCCTCGTACCTGCATGCCACCCGCTACCGCAACCAGACCAGCGGCGGTGAGCTGTTCTGGAAGGCCAAGCCTGAAGTGTCGTTCATCGACCGTGACGTGTTGATCGTTGACGACATCCTCGACGAAGGCCACACCCTCAGCGCCATCATCGAGTTCTGCAAGCATGCCGGCGCACGCTCGGTGCACACGGCGGTCCTGATCGACAAGGACCACGACCGCAAGGCCAGCCCGGACCTCAAGGCCAACTACGTGGGCCTGCCGTGCGTCGATCGCTACATCTTCGGTTACGGCATGGACTACAAAGGCTACTGGCGCAACGCCAACGGCATCTTCGCCGTTAAGGGGCTGTGACCATGCGCCAGCCTGCGTTCATCGACCAATCGCTGTTCGCCGGGCTGGCCGAAAAGGCTGCTGCCAACCCGCGTGGGCGGCAGCACCATAACTTCCATGAAATGGAAGAGCCCTGCCACCGTATGGCGGTCGGGTTGCAGCCAAACACTTATATTCCGCCCCACCGCCACTTGAGCGCCGACAAGGCCGAAGCCCTGATCGTGCTCAAGGGCCGTCTGGGCCTGCTGATTTTCGATGAGCAGGGCGTCGTGACCGACAAGCGGGTGTTGCAGGCCGGCGGCGACTGCCTGGGTGTGGACCTGGCGCCCGGTACTTACCATGGCTTGGTAGTGCTGGAACCGGACAGCATCTTGTTCGAGTGCAAGGCCGGGCCATACCGGCCTGTGGGGGAGGGCGAGCATGCGCACTGGGCGCCGCGCGAGGGTGAGGCGGGCGTAGCCGAGTACCAGGCCTTGATGCTCGCGCAGTTCGATTGATCTTGCCTGTTTCGGTCGGCGTGTGCGGTCAACTGTAGGAGCGGCCTTGTGTCGCGATCGGGCCGCACCGCGGCCCCGGCGATGTCTGTGGCGAAGCTGCAATCGAGGGGCTGCTGCGCACCCCGATCGCGACACAAGGCCGCTCCTACAGTTGAACGTGTATGCCGTGCTAGAGTGCTCCTTCATACAAGGAGCCTCACATGCGTGCGATTCTTCCCCTCTTGCTGGCAGTCAGCCTGCCACTCGCCGCCGCACCGCTGCACAGCCAGTTCCTGCCACCTGACGATCTCTCCCTGCGCCAGGAAGCGCCGACCGGGCAGCAATTGCTGCAGGTAACCGACTACTCGGTGGTGGTCGGTGCCCAGCGCCAGTCCGATCAGCAGCCGATCCCGATCACCTCGTCGTTGCAGGTGCGCCTGAAGGGCAAGCCGTTGAGCAAGGGCGCGACCATTGCCCAAGTGCTGCTGACCTTCGACGGTGAAGCGGCCAAGAGCTTGAAAAAGCCCGTGTATGACGAGAAAACCCGCACCCTGAGCCTGAATTACCCGGTCAGCGATTACCGGGTGATCATGGACTTGCTGCGCAATGAAACGCTGTATGTGCAGTTTCTGACCTACGCCAACGGCCACATCTGGGCCGACCTGCACACCGGGACCGTACGTACGCGTTGAGGCACGCAGGCTGCGGGGGGTAAACTGCCGGCCTTCGAAATTCCGTGATGGCCCAGTTGGAGTCGGCAATGCGTAAAGACAAGAAACAGGTAATCGGCGACGAAATCAGCGACGACTACATCAAGTCGTTCCTTCAGTTTGAACCGGCCGACGGCGTGACCTCGCCGTCGCTGCACAAGCTGGTCAAGGCCTACCGTGGCCTGCGCGTCGACGACTTCGAGCGCTTTGTTGGTTTCTTTGTCGAGGCTGGCCTGGACCTGGATGGCAAGGACGAGCATGGCAAGACCTTCGTCGAGCAGATCGCCGACCAGCGCAATGCGCCGGAGTACGTTGAGATCATCGCTAACGCCCGTGGCTGATCGTTAGCCTGGACCGGCCTCTTCGCGGGCATGCCCGCTCCCACAGCCAGGCTTTGCGCTATCCCTGTGGGAGCGGGCGAGCCCGCGAAGAGGTCGGCACAGGCTGACAAAGATCCAGGCACAAAAAAACGCCCCGAGGGGCGTTTTTTCGTTACCGGGCGGTTCAGGCGTAATGCTTGGCCGCCGGGCTGCTTTCTACCAGGTCCAGCGCCACGTCGTTGTCGGCGCTGATCTTGTGGTACAGGGCGGCATCGGTGGCCAAGGTCTTCTCGCGAGCCGGGAAGATTTCCTTGAGCTTGGCAGCCCAGGCACCTTTGGCCTGCTCGGGGAAGCAGCGCTCGATCAGTTCCAGCATGATCGACACGGTTACCGACGCACCCGGCGAAGCGCCGAGCAATGCAGCCAGGCTGCCATCCTGGGCCGAGACCAACTCGGTACCAAATTGCAGCACGCCGCCTTTTTTCGGGTCTTTCTTGATGATCTGCACACGCTGACCAGCCACTTCCAGGCGCCAGTCTTCGGCCTTGGCCTGCGGGTAGAAGCGACGCAGGGCTTCCAGGCGCTGCTCCATCGACTGCATCACTTCGCTGACCAGGTACTTGGTCAGGTCCATGTTGTCGCGGGCCACGGCCAGCATCGGGCCGATGTTGCCCATGCGCACCGACAGCGGCAGGTCCATCAACGAACCGTGCTTGAGGAACTTGGTGGTGAAGCCTGCGTATGGACCGAACAGCAGCGAAGTCTTGCCGTCAACAACGCGGGTGTCCAGGTGCGGAACCGACATCGGCGGGGCGCCCACGGCGGCCTGGCTGTAGACCTTGGCCTGGTGCTGCTTGACGATTTCCGGGTTGTCGCAACGCAGCCACTGGCCACTGACAGGGAAACCACCGAAGCCTTTGCTTTCCGGGATGCCGGATGCTTGCAGAAGCGGCAGGGCAGCGCCACCGGCGCCGAGGAAGACGAAGCGGGCGTCCACTTCGCGGCTGCCGCCGCTGTTGACATCCTTGATGCTCACGGTCCAGCCGCTGCCATTACGGCGCAGGCCGACAACCTTCTTGCTGTACTTCACCTGCGCGTCCGGCGAGTCACCCAGCAGCTTGAGCAGCTTGTTGGTCAGGGCGCCGAAGTTGACGTCAGTGCCTTTGGCTACGCGGGTAGCTGCAATGTGCTGGTCCGCCGGGCGGCCTGGCATCATCAGCGGCATCCAGTCGTTCATCACCGCCTTGTCTTCGGTGTATTCCATGTCGGCGAAGGCGTGGTGCTGCTTGAGCAGCTCGAAGCGCTTCTTGAGGAAGGAAACACCCTTGTCACCCTCGACGTAGCTCAGGTGCGGGACAGGGTTGATGAATGCACGCGCCGAGCCAAAGTTGCCCTTCTTGCTCAGGTAGGCCCAGAACTGACGAGAAACCTCGAACTGGGTGTTGATGTGCACGGCCTTCTTGATGTCGATGCTGCCATCGGCGGCCTGAGGCGTATAGTTAAGCTCGCACAGGCCAGCGTGGCCGGTACCTGCGTTGTTCCAGGGGTTGGAGCTTTCCGCGGCTCCGGAGTCCATCGCCTCCACGACCTCAAGCTTCAGGGTCGGGTCGAGCTCCTTGAGCAGTACGGCCAGGGTGGCACTCATGATGCCTGCGCCTACCAGTACCACATCAACCGATTCGTTCTGCGCCATTTAACGCGTCTCCACAATCTACAGCTACCTAATTGACAGCATAGGACCTGGGTTCGCCAGGGTCGCCATGTCCGACTTTTCGCAGTTCTTGCAACTTCCGCGGACACCGCCAATCAGTCTTCGGGTTCGGGTATTGAACGCCGTTTGCCACGGGTGCGGCAATTCGACTTATGGTCAAGGTGTCGTGCGTGCGTTATGGAACGGTTCAGACACTCATGCGGGATGAGTGCATTTGCCGCCTGTTCAGGGCTGTTCGGGACACATCTGCCGCTTTTGCACATGCCAGACTGTTCATTTGCTCGCCACACTCTTGTGAAGTTGTGAAAACCGTTTTTTCACGCTCTTTTGGAGACGTGAACCTCAAAAGGGGACTGCGCGATGGCAACCCGCAGGTTCATGCAGTGTGAAGGGCCGGAAAAGCAGGCACGACAGCCGATGCAAGACCTGAGTGGAAGGCTCTCTGTGGGCTAGGCAGTGAAGTTGCCGGGGTCAATCGGCGAGTGCGGGGCCCGATCAGGAGACGTCCTTATAATCGGGGGGAGATTATAGCGATGTCGCGGGCAGAAATGTCGCCATTCGTGGCTTTTTATTGCAGCGTTTGTCAGGCCGTGAGGATGCGCTGGTGCCAGCGACGGCTTGCGCGTGTGCAAGCCCGGGCGTCGGCGGGCAGCTCGCGGCCCAGCCAGGCCAGCTGGATTTCACTCACCTGGACCCACCCACTGCCACCAGGTGCCTGGCTGCATTGCTTGAAGGCCAGGCATTTGCCCTGGGCATCGAGGCGGGCGTAGGCGTTGTGGCGCGGGCGTCGGAAGAGCAGGGTCCAGAGCGAAGCCATGGCGGCGAGTCCTGTGCGTTAGGGCTTGGCGCAAGGATAAGGGCGTGGCCATGAAACGATTGTGACAAGCGGTTCGGGCCGATGACTGGTCTGTGCCTGGCTAGGTATACTGTGGGCCTTTGCCGCATTTTCTGGAGAAACGCGCATGTTGCAACGTCTGTTGTTCGGTTTGATTGCCGTGGCCAGCCTTAGCCTGGTCGGTTGTGCCCACAGCCCGCAACAACTAAACCCGCAACCCACGCTCAAGGCCCAGCTCGCGCCGGTCGGCCACGGCCAGCCGGTCGTGGTCCGGGTGGTTGACGGGCGGGCTTCGCAATCGCTGGGCACCCGTGGTGGCATGTACCCCGAGACCAGCACCATCAGTGTCAGCGGTAACGACGTGGTACCCAAGCTGCAAGCCCAGGCCGAAGCTGCCGTGCGCCTGCTTGGCTTCACTCCGACGCCAAACGCCTATAACGCTCCGCAGCTGACAGTGACCCTGGCAGAGCTGAAGTATCAGTCGCCCAAAGACAACCTGTACGTGACCGAGGCCACCATCGGCGCCACCTTCCGTGCCGACGTGCGCAACGGCGGGCGCAGCTACAGCGGCCGTTACGGCGCTTCGCTGGACCAGCGTTTCGGCATGGCGCCGAACCAGGACACCAACACCCAGCTGGTGGGCGATGTGCTGAGCGATGCCCTGACCCGCCTGTTCAAGGACCCGACCATCGGGCAGGTGCTGGGGCAGTAAGCCTTTAGCTGCAAAAGAAAACCCGCTGCCTGTCTTCAGTCAGCGGGTTTTTTGTTGCCTGTGCCGGCCTCTTCCCGGCTGAAGCCGTTCCCACAGGGGCCGCGCAGGCTCAGGCAGCTTCTATGTGGAAATCCAGCAAGCTTAAGCCGGTCCCGGCGTCCACCTCTGGCAAATCCTCATGCACATGCCCACCCAGCGCGCAGTAGACCAGCCATTGGCGGTCGTGCACGTTGATGGCAAAACCATCGATCAGCGCCTGCTGTTCATCGCTCTGGGCAACGAGGTAGAGGCGGTCCTGGTTTTCGGCGTGCAGCATGAACAAGCTCCAGATCATGAAAAGGCCGACAGGGTGGCCTGTTCTGATGACGAGCGGATGACAGATGAAATTTAATGACACTTTGTCGCCCAGGCCGGGCGCCAGGGTGTGACTTGGGTAGAATGCGGGCCTTTGCTGCTGCTCACACCGAGGTCGCGTGATGTCCTTGCAAGTGCTCTGGGGGTTTCTGGCCGCCCATCCCGCCAAGTGGATCAACCTGCTGGCGTTGCTGCTGACCTGCCCAGGCGGGCTGCTGCTGCACAGTGCGCGGCGGCGCGATGCCGAGACCCGCGAATACATGGCGGTGGACGAGGGCGTGGTGGATGCGTTCGACCTTCGAGTGCCGCGCTACTTTTATATTCTCGGTTTTTCGTGCCTGGCGATGGCGTTGCTGTTGTCCTGGTTCAGTACCTGGGTTTGAGAACCTGGGGCCGCTTTGCGGCCCCAAAATCCATCAGGCTACAGGTGCCTGTTGCCTGACCTGGTACTGGTTACGCACAGGCGTCGCATACTGCAACACCAGGTAAGGCCGCTGCTCTTCAGGGCAGGCATCCAGGCGGCGCTGCCATTCTTCCTTGGCCTTGGCCAACTCATCGGCCGGGAACACCTTCTCGGCACTCGGCACGTGCAGGGCATCGTCCTTGCCATCCCACATCTCATACGCCAGGTAATGCACCGGGAACAGCCGGTACCCGCCTAGGATCTGCCGGTCAATTTCCACAGCCAGCTGTTTGGTGTCCTCGTAGTACTCGGTCACCGGTGGGGCAAAGCTGATGTGCACCCGGCCCTTGTAGCCGGTAATGCCCTTGGCGATGCTGTTGTCATCCTCGCCCGGCGCCTTCTTGTAGGTGCCGGTGGTGGCGCGGATATAGAGCTCGCGGGCCTTGGCCTGGTCGCACGGGTCGTATTCGTAGCTGATCGACACCGGTGTCAGGTTCAGGCTCTGGATCACTGCACCGAAAGGCTCGTCCTTGCGGCTCATGTGGAACATCTTGAGGATCGCCGAATCGGTACGGTCGTCACCATCCTTGGCGCGGCCTTCGGCCTGGGCGATCCAGATCGAGGTGGCGTCGTTGCGGATCGAGTGGCTGATGTAGGCCGAGAGCAACTGGTAGGCGGCCAGCTTCTCGCGGCGCCCACTGATCGAGCGGTGTACGATGAAGCTCTTGTTCAGGCGCATCATGTCGCTGACAAAGGGCTTTTGCAGCAGGTTGTCACCAATGGCAATGCGTGGAGTCGGCAAGCCTGCGTGATACACCGCGTAGTTGACGAAGGCCGGGTCCATGACGATGTCACGGTGGTTGGCCAAAAACAGGTAGGCGGTGCCGGCCTTGAGCTGTTCCACGCCCGAATAGGTAACGCCGTCGGTGGCGCGGTCGATGGTCTGGTCGACGTAGTACTCGACTTTGTCCTGCAAGGTCGAAACGCAGGTGACGCCAGCAAATTCCTTGCGCAGGCGGCGAGCAATCAGCGGCTTGAGCAACCAGCCAAGAGCGCCGGCCGCCCGCGGGAAGCGGAAGTGGGTGAGGATATCGAGGAATGCCGGGTCGCTGAGCAGGCGTGCCAGAACGGCAGGGACCTCAGCGTCGTCGTACGGTCGGATGGCATCGAATTCGCCCATCATGCTCTCTTGTTGGAAACGGCTAGGGTAATAAGGTAGGGGCGGGCTCCGAAAATACGGCTCGGACACACACAGGCCCTGTAAACAGACCGGCAATTATACGCATAAGTCACCCCGGAGGCCGCGATGCTGGAAACTGCGATCTACGATTGCCCTTATTGTGGCGAAGAAGTCGAAACCACGGTGGACCTGTCCGGTGGCGATCAGGAGTACATCGAGGACTGCCAGGTGTGCTGCAAGCCTATCCGCTTCGTGCTGCAGGTTCATGGCGAGGAATGGATGCTGGATGTGTTCGGTGAGAATGACTGATGCGGCGGATCTACGAACCGGAAAACCTGCTCGAAGCCGAAATGCTGCTCGGCATGCTGGCCAGTGAAGGCATCAGCGTTCAACTGGTGGGCCGTGACCTGATGGGCGGCGTAGGTGAACTGCCCCTGCACGGCCTGCTCGGGCTTGCAGTGGCAGATGAGCAGGCCGAATACGCACGGCAGCTGATCGATGCGTACAATGATGCCCAGCCACTGGTTGGCGACGAACCGGAGAGTTTCCCCGGTACCTTGATCTGCTAGGTTCTTAATTCGCCCATGTGTGGACGTTACGCCCTGTTTCGCTGGCCCCAGGTGCTTGCCAGCCTGCCTGGTTTCCCCGAAGGCCAGCCGGCCCAATGGAACATTGCGCCAGGTGCCACGGTGCTTATCCAGCGCCAGCTCGACGGCCAACAGCAACTGGCCAAGGCGCGCTGGGGCCTTACCCCGGCCTGGCTCACCGACCTGTCCCGCACGCCCGCGCATGCCCGCGCTGAAACCCTGGCCGAGCAACCCATGTTCCGTGAGGCGTTTCGCCAGCGCCGTTGCCTGATGCCGGCCAACGGTTTTTACGAGTGGCGTGGCAGCGTGCGAAAGCGCCCGTACTGGTTGACCCCAGGGGAGGGCTCGTCGTTGTACTTTGCTGCGGTGTGGGAGGCCTACCCGGTACAGGATCAGGTGTGGCTGAGCTGTGCGGTGGTGACACAGGCGGCCATGAACCAGCGTCGGCCGCTGATACTGGACGAGGCGGGGCAGGCAGCCTGGCTGGATCCGGATACGCCGATTACCCGCTTGCACGAGTTGCTGGCCAGCCCGCCGGCAACATTGCGCGAGCGGGCTCTGGCCAACTTCGTCAATGACCCGAAACTGGATGCGCCGGAGTGCCTGACCCCGGCTTGATGTGCTGCCTGTACTGGCCTCTTCGCGGGTAAACCCGCTCCCACAGTTAATGTGCCCACCTCAGGTATGCCAAAGCCCCTGTGGGAGCGGGCTTGCCCGCGAAGAGGCGGGCCCAGGCGAAGAAAATCTTCCCTACGGCTATAGCGGGCACTGGCGACTCGGCCTAGGATACGGCGCATGTAAAAAGGGAGTGTTTTCATGCGTAAGTCTTTTGTCGTCAGCCTGTTGAGTGCTGGCATCCTGCTGGCCGGCTGCCAGGCGGTGAACACCACCAGCGGCGGTGCTGTCGGCGTGCAGCGCCAGCAGTATATGTTCAGCATGCTTTCGACCGATGAGGTCAACCAGATGTACGCCCAGTCGTACCAGCAGACCTTGGGCGAAGCGTCGAGTAAGGGTGTGCTGGACAAGTCCAGCGCCGATGCCAAGCGCGTGCAGGTCATCGCCAACCGCCTGATCGCCCAGGCGCCCAAGTTCCGCCCGGATGCCGCGCAGTGGAACTGGGAAGTCAACGTGATCAAAAGCGACGAGCTGAACGCCAACTGCGGCCCGGGCGGCAAGATCATCGTGTACACCGGGCTGATCGATCAGCTCAAGCTCACCGATGCGGAAATTGCCGCAGTGGTGGGGCATGAAATTGCCCACGCCCTGCGAGAGCACAGCCGTGAGGCGATGTCCAAGGCTTATGGCGTGCAAATGGCCCGCCAGGGGGCCGGTGCCCTCTTGGGCCTGGGCGAGGGCAGCATGGCCATGGCCGATGCCGTGGTGAACTACTCCATGACCCTGCCCAACAGCCGGGCCAACGAGAACGAAGCCGACCTGATCGGCCTGGAGCTGTCGGCACGTGCGGGTTATGACCCGAATGCCGCGATCACCTTGTGGAACAAGATGAGCAAGGCTTCCGAAGGTGCGCCCCCAGAGTTCATGAGCACTCACCCGGCTTCTGAAACCCGTATCGCTTCGCTGCAGGCGGCGATTCCAAAGGTGATGCCGCTGTACCAGGCTGCGGCCAAGCAGTAATGATGTGAATTCTGGGGCCGCTCTGCGGCCCTTTCGCGACGCAAGGCCGCTCCTACAGGGGATCGCGTACCTTTGTAGGAGCGGCCTTGTGTCGCGATGGGCTGCGCAGCAGCCCCGCTTGTTGTCCCGTTACCCCACCCAGCCACTGGCCTTCATCGCCGTGTAAACGGCCACGATCGCCAGCACGAAGAACGCCGTGGCCGCCAGGCGTCGGATCAGCGTCAGTGGCAGTTTGTCTGCCGCGAAGTTACCCGCCAGCACCACCGGCACGTTGGCAATCAGCATGCCCAGGGTGGTACCGATAATGACCATGATCAGGTGCGGATACTGCGCAGCCAGCATGACCGTGGCCACCTGGGTCTTGTCACCGATTTCGGCCAGGAAGAACGCAATCAGCGTGGTCAGGAACGGCCCGAAACGGCGTGCCGGGTTCTCGTCGTCGTCCATCTTGTCCGGGACCAGGGTCCACAGCGCAGTGGCGGTAAAGCTCGCCGCCAGGATCCAGTGCAGTGCCGAGTCGCTGAAAAAGCTGCCAAACCACGCGCCCACGGCACCGGCCGCAGCATGGTTGGCCAGGGTAGCGGCAATGATGCCGGCAATGATCGGCCAGGGCTTGCGGAAGCGGGCAGCGAGAATGAGCGCGAGCAGTTGCGTCTTGTCGCCGATTTCGGCGAGCGCAACGATAGCGGTGGGGACCAACAGAGATTCCAGCATCAGGATTCCTACGGGGGCGGGTCGACACGGCTATGACACGTACAGCCTCCCCGCCCCGGGTAAGGTGTGCGTGTCATAGGTCTTGTCAAACCCTGGATCCGTCTACGCGGATCTCTCCATGCAGGCTGGCATGATGGGTCGCACGCGCCATGGTCTGTGGACCAAGTATGTTGACGCGTACCGGGCGAGCAGTGCGCTCGCGGGAGACTACTCCCCTAGGACGGTGCGGATTCTGCCTAGGCAAAACGCTTTCGGCAAGCGCTGTTTTTATCCGCGCATTGCCTGGTAAATCCGAAAACCGTCAGCCTCGTCGCGTACCTGGCAGTTGCCCAGCGCCCCTTCGATCAGCGGTTGATAGCGCAGGAAGCTGTTGGCAACCAGGCGCATTTCGCCACCTTTTCGCAGATGAACGGCGGATTTTTTCAGCAAGTTTTCCGAAGCCTGGTAGTTGGTGTGCACTCCGGTGTGGAATGGCGGGTTGCTCAGGATCAGGCTCAGCTCGGTCGGTGCAGCGTCGATACCATCACCGCTGATCACGTCGCCTTCCAGGCCGTTGGCGGCCAGTGTCAGGCGGCTGGCCGCCACGGCGAAGGCGTCCACGTCCAGCAGGGTTACCCGGCTTTGCGGGTAACGGCGCTTGACCGTGGCGCCCAATATCCCGGCGCCACAGCCGAAGTCCAGCACATGCCCGCTTGGCAGGCCGTCGAGGTGCTTGAGCAGCAGGGCGGTACCCCGGTCCAGCCGCCCGTGGCTGAATACGCCGGGCAGGCTGACCACCTGCAACGGGCCGTCTTCCAGGGCTAGCTCGAAGTGTTCGGCCAGGCTTTGCAGCGGCTTGGCTTCGGGCGCCTGCTCGATGGTCACTTGCCACAGCTGGCAGTGCCGGGCGCTGTCGAGCTTGCGCGGTTTGCCAAAGGCTTGCAGCTGTTTGGCCGCGCCTTCGATGCCGCCGCGCTTTTCGCCGACCAGGTACAGCTCGCGGCCGGCCAGGCGCGATGCCAGGGCATTGAGCAGGTAGGCCGCCAGTTCGCGGGACTTGGGCAGGAACAGCACGGCGCTGTCGAAGGCCGCTGCAGGCGGCTCTACCCCATAATGACTGCGGCCGGCAAAGCGGCTGTCGAGCATGGCCTGATCGCCTGCATGCCAAGTCCAGGCCTGGGCCTGCGGCAATTGGGTGAGCAGGCCATCGGCGGGGGCACCAGCGATCAGCAGCGGCCCCTGGAACAGCTCTGCCTGGCGGAGCAACACTTCACTGCGCGGGTCCATGGACGACGCCTCCTGGAAAAAGTGGCGCAGTGTAGCAGAGGCGGGCGACGGGCTCAGCTGACTACGCGGCGTGGCTGCCCGGCAAAGAAGGCCTGGGCGTTCTCGCTGAGCTGGCCGACGATACGCTGGCGCGACTCCACCGCACCCCAGGCGCTGTGCGGGGTGATGATCAGGCGCGGGATGCCGGGTTCGAGCAGGGGGTTGCCATTGACCGGCGGTTCCACGCTCAGCACGTCGGTGGCTGCACCGCCCAGGTGGCCACTGCGCAGTGCGTCGGCCAGCGCCTGTTCGTCGATCAGGCCGCCGCGAGCGGTATTGACCACCAGCGCACTGGGCTTGAGCAGCGCCAGTTCGCGGGCACCGAGCATGTGCCGGGTGTGCTCGTTCAGCGGGCAGTGCAGGGTCAAGGCGTCGACTTGTGGCAGTAGCTCGTCCAGCGGCAGGCGGTCGTCACGTTCCGGGCGCCCAGGGATCTGCCCGCTCAGCACACGCATGCCAAAGGCCTCGGCCAGCCTTGCCACCGCGCCGCCCAGTTCGCCGTGGCCAAGCAGGCCGAGGGTTTTGCCTTCCAGCTCGACGATGGGGAAGTCCAGCAGGCAGAACTGGCTGGCCTTGGCCCACTGGCCGTCGGCCACTGCCTGGTTGTAGTCGCACAGGCGGGTTGCCAGGGCCAGCAACAGGGCGAGGGTGTGCTGCGCGACGGACGGCGTGCCGTAGCCCTGGCAATTGCAGACCGTGATGCCTTGGGCGCGCGCCGCCGCCAGGTCGACGTTGTTGGTACCGGTGGCAGCCACCAGGATCAGCTTGAGTTGCGGGTTGGCCGCCAGGGTTGCGGCGTCAAGCATGACCTTGTTGCTGATCACCGCGACCGCGCCTTGCAGGCGTTCCGAGACCTGGTCGGGACCGGTGGCGGCGAACAGCTCGAATTCATCGAAATGCTGCTTGAGGGGCGAGAGGTCGAGGTCGCCAAGGTCCAGGGACTGGTGATCGAGAAACACGGCGCGACGCGGGCTGGGCATGGGGTTCTCCGGTGATTGAGGTGTGGCCATTCGCGGGTAAACCCGCTCCCACAGGTACTGCACCAGCCTTGGCCGTTGTGCAGGACATGTGGGAGCGGGTTTACCCGCGAAAAGGCCCTCAGCTTCACCACACAACCTGAAGCTGCTGCCGCAGTGTCTAGCTCAACGTTGTCACCCGTCAACGCCCCCCACTCATACCTCAACCAGCCAAATCATTCCTTCGGCTGATTTAGCCGTCACATTGGCGAACTACAGTAGTTCCCAGACTTGTCCGGCCCGCTTTTCAGAAAAGGGATACCCATGTTGCAGACCCGCATCATCAAACCCGCCGAGGGCGCCTACGCCTACCCATTGCTGATCAAGCGCCTGCTGATGTCTGGCAGCCGCTATGAGAAAACCCGCGAAATCGTCTACCGCGACCAACTGCGGCTGACGTATCCACAGCTCAACGAGCGCATCGCGCGCCTGGCCAACGTGCTGACCGAGGCCGGGGTAAAGGCCGGTGATACCGTGGCGGTAATGGACTGGGACAGCCACCGTTACCTGGAATGCATGTTCGCCATTCCCATGATCGGTGCGGTGGTGCATACCATCAACGTGCGCCTTTCGCCTGAGCAGATCCTCTACACCATGAACCACGCCGAAGACCGCGTGGTGCTGGTCAACAGCGACTTCGTCGGCCTCTACCAGGGTATTGCCGGGCAGCTGACCACCGTCGACAAGACCCTGCTGCTGACCGATGGCCCTGACAAGACCGCCGAGCTGCCCAACCTGGTGGGCGAGTACGAGCAGTTGCTGGCAGCTGCCAGCCCGCACTACGATTTCCCCGACTTCGACGAAAACTCGGTGGCCACCACCTTCTACACCACCGGCACCACCGGCAACCCCAAGGGTGTGTACTTCACCCACCGGCAACTGGTGCTGCACACCCTGGCCGAGGCCTCGGTCACGGGCAGTATCGACAGCGTGCGCCTGCTGGGCAGCAATGACGTGTACATGCCCATTACCCCGATGTTCCACGTGCATGCCTGGGGTATTCCCTACGCTGCCACCATGCTTGGCATGAAGCAGGTGTACCCGGGGCGCTACGAGCCAGACATGCTGGTCAAGCTGTGGCGTGAGGAGAAAGTCACCTTCTCCCATTGCGTGCCGACCATCTTGCAGATGCTGCTCAATTGCCCGACCTCGCAGGGCCAGGACTTCGGCGGCTGGAAGATCATCATCGGTGGCAGCGCGCTCAACCGTTCGCTGTACCAGGCAGCCCTGGCGCGTGGCATCCAGCTGACCGCCGCCTATGGCATGTCCGAAACCTGCCCGCTGATTTCCGCTGCGCACCTGAACGACGAACTGCAGGCCGGCAGCGAGGATGAACGTATCACCTACCGGATCAAGGCCGGCGTGCCGGTACCGCTGGTTGAGGCGGCGATTGTCGACGGTGACGGCAACTTCCTGCCGGCCGATGGTGAAACCCAGGGCGAGCTGGTGCTGCGTGCGCCATGGCTGACCATGGGCTATTTCAAGGAGCCGGAAAAGAGCGAGGAGCTGTGGCAGGGCGGCTGGCTGCACACCGGTGACGTCGCCACCCTCGACGGCATGGGCTATATCGACATCCGCGATCGCATCAAGGATGTGATCAAGACAGGTGGCGAGTGGATCTCTTCTCTCGACCTGGAGGACCTGATCAGCCGTCACCCGGCCGTGCGCGAAGTCGCCGTGGTAGGGGTGGCCGACCCGCAATGGGGCGAGCGTCCGTTTGCCCTGCTGGTGGTGCGCGACGGCCAGGCCATCGACGCCAAGGCACTCAAGGAACACCTCAAGCCGTTCGTCGAACAGGGGCACATCAACAAGTGGGCGATTCCTAGCCAGATCGCCGTTGTTACTGAAGTTCCCAAGACCAGTGTCGGCAAGCTCGACAAGAAACGCATCCGCCAGGACATCGTCCAGTGGCAGGCCAGCAACAGCGCGTTCCTTTCAACGCTGTAACCGCCGTGCGGGTCGCGATCGCCAGAACGCGACCCGCACGCTAGAGGCCTCGGCGCCTTGCCAAACGGCAGAAATGCGCCATCCTTTAGCACTGCCAGCCCGCAACCGGAGCAACAGAGCAGCGAGTTGGCGGCACGGAGCGCAAATCACACTTTAGAGGGATCAAGCGCCTGTGCCTTGCTGGCTATAGTCGGGGCCAGGGGATTTTCAGGAATGGGGGAGGGCGACGCGCGCAAGCCGTGTCGCCGTGGGCGAAAGCCTGCAAACCGGTCGCTCGGGCCGTTCTTGAAGGGACTCACTGCCATAACAATAAAGTACATGGAGTAGCGTCGATGAAATCTGCAAACCTGTTCTGGCGCCGGGCCAAGTTGCCCCTGGCCGTCAGCCTTGCTTCCACGCTCGCAAGTCCTGCTTTCGCTGTCAGCTTCAACATTGGTGAAATCGAAGGCCAGTTCGACTCCTCGCTCTCCATCGGCGCCAGCTGGTCGACAGCCAACCCCAACAAAAACCTGATCGGGGTGAACAACGGCGGCAAGGGCCTGTCGCAGACCTCCGACGATGGTCACCTGAACTTCAAGAAGGGCGAAACGTTCTCCAAGATCTTCAAGGGTATCCATGACCTGGAGCTGAAGTACGGCGATACCGGTGTGTTCGTGCGCGGCAAATACTGGTACGACTTCGAGCTGAAGGACGAGGGCCGCGAGTTCAAGGACATCAGCGACTCCAACCGCAAGGAAGGCGCAAAGTCGTCCGGCGCCCAGTTGCTCGACGCCTTCGTGTACCACAACTACTCCATCGGTGATCAGCCTGGCTCCGTGCGCCTTGGCAAGCAGGTTGTGAGCTGGGGCGAAAGTACGTTCATTGGCGGTGGCATCAACTCGATCAACCCCATTGATGTATCGGCGTTCCGCCGCCCTGGGGCCGAGATCAAGGAAGGCCTGATCCCGGTCAACATGTTCTACATCTCGCAAAGCCTGACCGACAACCTGTCGGCCGAAGCCTTCTACCAGATCGAGTGGGACCAGACGGTTGTCGACAACTGCGGCACCTTCTTCTCCCAGCCGGACATCATCGCCGATGGCTGTACCGACAACCTGCGCGTGCTTAACAGCAGCCGCACGGTGCCGGGCGCGGCCCAGCAGTTCCTCGCTTCCCGGGGCGTCAACATCAACGAAGAAGGGGTGATGGTACGTCGTGGCGCCGACCGTGATGCCCGCGACAGCGGCCAGTTCGGCGTGGCACTGCGGTACATGTTCGATCCGCTGGACACCGAGTTCGGTGCCTACTTCATGAACTACCACAGCCGCGCGCCGATCTTCAGCGCGACCGGAGCTGCACCGTCGGTGTTCGCCGGCCTCAGCGCGCTGCCTGCGCAGTTGCGGGCGTTGGCGCCGCTGATTGTGGCGGGTAACTCCGAGTACTTCGTCGAGTACCCCGAGGACATCCGCCTGTACGGCCTGAGTTTCTCCACCACGCTTCCCACCGGCACCGCGTGGAGCGGTGAAATCAGCTACCGGCCGAATGCCCCGGTGCAGCTGAACACCACCGATATCCTGTTCGCTGGCGTGCGTCCGATTGGTGGTGCATTGACCAACGCCTCGCTGCTTACCGGTACGCCGGGGCAGGACCTGCACGGCTATCGTCGCAAGGAGATCACTCAATTCCAGACCACCCTGACGCACTTCTTCGACCAGGTAATGGGCGCCAGCCGCATGACTGTAGTGGGCGAAGTTGGTGTCACCCACGTTGGCGGCCTGGAAAACGCACGCGAGACCCGCTATGGCCGTGACCCGGTCTTCGGGCCTGGCCCGCTGCCTGCCACCGGCGGTGCCGACACCTGCCAGGCGCTCAATGCCAGCACCATCGCGGGTGCCGGTGCGGGGGCATCCACTGCCAACCTGAACCGCAACTGCGAGAACGATGGCTACACCACCAGCACTTCCTGGGGTTACCGCGCCCGCGTCATCTGGGACTACAACGACGTGTTCGCCGGGGTCAACCTGAAGCCGAGCGTAGCCTGGTCGCATGACGTTTCCGGCTACTCGCCAGGCCCTGGTGCCAACTTCGAGGAAGGCCGCAAGGCTGTCAGCCTGGGCCTGGACGCCGAGTACCAGAACACCTACACGGCGAGCCTGTCGTACACCAACTTCTTCGACGGCAAGTACAGCACCGTGGATGACCGCGACTTCGTCGCCCTCAGCTTCGGCGTGAACTTCTAAGCACACAGATCCAGGACGACACGACATGAACAAGACCAGAAGTCTGCTGCAAGCCGGTGTACTGGGCCTGTCCCTGCTGGCGACCAGCGTAATGGCTGCGGTATCCGCCGACGAGGCGGCCAAGCTGGGCAGCACCCTGACCCCGATGGGCGCCGAAAAGGCCGGTAACGCCGATGGCTCGATCGGCCCGTGGGAGCCGCTGTCGAAGACCGCGGGCAGTGTCGACGGCAAGGGCTTTTTGTCCGACCCGTATGGCAGTGACAAGCCGCTGTTCACCATCACCGCGCAGAACGCCGAGCAGTACAAGGACAAGCTTTCGCCAGGCCAGCTGGCCATGCTCAAGCGCTACCCGGATACCTTCAAGATCCCGGTATTCAAGACCCATCGCGGCTCGACCGTGCCGGCTGATGTGTTCGCCGCCATCAAGGAAAACGCCACCAAGACCACACTGGTCGAGGGTGGCAACGGGCTGAACAACTTCCGCACGGCCGTGCCGTTCCCGATCCCAAAAAGCGGCCTGGAAGTGATCTGGAACCACATCACCCGCTACCGGGGTGGCAGCGTCAGCCGCCTGGTGACCCAGGCCACGCCGCAGCAGAACGGCTCGTTCAACCCTGTGTACTTCTCCGACCAGTTCGTGTTCCGCGACAAGATGAAGGATTACGACCCGAACAACCCGGGCAACATCCTGTTCTACTTCAAGCAGGAAGTGACCGCGCCTGCACGCCTTGCCGGTACCGTGCTGCTGGTGCACGAAACCCTCGACCAGGTGAAGGAGCCGCGCAAGGCGTGGATCTACAACGCTGGCCAGCGTCGCGTGCGCCAGGCGCCGCAAGTGTCGTATGACGGCCCGGGCACCGCCGCGGACGGCCTGCGGACTTCGGACAACCTGGACATGTTCAACGGTGCGCCAGACCGCTACGACTGGAAGCTGGAAGGCAAGAAGGAGCTGTACATCGCCTCCAACGCCTTCAAGCTGGATGACCCCAAGCTGAAGTACACCGACATCATCAAGGCCGGCCACATCAACCAGGACCTGGCCCGCTACGAGCTGCGCCGTGTCTGGCATGTGGTCGCGACCCTCAAACCGGGCCAGCGGCACATCTACGCCAAGCGTGACTTCTACATCGACGAGGACACCTGGCAGGCTGCAGTGATCGACCAGTACGACGGCCGCAACCAGCTGTGGCGCGTATCTGAAGCCCATTCCCAGCCGTACTACAACAACGAGGTGCCTTGGTACACCCTGGAAACCATCTACGACCTTCAATCGGGGCGCTACCTGGCCCTGGGCATGAAGAACGAAGAAAAGCGGGCCTACGACTTCGGCTTCAGTGCCAGCAAGGCCGACTTCCAGCCTGCAGCGCTGCGTCAGTCGGGTATCCGGTAACCTGAAGTCTTCAACTCCGCGTGATCCCCAGAACGCCCCGGCTTGCCGGGGCGTTTCTATTTTCCTGTACGGGCCCTTTCGCGGGCACGCCCGCTCCCACAGGTACTGCCCTGGCTTTGAAAGCTGTGCAATACCTGTGGGAGCGGGTTTACCCGCGAAGAGGCCCGTACCAGCAATAAACTTGCTGAATACCTTCTCAAACCCCCGCCCCAGCCCTTGTCCATCAGCCATGTTGCTTTTTGTCGCAGTCTTTTCCACGCCAATAGCGCCCATCATCTTCAAATGCGCTGCGTTACCGGCTAGTCTCGCAAGCATCCATAACGCCGTAGTCTTCCACCCAGAATGAGCCGGCCATGACAGACCTGTCCCGTACGCATGGATTCACCAGCCAGGCCCTGGGCCTGCTGGACGGGCGTTTCTTCCGGCCGCCGCTGCCGGACGGCCATGTGCCACGTCTACGGTTGTGCCAACGTCTGCGCGCCGGCCTCGGCGGCCGCTTGCTGTTGGTAAATGCGCCGGCCGGTTTCGGTAAAAGCTCCCTCGCCATCGAATTTTGCGAAGCGCTGCCTCAGCACTGGCGCAGCCTTTGGCTGGGCCTGAGCCAACGGGATGCCGACCCTGGCCGTTTTCTTGAGCGCTTGCTCGAAGGCCTGCAGCAGTACTGCCCGGCCCTGGGGGGCCAAGCGATGGGCTTGCTGAAAATGCGCCAGCGCCACCAGCCGTTCGCCTTCGAAGAGTGGCTCGACGGCCTGCTCGACGAGCTGGCGCTGTACCTGCAAGCCGATACGCCGGTGCTACTGGTGCTGGACGACTATCACCTGGCTCAGGGGCCGGTGCTTGACCGCTGCCTGCAGTTTTTCCTCAATCACTTGCCCGCTGGCCTGGTGCTGCTGGTCACCAGCCGCCAGCGCCCTGACTGGCATCTGGCGCGCCTGCGCCTTTCACGGCAACTGGTCGAACTTAACGAACAGGAGCTACGCCTCACGGCAGATGAGTCGCTGGCAGTGATCGGTCGCCAGCCCACCGGCCTGCGTGGCCAGGCGCTGGACAACCTGATCCAGCGTAGCGATGGCTGGGTGGCCGGGTTGCGCTTCTGGCAACTGGCGGCCAGCGACAGCGCCGACGAGCAGGCCTTGCCCCAGGCACTGCATGGCGGCGAGGGGCTGATCCGCGACTACCTGCTTGAAGAAGTCATCGACATGCTACCTGCCGATGTGCAGGCCTTCCTGTATGAAACCGCCTCTCAGGAGCGTTTCTGCGCGCAGCTTTGCGATGCCGTGCGGGGCCGCCACGACAGTGCCGCAGTGCTGCGCTTCCTGCAGGCGCACCAGGTGTTCCTGGTGCCGCTGGACGAACATGGCCACTGGTTCCGCTACCACCACTTGTTTTCCGACCTGCTGCGCAGCCGCCAGGCCAGCGAGCCGCTGGCCGGCTTGCACCTGCGTGCGTGCCGCTGGTTCGAAACCCAGGGCCTGCTGGACGAAGCGGTGGAGCAGGCGCTGCGTGCCGGCCACCTCGATGTTGCTGCCGACCTGGTGCAAAGCTTGTCCGAAGAGCAACTGCTGGCCGAACAGAACGTTGGCATGTTGCTGCGCTGGAAGATGGACCTCCCCGACAGCCTGCTGATCAGCACGCCCCGGTTGATCGTGCTGTACAGCTGGGCGTTGGGCCTGGCGTGCCAGCTGGACGCGGCCGAGGAACTGGCCGGCTACCTCAGCCGCTTTCTGCCCGCGCCTTCGGCGACCGCGCAAAAGTCGATGCTGGCCCAGTGGTTGGCGCTGAGTGGGGTCATAGCCCGTGGCCGTGGCGACCGCGAGCGCACCCTGGCCTATTGCGGTGAAGCGCTGCAGAGCCTACCGAGCAAGCGCTATGGCCAACGTCTGGTGTGCCTGTCGACGCTGTCCAACCTGGCCATCGCCGATGGTGATTTCTGGCGGGCCCGCGGCTGGAACCGGGAAGCCCTGGAGCTGGCCCAGCGAGTCGGCAACCCGTTGTTCGAGGCCTTGGCCCATTACGACCGGGCGCGTGTGCTGCACGCCCGTGGCGAAGTATTGCGGGCGCTGGACGAAGTGCGCCAAGGGCTGCAACGCCTGCAAGGGCTTTCGGCACAGCGGTTGTACGCCGTGCGCGCACGCCTGACGCTTTACGAAGGCTATCTTTTGGTTTCGCGCCTGCAACCGGCCCAGGGCCGTGCGCGGTTGCGCGCGGGGCTGGGCGAGGCGCGGGCCTGCCGGGACATCAGTGTGCTCATCGGCCATTGCGTGATCGCCACGCTCGATGGGCGGGAAGGGCACTTTGCCGAGGCCTTTGCCGAACTGGCCGAGGCTGAGCGCCTGATGCATATCTGGGACGTTCCCCCGGTCTATTACCTGGCCATGATTACCCTGGTCAAATGCGAACTCTGGCTGGCCCAGGGGCGCATCGACCTGGCCGAGTCGTGGCTGCTGCGTCTGGGCCAGACCTATGGCGGTGAGCAGCCAGCGGCAGCACCGGAGTTCCACCCACTGCTGCCGTTGCACATTGCGCTGCAGCAGGCGCTGCTCGAGCGTATCCAGTTACGTGGCGACGCCGCCGTGCAACGCTTGGCAAGCCTGGTCGAGCGGGGGCAGGCCAGTGGCGGCATGATGCTCACTGTCAGCGCGCTGTGCCAATGGCTCTCCCTGCTGCTGGACGAAGGCCGCGAAGGGCAGGCCGCGCAGTTGCTGCCAGGCTTGCTTGAGGCCGCACAGGGGGGCGTGCTGCAACCGTTCCAGCCACTGCTGGAAAAGCACCCGCTTTGGTTTCACGAGCAACTGCCGGCAGGTGCCACCTGCCCGGTACAGGCCGAACTGCTCAAGCGCCTGCCGCCGTTGCCAAGCGCCAGCACGGGCAGCGGTGAAGCGCTGAGCGGCCGCGAGCTGGCCGTGCTCGAACTGATTGCCCAGGGCTGTTCCAACCAGCAGATCAGTGAGCGGCTGTTCATTTCCCTGCACACGGTGAAGACCCACGCCAGCCACATCAACAGCAAGCTGGGGGTGGAGCGGCGTACCCAGGCGGTGGCCAAGGCGAAATCCCTGGGGCTGCTGGCCTGATACTGGCCCTGCATGACATTGCCCGCTAAAGTGATGGCCTGAGGCCATGGTTTGTGGCCGGCAATGCTCTACCCTCATCTTTCCCGACCAGCTGCCGATACAGCGATCGGTGGCATCGCCTCGCGCGATTTTTCAATCATTCCAAGGCAGGTCGTGTTGATGCTGCAGTACGGGCAAAAAAGCTTTCTGATCGTCGACGACTTTACCGACTTTCGCACGTCGACCCGTTCCATGCTGCGCGAGCTTGGCGTGCGCGACGTGGACACCGCTGACAGCGGCGAGCAGGCGCTGCGCATGTGTGCGCAGAAACGCTATGACTTCATCCTGCAGGACTTCCACCTGGGCGATGGCAAGAAGAACGGCCAACAGGTGCTCGAAGACCTGATCATCGACAAGCACATCAGCCATGAGTGCGTGTTCATCATGGTCACGGCCGAGAGCAGCCAGGCCATTGTGCTCAGCGCCATCGAGCACGAGCCTGATGCCTACCTGACCAAGCCGTTCAATCGGGTTGGCCTGGCCCAGCGCGTCGAGAAGCTGTTCCAGCGCAAGACGCTGCTCAAGCCGATCCTGCAGGCGCTGGACCGCAATCGCCCGGCCGAAGTGCTGGCGGCCTGTGCCGAGCTGTGCAAGAAGGACCCACGCCTGGCACCTCTGTGCCTGCGCTATCGGGCCGATGCCCTGCGCAACCTCAACCGCTTCGACGAGCTGGAAAAATTCCTCAAGGCCATCCTGGCCAGCCGTCCGCAACCTTGGGTGTACGCAGCGCTGGGCGCCCTGATGCACAAGCGTGGCCAGAATGCCCAGGCCCAGGGTGTGTACGAGCAGGCGCTCAAGGCGTTCCCGATCATGCCAGGCCTGTACGACGGCATGGCCGAGGTGCTGGTGGCGCAGGGTGATACCAAGCGGGCGCAAAACCTGCTGGAAGAGGCCGTGCGCCTGTCGCCGCTGTCGGTGCGCCGACAGTCGACGCTGGGCAAGCTGGCGTTGGAAAACGAAGACTTCGAGAGCGCATCCAAAGCGTTCCGCCATGCGGTGAACCAAGGGCAGAGTTCGCGCTACAAGGATGCCGAAAACAACCTCGGCCTGGTGCAGGCGCTAATGAGCAAGAACGCAGGCTTTGGCCTCGACGCCCGCACCCGGGTCGAGATCAACACCACGCTCAGTGAGGTGGCCAAGGAAAACCCCGAAGACCAAGGCTTGCAGGTGCGTGCGCGGATGATGAAGGCCGCCAGCCTGCAGCAGGCTGGCGACCCGGAAACGGCCGCCAAACTGACTGAACAGGCGATCCAGCGCCTGGACAAGATGAACCAGTTCTTCTCGGTCGATTCGGCCCTTACCGTTGCCGCGCAGTTGCAGGCAATGGGCCAGGAAGCCGCCGCCATCGGCGTGCTGAAAAGCTGTGTGGAAAGTTATGGCGATGACCCCAAGGTCATGGAGAAAGTGGGCAAGCTGACCGACGACCCCACTGTGCTCAACGCCATTACCGAAGCGGTCACCCTCAATCGCCAGGGTGTGCGCAGTTACCAGGGAGGGCAGCTTGGCGAGGCGTTGCAACTGTTCCGCAAGGCGCTGGGTATGCAGCCGAAGAACATCAGCATCGCCCTCAACACCGCCCAGGCGCTGCTGCGCATCGGCGGTGACAACCCTCAGCCTGCGATCATGCAGGAGTGCCAGGACGCCTTGACCAGCGTGGCCGGCATCCCTGCCAGCGACAATCGCTATGACCGTTACCGCAAACTGCACATCCGAGTGTTCGGCGCATGAATCTAGACAACCAGGGGCTGGATTTTTCCACGGTGATCGCCTCCACCGTGCACGACCTCAAAAGCTCTTTGTCCGCGTTGATCCAGTCCCACAACCAGTGGATGGAACGCTTGCCCGAAGAGCTGCGAGGCGGTGCCGAGCAGGGGATCATGGAGCACGAGTTTCGCCACCTCAACGGCATGCTGGTGCAACTGCTTGGGCTCTACAAACTGGGCATCAACCAGCTACCGGTGTGCCCGGACTACCATGAGCTGGACGATTTCATCGAGGCCCAGTTGGCAGCGCACCAGGAAGTGCTGAAACACAACGACATCCTCGCCACCTGGCGCATCGACACCGACAACCCGCTGGGTTTCTTCGACCGCGAACTGGTGGCCTCGGTGATCGCCAACGTCATTACCAACGCCACCCGCTTTGCCGGGCACGCCTTGCTGATCACCATCGAAGAAGCAGACAACCAGTTGGCGATCTGTGTAAACGATGATGGCCCGGGTTATCCAAAGCACATGCTCGAGCGCCAGGAGGAGTACATCCAGGGCATCGACTCGACCAGCGGCAGTACCGGGCTGGGGCTGTATTTTGCGGCGCGGATTGCAGCACTGCATGAAAGCGGCGGGGTACGTGGGCGGATCGAGATTTCCAACGGCGGGGCGCTTGGGGGTGGGTTGTTCAGGTTGTTTTTGCCTTGATCACTGGCTGAGCTTGCGTTTCTTATTTTTACAGTTGGAAGGTGGTTTCCCAAGGTGATGTAGGAGGTTTCCTTCTTGAGGTTGCAGGGCTTTTGTCCGGTGCGGACAGATGACAATGTAGATACGACGTTTCTACATTTCGCTTGCAATCGCTTGGAGGGTTTCTACTATGTATCTACCTTGGGAGATACTCATGCAGATCAAGATTCAGCAGTGGGGCAACAGCGCCGCCATCCGCTTGCCGGCGGCAGTGCTCAAACAGATGCGCCTCGGTGTCGGCTCCACCCTGAGCCTGGACACAGCGGGAGAAACGATGGTGCTCAAGCCCGTCCGATCGAAACCCAAATATACCCTTGAGGAATTGATGGCCCAGTGCGACCTGAACGCACCGGAGCCAGAGGACATGGCCGACTGGAATGCGATGCGCCCAGTAGGACGTGAAGTGTGAAACGGGTGAAATTCGTCAGGGGCGATATCGTTCGCGTCAACCTCGACCCTACAGTGGGGCGAGAACAACAGGGTGAGGGGCGACCCGCACTGGTACTCACACCGGCGGCGTTCAATGCGTCAGGGCTGGCAGTGATTGTCCCGATCACCCAAGGTGGTGATTTTGCAAGGCATGCGGGTTTCGCAGTGACGCTCAGCGGTGCGGGCACGCAGACTCAGGGGGTGATGCTCTGCAACCAGGTCCGCACAGTCGACCTTGAAGCACGCTTCGCCAAGCGCGTAGAGTCGGTGCCCGAAGTCGTCATCCTGGATGCACTGGCCCGAGTGCAAACCCTATTCGATTAACCGGTTCCCGTATTCACCATGCACAATCCATCGCCCGCGCTCATCCGCGAAACCTTCCCCGTAGGCCCCCTGCAATGCAACTGCACCCTGATCGGCGACCCCTTGACCAAAAAGGCCATCGTCGTCGACCCGGGCGGTGACCCGGACAAGATCCTGGCGCGCTTGCAGGCCCACGGCCTGACGCTGGTGAGCATCATCCACACCCACGCGCACTTCGATCACTTCCTGGCTTCGGGTAAGCTCAAGGAGCTGACCGGCGCCACCCTGCACCTGCACAAGGACGACCAGGTGCTGTGGGACAACCTGGAGATGCAGTGTCAGATGTTCGGCGTTCCCTACACACCGGTACCTTCCCCCGACCGCTGGCTGGGCGATGACGAAGAACTGGCCTGTGGCTGTGGTGTGGCGCTGCACACGCCAGGGCACACGCCGGGCTCGATGAGCTTCTGGTTCGCCGATGCCAAGCTGTTGATTGCGGGTGACACCCTGTTCCGCCGTGGCATTGGCCGCACGGATTTGTGGGGTGGTGACCAGCGTGCCATCGTGCGTTCCATCAAGGAGCGGCTGTACCGGCTGGACGAAGAGGCCGTCGTGGTCACCGGCCACGGGCCCGATACTCGTCTGGGCGACGAGATGCGTGAAAACCCCTTCGTCCGCGCCTGACGGCACATGAAGGCACTTTCATTGAATTTTTCATTGCCGATGCAATCCAAGGCTGGCATAGATCCCTTTGTGATCTGCCGCATTTATGAATTTCAGTAGGAGCTTGTCCATGTTCACCATGCGTCGTCTGATTATCGTCGCAACCGCCGCTGCCCTGATGACCGGCTGTGCCGGCCAGAACCCTTATGACAACCAGGGTCAGGCACAGGGCTCCACGGGGATGAGCAAGACCGCCAAATACGGCGGCCTGGGCGCGCTGGCCGGTGCCATCGCCGGTGCCGCCATCGACCACAACAACCGTGGCAAGGGTGCACTGATCGGCGCTGCTGCGGTGGGTGCTGCCGCTGCCGGTTACGGCTATTACGCCGACAAGCAGGAAGCCGAGCTGCGTGCGCAGATGGCCAATACCGGTGTGGAAGTTCAGCGCCAGGGTGACCAGATCAAGCTGATCATGCCGGGCAACATCACCTTCGCCACCGACTCGGCCAACATCGCCCCAAGCTTCTATTCGCCGCTGAACAATCTGGCTGGCTCGTTCAAGCAGTTCAACCAGAACACCATCGAAGTGGTCGGCTTCACCGACAGCACTGGCAGCCGTCAGCACAACATGGACCTGTCCCAGCGCCGTGCGCAGGCAGTCAGCACTTACCTGACCTCGCAGGGTGTGGATGCCTCGCGCATTTCGGTTCGTGGCATGGGCCCGGACCAGCCGATCGCCAGCAACGCCGACGCCAATGGCCGTGCACAGAACCGCCGTGTGGAAGTCAACCTGAAGCCGATTCCGGGTCAGCAGTATGACCAGCAGCAAGGGCAGGTCCAGCAGTATCCCTGATTGAACCCCGGGGCCGCTCTGCGGCCCTTTCGCGACACAAGGCCGCTCCTACAGGAAACCGCGTGGCTTGAAGCTTTCGCGATTCCCTGTAGGAGCGGCCTTGTGTCGCGATGGGCTGCAAAGCAGCCCCAGATTCTAGCCTGCCACGCTGGCCTGAATGGCAGTCAAGGCAATGGTATGCACGATATCGTCAACCTGAGCCCCGCGCGGCAGGTCGTTCACCGGCTTGCGTAAGCCCTGTAGCATCGGCCCAAGGCTCACCCCATCTGCACTGCGCTGCACCGCCTTGTGCGTGGTGTTGCCAGTATTCAGGTCAGGGAACACAAAGACCGTGGCGCGCCCGGCCACCGGGCTATCCGGCGCCAGCTCCCGTGCAATCGCCGGGTTGGCTGCCGCGTCATACTGCAACGGCCCATCGATCAGCAGCTGCTGCGCTGCCCCCTGTGCCAGGCGTGTCGCTTCGCGCACTTTCCCCACTTCTTCATCACTGGCCGAGTCGCTGGAATAGCTGATCATCGCCACCCGTGGCGCGATGCCGAAGGCCTGCGCCGATTCAGCACTCTGCCGGGCGATCTCCGCCAACTCGGCAGCGCCCGGGTGCGGGTTCATCACGCAGTCGCCGTACACCAGCACCTGCTCGGGGAACAACATGAAGAACACCGACGACACCAGGCTTGAGCCCGGCGCCGTCTTGATCAGTTGCAGGGCAGGGCGGATGGTGTTGGCGGTGGAGTGCACCAGGCCCGAAACCAGGCCGTCCACTTCGTCCAGGGCAAGCATCATGGTGCCGACCACCACCGGGTCTTCCAGTTGCTGTTCGGCCATCGGTGCATTCAGGTTCTTGCTCTTGCGCAGCTCGACCATCGGCTCTACATAGCGCCCGCGAATCAGTTCGGGGTCGAGGATTTCCAGGCCTGGCGGCAAGGTGATGCCCTGAGCGCGGGCCACGGCGTCGACATCCTCGGGCTTGGCCAGCAGCACGCAGCGGGCAATGCCACGGGCCTGGCAGATGGCCGCCGCCTGCACAAGCAAGGGCTCGGCGCCTTCCGGCAGGACGATGCGCTTGTTGGCCTGCTGTGCCCGCTGGATCAACTGGTAACGGAACACCGCTGGCGATAGGCGCATTTCACGTGGGGTGCCGCAGCGCTGGTGCAGCCAGGCCGCGTCGAGGTGGCTGGCGACAAAATCGGTGATGAACTCGGCGCGCTCGCGGTCGTCGACCGGGATTTCGCGGTTCAGCGAATTGAGCTGGTTGGCGGTGTCGTACGAGCCGGTGCTGACCGACAAGATTGGCAGCCCAGCCTGCAGCGCGCCGCGGCACAGCCCAAGGATGCGCGCGTCGGGCTTGCTGTCACTGGTCAGCAGCAGGCCGGCGAGCGGCACGCCATTGATCGCCGCCAGGCTGACAGCGAGGATGATGTCGTCGCGATCGCCCGGGGTTACCACCAGGGTGCCGGAGGTCAACAGCGGTACCGTATTGGCCACGGTGCGTGCGCAGATGATGATCTTGCTCATGCGCCGTTGCTCATAGTCACCGGCGTTGAGCACCTGGGCACCCAGCAGCTCGGCCACGTCGCGGGTGCGTGGGGCATTCAGCTCGGGTTGGTACGGAATGCAGCCGAGCAGGCGGAAGTCGTTGCCGCGCAGCAGGGGCGAGTGCTCGCGCAGGCGGGTGGCGAAGTCCGCCATGCTTTCGTCGGTGCGCACCTTGTTGAGGATGACCCCGAGCACTTTCGGGTCGCGTGGGCCGCCGAACAGCTGGGCTTGCAGCTCGACTCGGCCGGACAATTCGCTGAGCACTTCGTTTTCCGGTGCCGACACCAGGATCACTTCGGCATCCAGGCTCTTGGCCAGGTGCAGGTTGACCCGCGCCGCATAGCTGGCGTGGCGCGTGGGCACCATGCCCTCGACCACCACCACGTCATTGCCAATGCAGGCTTGCTGGTAGAGGCGGATGATTTCTTCCAGCAGCTCGTCCAGCTGGCCGTCGCCGAGCATGCGCTCGACCTGCGCCAGGCTCAGGGGCACAGGGGGCTTGATGCCGTGGGTGCGGGCTACCAGTTCGGTCGAGCGCTCGGGGCCGGTGTCACCCGGGTGGGGCTGGGCGATCGGCTTGAAGAAGCCGACCTTGAGGCCAGCGCGTTCAAGGGTGCGCACCAGGCCCAGGCTGATGGAGGTCAGGCCGACGCCAAAGTCGGTCGGCGCAATGAAAAATGTCTGCATGCGTGCTTCTCGAAATAAGCGGTGCAAGAAATTAACGGCCAAGGGTAGCGCTATCGGCCCCTTGTGCGCACCAGCCGCATGCGAAAGGCTGGCCGATGTGCTGCGCACGCTGGGCCGGGTCGAGCACCCAGGGGCGTGCCTGCCACGGCGGCTGGTGGCGCAGGTGCTGGGTATGGCCGCAGGACAGTTCGGCCACCCAGTGGCCTTCTTCGTCCTGATGAAAGCCAGTGATCCGACTGATGGGCCGTTGCTCGTCCGCAGTGCGTTCGCAATCGGGCGATGGCTTGGTTACACTTGTCCGCTCTACATACTTTTGCAAAAGGTCTTGCCCCATGCTGATCGCCGCCAACAAGGCAGTCTCCATCGACTATACCCTGACCAACGACGCCGGGGAGACCATCGACAGCTCCGCCGGTGGCGCGCCGCTGGTTTACCTGCACGGTGCCGGCAACATCATCCCGGGCCTGGAAAAAGCCCTGGAAGGCAAACAAGCCGGTGACGAGCTGAATGTTTCCATCGAGCCGGAAGACGCCTACGGCGAGTACCTGGCCGAGCTGGTAAGCACCCTGAACCGCAGCATGTTCGAAGGCGTGGACGAGCTGGAAGTGGGCATGCAGTTCCACGCTTCGGCGCCGGACGGCCAGATGCAGATCGTCACCATCCGTGACCTCGACGGCGACGACGTCACCGTTGACGGCAACCACCCGCTTGCCGGCCAGCGCCTGACCTTCCAGGTCAAGGTTGTCAACGTGCGCGACGCCAGCGACGAAGAAATCGCTCACCGTCACATCCACGGTGAAGGTGGCCATCACCACTGATTTTCTGCGCTAAGCTCAGAAAGTCGCCAGGCGCTCGGGCAAGCCGATTTACCTTCCTACGGGAGGGGGACGGTTTGGACGAGCGCCTTTTTAGTGGGCGGAATTCGCCTGCGCGGCAACCGGGAACCTGAGAGGGGATGTCATCATGAGTGCATTTCACGACCTGAAACTGGACGCGCTGAACGGCGGGGAACTGCCCCTCGCTCCGTTCAAGGGCCAAGTGGTGCTGGTGGTCAACGTTGCCTCCAAATGCGGCCTTACGCCGCAATACAAGGCCCTGGAAAACCTCTATCAGGTTTACAAGGACAAGGGCTTCAACGTGCTGGGCCTGCCGTGCAACCAGTTTGCCGGGCAGGAGCCGGGCAGCGAAAAGGAAATCCAGGATTTTTGCAGCCTCAACTACGGCGTGAGCTTCCCGCTGGGGGGCAAGCTGGAAGTCAACGGGCCGCAGCGCCATTCGTTGTACCGCCTGCTGGCGGGTGAGGGGGCCGAGTTCCCCGGCGACATCACCTGGAACTTCGAGAAGTTTCTGGTCGGCAAGGATGGGCGGGTGCTGGCGCGCTTTTCGCCGCGCACGGCGCCGGATGATCCGACGGTGGTGCAGGCCATCGAGAAGGCACTGGCCTGAAGTTCCTGTGGGAGCTGGCATGCCCGCTCCCACAGGAACACGTAACCTTCAGGTTCGAGTTTTGAGTGCGATGGGGCCAGCATTTGTAGGTGAAGCAGCAACCTGACTGCGGGCTGCCTGCAAATGCCCCTCAAACTGCTCGACAATCGCCGGCCAGCCCTGGCGGCTGGCGTGCTGCCGCGCATTCAGGCGCACCCGACGCAACGTTTCCTCTTCTTCCAGCAGCCAGCAAGCCGAGTCGATAAACGCGGCCTGGTCCCCCGGCATGGCCAGCGCACCGCTGTGGCCATGGCGAATATGCTGCGCAGCGGCCGCCTCATCGTAGGCAACTACCGCCAACCCCGAGGCCATGGCCTCAAGCACCACATTGCCAAAGGTTTCGGTCAGGCTCGGGAACAGGAACAGGTCGCCACTGGCGTAGTGCTCGGCCAGTACCTCGCCGCGCTGGGCACCACAGAACACCGCGTCCGGCAATTGCTGCTCAAGCGCGGCCCGCTGTGGGCCGTCACCGACAAAAACAAGGCGCAGGCGTTTCTGTGGATAAGTTTTCTGCAGTGCCTCAAGGCAAGGCCGTAGCAAGCCAAGGTTCTTTTCCACTGCCAACCGGCCGACATGCAGCACGGCGATATCGTCCGGCCCAAGCCCCCAGCTTTCGCGCAGCGCTTCGCTGCGCCGGGCAGGGTTGAACAGGCAGGCATCGACACCCCGGGCCAGCAACTCCAGGCGCTCGAAACCACGGCGTTCAAGCTCCCGGCGCTGGCTGAGGCTAGGCACCAGGGTGGTGGCCGTGCGCCGGTGGAACCAGCGCAGGTAGTGCGTGAGCATGCGAGCCAGCAGGCCCAGCCCGTACTGGCCGGAATACTGCGGAAAATTGGTATGGAAGCCGCTGACCACCGCCACTCCCAGGCGCCGCGCCGCACGCAGCGCGCTGAGCCCCAGCGGCCCCTCGGTGGCGATATACAGCACATCCGGGCGTTGCCGACGCCAGCGGCGCAGCAACTTGTGCATCGATACCTCGCCCCACTGCAAGCCCGGGTAGCCAGGCAGCGCCCAGCCGCGGCACAACATCAGGTTCGGGTTGTTGTGCGCTGGCCCCTCACCTGTCTGGCGAGGGCGTACCACCTCGACATCGTGGCCGCGTTGGCGCAACCCTTCGCTGAGGCGGCCAAGGGTGTTGGCCACGCCGTTGATTTCAGGTGGAAAGGTTTCGCTGACCAGGGTAATGCGCAGGGCGGGTGTATTCATGACAAAAAGTTTCCGCCTACTCGGTTGCGCCTATGTGACCGCCATGTGACATGCAGATGACGCCCGACCACCGTCGCCTCGGGCTTTGAGAATATTTCCTTGCGCGTCTCTCAAGAAAGGCGCTTCGCCAGCCGATGCAGATGCATTCGACTAGGTGATGCGCTCCGGGAGAGCGGTGATGTTCAACAGCAAGCTCAAGCAAGAAATCCGGCAACTGCGCGAAGACCTGATGTCTGTGGAGCAGGTCAAGAGCAGTCTCGACAACGAGATGCTGGTACTTCAGCTCGACCCCCAAGGACGGATCGAGATGGTCAACGGCAACTTCGAGAGCGAGATGTTCTACCGTGCCGAACAATTGCTTGGACGCAACATCGAGGACATCGTCCCCGGTCATGTGAAGTCGCTGGACTTCTACCAGCGCATGAAAAGCGCGATCAGCCGCGGCGAGCACCTGAACGGCGCCTTCCGCCTGCTGCGTGGCAATGGCCAGGAAGCCTGGCTGCGCTCGATCCTGCAGCCGGTCAAGAACAGTGAAGGGCGCATCAAGTATTTCACCCTGCACTCCAGCGACCTCACCCGCACCATCGAGACCTCGCGCGAGCATGAAAGCCTGATCAAGGCGCTGATGCGCTCTACCGCCGTGATCGAGTTCAACCTCGACGGCACCATCCTCACCGCCAATGACCGTTTCCTGGCCACCGTCGGCTACCGCCTTGAGCAGATTCGCGGCAAGCACCACCGCATGTTCTGTGAGCCAGGGGAGGCCAATTCGGCCGGCTACCAGGCGTTCTGGGACAAGCTGCGCCGTGGGGAATACATTGCTGAACGCTTCAAGCGCATCGATGCCCATGGCCGGGTGATCTGGCTGGAGGCCTCGTACAACCCTATCTTTGACGCCCATGACGTGCTGTACAAAGTGGTCAAGTTCGCCACTGTGATTACCGACCAGGTCAACCAGGAGATGGCAGTGGCGGAGGCGGCAGATGTTGCCTACAACACTTCGCTGGGTACCGATGTCAGTGCCCAGAAGGCCACTGATGTGGTTACCCAGACTGTCAGCGTGATGCGCGGCCTGGAAGCTTCGATGCAGGAGGCGGCCGAGGGCATCCAGGCGCTGGATACCCAATCGCGGGTGATCGGCTCGATCATCAAGACCATCAGCGACATTGCCGGGCAGACCAACCTGCTGGCGCTGAACGCGGCCATCGAAGCGGCCCGTGCGGGCGAACAGGGGCGTGGCTTTGCCGTGGTTGCCGACGAAGTGCGCCAACTGGCGTCACGCACCAGCACCGCCACCGAGGAAATCGCCCGGGTGGTGAAGCAGAACGAGCAACTGGCGCAGGCGGCGGTTGAGATCATCGATACCAGCAAACGCCAGGCGGAGCAGGGGCTGGCGCTGGCTGACGAGACCGGTAACGTGATTGTCGAGATCCAGGACGGGGCCAAGCGGGTGGTGGATGTGGTGGGGCAGTTTTCCAGCCGGTTGGGGCAGTGAAGTTCAGCGATAGGGCCGTGACACGGCCCTTGTGGGACTAACTGTCCTGCTCAAAATCTAAAAGTTGAAGCCATACCTGTGGGAGCGGGCTTGCCCGCGAACACGGGCGAAGCCCGTGCCATCCACCGCGGTGCCTGCTTCGCGGGCATGCCCGCTCCCACAGGGACCGCGCCAGCATGCAGAAACTAGTTGCGCTCCCGCACCCAGAACAACGTAGCCCCCGCCACCGCTGCCGGCATCATCAGCACGTTCACCCCCGGAATCATCAATGCCAGGTAGGTAATGCCGCCAAAGCCCAGCGATTGCCAGCGCTTCTGCCGCAGCCAGGCGAGCATGTCCTGCCAGCTCATCTTGTTGTTGTCCGCCGGGTAGTCGATGTACTGGATGGCCATCATCCACACCCCGAACATCAGCCACAGCGGCGCGGCCACCACATTGACCACCGGGATCAGCGACAGGATGAACAGGCCAATTGCCCGCGGCAGGAAGTAGCCCAGTTTGCGCATTTCGCGGCTGAAGGTACGTGGCACCATGGCAACCAGCTCGCCCCAACTGAACGCCGGAAAGGTGTCCTCACCACGCACCACTACCTCGACCTTTTCCGCCAGAAAGCCGTTGAACGGTGCGGCAATGATGTTGGCCACCAGGGTGAAGGTGAAGAACACCATCAGCAGTAGCAAGGCCACGAACAGCGGCCAGAGAATGTAGCTGAGGAAGCTCAGCCAGTTCGGCAGCGTTGGCATCAGGGCATCGAGCCACAGGCCGAACTGGTGGCCGGCGAAGTAGACAAGGCCACCGAACAGCAGCAGGTTCACCGCCAGTGGCAGCAGCACGAACAACCGCAGGTTGGGGCTCAGCACCAGTTTCAGGCCTTCGCGCAGGTATTGGGGGCCAGAGAGGACAGGGGCTTGCATCGGGAGACTCCGCAGAGAAGGAAAACGCGCTGACCTTACCGAGTTTGCCGCGCCGACGAAAGGCGGGTAGCGGGCGGGAAACGGGATGTAACAAAAGCGCCAGGGGCTTGTTTATCGATGAAATCGCAGCATAGACGATGCCTATGAGGTGGATTGTCTAAGGATATTTCCTTAATCTTTGCGACCTCGCTACAGTGCGCTCAACTTTCCGCTTTTCGGGCCTGCGCGTTGTAGCCTTCCCCAAGTGCTGCGTGGGTCCGTTTTAAATTTCCAGCTGGCGCAGCCGGTACAACGATGCCGGCCCGTGCGGCCCGCTCGACAGGAGTTCGACATGTCTGAAGTACGTCATTCGCGCGTCATCATTCTCGGTTCCGGCCCTGCCGGTTACAGCGCTGCAGTCTATGCTGCCCGCGCCAACCTCAAGCCGCTGCTGATCACCGGCATGCAGGCCGGCGGCCAGCTGACCACCACCACCGAAGTCGACAACTGGCCAGGCGACCCCCACGGCCTGACCGGCCCTGCCCTGATGCAGCGCATGCAGGAGCACGCCGAGCGTTTCGAGACCGAAATCGTCTTCGACCACATCAATGCCGTCGACCTGGCCAACAAGCCGTTCACCCTGCAGGGTGACAGCGGCAAGTACACCTGCGACGCGCTGATCATCGCCACCGGTGCCAGCGCCCGCTACCTGGGCCTGCCGTCGGAAGAGGCCTTCATGGGCAAGGGTGTTTCGGCCTGCGCCACCTGTGACGGTTTCTTCTACCGCAACAAGCCCGTCGCTGTGGTTGGCGGCGGCAACACCGCCGTGGAAGAAGCGCTGTACCTGGCCAACATCGCCAGCAAGGTAACCCTGGTACACCGTCGTGAGACCTTCCGCGCCGAGAAGATCCTGGTCGACAAGCTCAATGCCCGTGTGGCCGAAGGCAAGATCGAGCTCAAGCTCAACGCCACCCTGGACGAAGTGCTGGGTGACAACATGGGCGTGACCGGTGCGCGCCTGAAGAACAACGACGGCAGCAGCGACGAAATCAAGGTCGACGGCGTATTCATCGCCATCGGCCACACGCCGAACACCTCGCTGTTCGAAGGCCAGCTGACCCTGAAGGACGGCTACCTGGTAGTGAACGGCGGCCGTGAAGGCAACGCCACCGCCACCAACGTTGAAGGTGTGTTCGCAGCAGGTGACGTGGCTGACCACGTTTACCGCCAGGCCATTACCTCGGCCGGCGCCGGTTGCATGGCGGCACTGGACGTTGAGCGTTACCTGGACGGCCTGGCCAACGCCTCGTTCTGATCCCGGATCGCCGGGGCCGCTTTGCGGCCCATCGCGACACAAGGCCGCTCCTACAGGAGTGCGCGGTCGCCTGTAGGAGCGGCCTTGTGTCGCGAAAGGGGCGCAAAGCGCCCCCAATCAAAAATCGGTCTCAAGGCCGATTTTTTGTTGTCTGCGGTCAGCTCACAGGCTCAACCGCATCGACAGGTCCACCGCCTTCACATCCTTGGTCATGGCGCCGATCGAGATGTAGTCCACGCCGGTTTCGGCAATCACACGCAGGGTTGTTTCATTGACCCCGCCGCTGGCCTCCAGCTTGGCCTTGCCCGCGTTGATGCGCACCGCTTCGCGCATTTCCTCAAGGTTCAGCTCATCCAGCATGATGATGTCCGCGCCAGCGGCCAGCGCCTCGCGCAATTCATCCAGGCTTTCCACTTCGATTTCCACCGGCTTGCCCGGCGCGATGCGGTGCGCCGCAGCCACGGCTTCGGCCACGCCACCACTGGCGGCGATGTGGTTTTCCTTGATCAGGAACGCGTCGTACAGGCCGATGCGGTGGTTATCGCAGCCGCCGCAGGTCACCGCGTACTTTTGTGCCAGGCGCAAGCCTGGCAGGGTTTTGCGAGTGTCCAGCAGGCGCACCTGAGTGCCCTCCACCAGGTCGGCCAGGAAGCGTGCACGGGTAGCCACGCCCGACAGCATCTGCAGGAAGTTCAGCGCACTGCGCTCACCGCTCAGCAGCGAACGGGCGGGGCCTTCCAGGTGAAACAGTGGCTGGTTGGCCGTGGCGCGTTCACCGTCGGCCACCTGCCAATGCACCGCCACGCGCGGGTCGAGCTGGCGGAACACGGCATCGACCCAGGCGGTGCCGGCAATCACGCAGTCTTCACGGGTGATGATGGTGGCCTTGGCCAGGCGCTCGGCCGGGATCAGCTGCGCGGTGATATCGCCACTGCCGATGTCCTCCAGCAGCGCGCGGCGTACGTTGGCTTCGATTTCGGCGGTCAGGTCGGCAAGGCGTAGGTTCGGCATGGTCGGCTCCACAAGCTAGATGCCCGCGATTATAGGGCAGGGGGCTGGTGTGTACAGCCGCCTTGGCGATGACCTTTGGTCGGGCGCAGTGAGCAATCGGAGCCAATCCGGGTCATTAGCCAGCCGGTGAATCGGCGCTGGCAGGTGTGCGTTTTTTTACCGATAATAGCGCCCAGTATTTGGCGTCATAGCTTTGACGATCTTGGCCCATTCCGGGCAAGACACCCTGCAAGGAATCCAGGATGCATAAAGAAGGCAAGTTGGTGTCCTTGGCGGCAGCCAACGACCGAGGGGGGCGTATGCCTCTGCCTTGCCTTCCTGTATTGCTGCTGCAGGTGCGCGACAAGGCTGCCCTGCAGTTGCGCCAGGGCCTGCAGGATTTGTTCGACAACGCCGATGACACGCTCTTCGAAATGGCCGACAAGTCCGTCGACCGCTGTGACCAGAACCTGTACTTCGAGGCCATGCGTGACCTGCGCCTGAAGCGCAAGAGCATTGAACGTGGCTTTCTGGATACGTTCTACGACACCTTCGTGCGTATCGGCCAGGTCGACCTGCTGGCGAGCCTTGCCGAGCCGGGCAAGCCGCGGAACAAAGCCCAGGTGGAGCGGGCCGTTGCTATCGAGGGCATGGTGGCAAGGGTGGTGTCACGCGATGGTATTGCCCTGCAACAGTTGAACCTGCGTTTGCAGGCGTTGCTCGACCGGCCGCTGCACGAACAGCACAACCCTTTGGGGCCCACCGCTTTATGTGGCTACTTCCTGGATGCAGGGCGCAACCTGGGGGTTGGGCTGCGGGTCAAGCTGGTGCTGCTGAAACTGTTCGAGCGCTATGTGCTGCGCGATGCAGACATGATCTATGGCGAGGCCAACCAGCTGCTGGGCGCCGCTGGTGTACTGCCCGAGCTGCAACCGGTACCGCGCCGGCGCACCGAAGACCGATGCATGCGCGCACAACGTGGGCCAATGAAACTTGGGCAAGACGTGGGTACCGACGCGGCAGGGCAGGCTTTCTTCGCCTCGATGCAAGCGCTGCTGGCCCCGGCACGCGGGCAGTTTGCACCTCGATTGCAGGCCGTGGCTGCCGCCCGGCCGATCAGTACCGCCGACCTGCTGAGGCTACTGTCGCATTTGCAGCACTACGTACCCGCCACCCACGAGGCCGATGACTTCGACCTTGGCCAACAGCTTGAGCAGCTGTTGTTGCGGGTCAGTGTGCGCAGCGGCACGCGCCGGCGCATCGACGTGGCGGACGAGGACATGATCAACCTGGTCGCCTTGCTGTTTGCCTATATCCAGGGCGATGACAACCTGCCAGCCAGCCTGCGCGCGCTGCTTGTGCGCCTGCATATTCCCTTGCTCAAGGTCGCGCTGATGGACAAGGCGCTGTTCAGCCGGGCCAGCCATCCGGCGCGCCGGCTGCTCAACGAGATCGCGGGCGCGGCCATTGGTTGGGAGTGCGATAGCAAAGGCCTGCGTGACAACCTGCAGGTGCGGGTAGAGCGTATCGTCCAGCGCTTGCTCAATGATTTTGTCGACGATTGCGCCCTGTTTACCGAGTTGCTCGACGATTTCCTTGCCTTCAACCAGGAGGAGCGGCGGCGCAACGAACTGCTGGAACAACGCACCCGCGACGCCGAAGAGGGCCGGGCCCGCACATTGCAGGCCAGGCAGCAGGTGCAGCACGTGCTCAATCAGCGCCTGCGTGGCCGCGTTTTGCCGCAGGTGGTGGTGCACATGGTGGTGCAGGCCTGGAGCCAGGTGCTGTTGCTGGCCTGGCTCAAGCAGGGCGAGGCCTTCCAGCCCTGGCGGGATGCGCTTCATACCCTGGACACGCTATTGGCCAGCATCACCCCCGGGCACGAGCCGCAAACCCTGTTGCAGCAGGTGCCGGGGTTGCTTAAGGCACTGCGTGATGGCTTGGCCAGCGTGGCCCTGGATTCGGCGGCAACCCGTGAATTCTTCTTGCAACTGGAACAATTGCACCTGCGTGCCTGCTCAGGCACCAAGCTATCCACGGGTAATGATGTTGTCGAAGTACTGGTGGACGCGGACATTGTGCTGGCGATTGCCGAAGAGCCCGCCTGCGCACCGCTGCACATTGCCGATGGGCAGGCGCTGGCGATGCGGCAAGTGCAGCGCTTACGTATCGGTACCTGGGTTGAAGTACGCGATGACGACGAAGTGCTGCGCTGCAAACTGGTAGCACGCATTGGTAGCAGCGACCGGCTTGTATTTGCCAACCGCACCGGCATGAAAGTACGTGAGTGGAACGGAACCGGCCTGGCCCAGGCACTGCACCGAGGCGATGTGCGGGTGCTGGATGACGGGTTGTTGTTCGAGCGAGCACTGGAAGCGGTGCTCGACGGGCTGCGGCAGCCGCAGGTGCAGTAGGCAGCAACATTACAATCATTCACATGCAAACGGCGTTGGCGGCAGGGCATACTGTTGCTCTGTTCACGGCGCTTTCAGGATCTGCCCCATGCAATTGGACCGTGCCACTGGCTGGTTCCACGGAATCGGAATCACCCACTGCCCCTCGCCGAATTTCAATGCCCGCCCCGACGGCGAATCGATTTCCCTGCTGGTGATCCACAATATCAGCCTGCCGCCAGCCTGTTTCGGCACCGGCAAGGTGCAGCAATTCTTCCAGAACCGCCTGGACCCAGCCGAGCACCCTTACTTCGCCAGCATCAACCACCTGACCGTGTCGGCACACATTTTTGTCGAACGTGACGGGGCGGTGACCCAGTTTGTGTCGCTGCTCGACCGCGCCTGGCACGCGGGCGTGTCATGTTTCGACGGGCGCGAAGGCTGCAATGACTTCTCCATCGGTATCGAGCTGGAAGGTACTGACGACCTGGCCTATACCGATGCCCAGTACGCCGTGCTGGAGCAACTCACCCAACACATTCGCAGTGCCTGGCCTGCCATCGACCTGGGTCGCATCCAGGGCCACAGCGACATTGCCCCGCAACGCAAGACCGACCCCGGCCCGTCCTTCGATTGGCCGCGTTACCGCGAAGCGTTGTTGCACAAAGAGGACAAGGCATGAGTTTTCTGGTGTTGCTGCTGGCGCTGTGGGTCGAGAAGTTTTCGGCCCTGCGTCACCAAGTGCAGCGTGACGGGTTTTTCCTTGGTGAGTTGGTGCGTCTGGAACGCAGCGGCAAGGTTCACCCATGGTGGACGCTGGCCATTCTGGTGCTGGCACCGGTAGCGCTGCTGGTGTTGCTGCTGCATGTGCTGGAGCCGGTAGCGTATGGGCTGTTGGCCTTGCCGGTACACCTGCTGGTGCTGGTCTACAGCCTGGGCCGTGGCGATGCCAAGGCTTCGCTTGGGCCGTTCCGCGATGCCTGGCGGCGTGGTGATGACCAGGCGGCGCTGCATGTTGCGGAGCGTGACCTGGGGCTTGCCGCCGATGAGCCGCACAGCCTGTTGGTGCGCGTGCAGGGCAACCTGTTGTGGCAGGTGTACCAGGGCTTTTTTGCGGTGATCTTCTGGTATTTCGTGTTGGGCCCGGGGGCCGCGTTGGCTTACCGCCTGCTGGCGCTGTGCGGCGAGCACAGCCAGCAGCCGGTATTGAAGGCGCGTGCCGAACAGCTGCGGCATATCATGGACTGGTTGCCGGTTCGTTTGCTGGCATTGAGCTTTGCTTTGGTGGGCAACTTCCTCGCGGTCACGCGGGTGATGCTGCATGAAGTGCTCAACTGGCACATCAGCGCTGCGCACCTGGTGGCCAGGGTAGGGCGCATTGCCGACGATATTCCCGAGGAAGAAGACAGCCAGCGTGGGTTGGGGCGGCTGGACAGCCTGTGGGAACTGCTGCTGCGCTGTGCGGTGCTGTGGTATGCCGGGTTTGCGCTGTGGACCGTGCTGATCTGACCTGAAGCCAGACGCATATCCTTGTAATCGATGGACTCGCCCCCGCCGAGGCATCACAGTGCCACGGTGGCGTTCGAAGAAGCCAACGGCAGCGAGGGCGAGACCATGAAAAAGCAT
>NZ_JBNNVS010000041.1:0-49642 GCF_050280665.1 Pseudomonas sp. NPDC089547 | reverse complement strand
GTACCGAAGTATCCGCACTGCTGGGCCGTATGCCTTCGGCAGTAGGTTACCAGCCGACCCTGGCTGAAGAGATGGGCGTTCTGCAAGAGCGCATCACCTCCACCAAGGAAGGTTCGATCACCTCCGTTCAGGCCGTATACGTACCTGCGGACGACTTGACCGACCCGTCGCCAGCGACCACCTTCGCCCACTTGGACGCCACCGTCGTTCTGTCCCGTGACATCGCCTCCCTGGGTATCTACCCAGCGGTCGACCCACTGGACTCGACTTCGCGCCAGCTGGACCCGAACGTGATCGGCAACGAGCACTACGACACCGCTCGTGGCGTTCAGTATGTTCTGCAGCGCTACAAAGAGCTGAAGGACATCATTGCGATCCTGGGTATGGACGAACTGTCCGAGACCGACAAGCAACTGGTAGCCCGCGCTCGTAAGATCCAGCGCTTCCTGTCGCAGCCGTTCTTCGTGGCCGAAGTCTTCACCGGTTCGCCAGGCAAGTACGTTTCCCTGAAAGACACCATCGCTGGCTTCAGCGGCATCCTCAAAGGTGACTACGACCACCTGCCAGAACAAGCGTTCTACATGGTCGGCAGCATCGACGAAGCGATCGAGAAAGCCAAGAAACTGTAATTCCTGCGCCCCGCAAGGGGCGCTATCAGGTTGAGGCAAGCAGATGGCTATGACAGTCCATTGCGATATCGTCAGCGCGGAAGGAGAAATTTTCTCCGGTCTGGTCGAGATGGTGGTTGCGCACGGTAACCTGGGTGATCTTGGTATCGCTCCGGGTCACGCGCCGCTGATCACCAATCTGAAGCCAGGTCCGATCACGCTGACCAAGCAGGGTGGCGCCCAAGAGGTGTTCTACATCTCTGGTGGCTTCCTCGAGGTTCAGCCGAACATGGTCAAGGTGCTTGCCGATACCGTGCAACGTGCTGCAGACCTGGATGAAGCTCAGGCTCAGGAGGCCCTCAAGGCTGCTGAGAACGCCCTGAATCTGAAAGGCGCGGACTTCGACTACGGTGCCGCCGCCGCACGTCTGGCCGAGGCCGCAGCTCAGCTGCGTACCGTCCAGCAAATGCGCAAAGGCAAGTAATTGGCCCTTGGCTGATAACTTCTGTTGCGATTGAGTAAAAGGGTAGCCTCGGCTACCCTTTTTCTTTTTCTGATTTCTCCCCCCCGGTCATTTCACTGACCGCCCAGGATTGGTAGCCAGTAATGTCACTCGATATCGTTATTCTCGCCGCCGGCCAAGGCACCCGCATGCGCTCGGCGCTGCCCAAGGTGCTGCACCCGGTTGCCGGCAACTCCATGCTCGGCCATGTTATCCACAGTGCGCGCCAGCTGCAGCCGCAAGGTATTCACGTGGTCATTGGCCACGGTGCCGAGCTGGTTCGCGAGCGCCTGGCCGCTGACGACCTGAACTTCGTCATGCAGGAAAAACAGTTGGGTACTGGCCATGCGGTAGCCCAGGCACTGCCGGCTGTGACCGCCGACACCGTGCTGGTGCTGTACGGCGATGTACCGTTGATCGAAGTGGAGACCCTGCAGCGTCTGTTGGCCAAGGCGAACGACCAGCAGTTGGGCCTGCTGACTGTCACCCTGGATGACCCGACCGGCTATGGTCGGATCGTCCGGGACGAGCAGGGCAAGGTAACTGCCATCGTTGAGCACAAGGACGCCAACGACGCGCAGAAAGCAATCAAGGAAGGCAACACCGGTATTCTGGCCCTGCCAGCCGCCCGCCTGGCCGACTGGATGGGCCGCCTGTCGAACAACAACGCCCAAGGCGAGTATTACCTGACCGACGTCATCGCCATGGCGGTGGCCGATGGCCTGGTTGTGGCCACCGAACAGCCGCACGACCCGATGGAAGTGCAGGGCGCCAACGACCGCCGCCAGCTGTCCGAGCTGGAACGTCACTATCAGCTGCGTGAAGGCCGCCGCCTGATGGCCCAGGGTGTGACCCTGCGCGACCCGGCGCGCTTCGATGTACGGGGTGAAGTGACCGTTGGTCGTGATGTGCTGATCGACATCAACGTGATTCTCGAAGGCAAGGTGGTCATCGAGGACGATGTGCAGATTGGCCCGAATTGCGTAATCAAGAACACCACCCTGCGCAAAGGCGCGGTGGTCAAGGCCAACAGCCACCTTGAAGGGGCCGTGATGGGCGAGGGCAGCGATGCTGGGCCGTTTGCTCGCCTGCGCCCGGGCAGCGTGCTGGAGGCCAAGGCCCATGTGGGTAACTTCGTCGAACTGAAAAACGCCCACCTGGGTGAGGGCGCCAAGGCTGGTCACCTGACCTACCTGGGCGATGCTGAAATCGGTGCGCGCACCAACATTGGCGCCGGCACCATCACCTGCAACTACGATGGCGCGAACAAGTTCAAGACGGTGATGGGCGAAGACGTGTTCATCGGTTCGAACAATTCGCTGGTAGCGCCTGTGGAAATCCAGGCTGGTGCGACCACGGCTGCCGGTTCGACCATTACCCAGACCGTGGAGGCTGGTGACCTGGCCGTGGCGCGTGCGCGCCAGCGCAACATCGCGGGCTGGAAGCGGCCAGAGAAGATCAAGAAGAGCTGAGTTATTCACAGCTGTTTCGATCGAAAGCCGACTTATGTGAATAAGTCGGCTTTTTTATTGAGCGATCGGTAATTCCTTGTAGGAGCGGCCTTGTGTCGCGATGGGCTGCATAGCAGCCCCCACAATCTGTGGGCCCCCTTGAAATCCAGGGGGCTGCGTTGCAGCTCATCGCGACACAAGGCCGCTCCTACAGGGACCGCGCCGAAGCAGAAGAAACTATCCACAGGGCAGCAACAGCTTGACGAATCGCCCATCTTAGGTTTTGATTGCAATTATTATCTTTCGAAACGAAACTTAAGCGCTCATGTCGAAACGGAACACACCGCAACGCCGCCACAACATACTGGCCATGCTCAGCGAGCAGGGCGAGGTGAGCGTGGACGCCTTGGCCAAGCGTTTCGAGACTTCGGAAGTGACCATTCGCAAAGACCTGGCCGCCCTTGAAACCAACGGCCTGTTATTGCGCCGCTACGGGGGTGCGGTACCGGTGCCGCAAGAACTGCTCGGTGAGCCAGCCCAGCCTGTGTCTTCCTACAAGAAGGCCATTGCTCGCGCCGCCGTTGGCCGGATCCGCGAACATGCGCGCATCATCATTGACAGTGGCAGCACCACGGCAGCGATGATCCCCGAACTGGGGCGTCAGCCTGGCCTGGTGGTCATGACCAACTCGCTGAACGTGGCACGGGCCATCTGCGACCTTGAACACGAGCCGGTACTGCTGATGACAGGTGGTACCTGGGATCCGCATTCGGAATCGTTCCAGGGCCAGGTCGCCGAGCAGGTTCTACGCTCCTACGATTTCGACCAGCTGTTCATCGGTGCCGATGGCATCGACCTTGGCCGGGGCACCACTACCTTCAACGAGTTGCTCGGGCTTAGCCGGGTCATGGCCGAAGTTGCCCGCGAAGTGATCGTGATGGTCGAGTCGGACAAGGTGGGGCGCAAGATCCCCAACCTTGAGTTGCCCTGGGGCAGCGTGCACACCCTTATTACAGACGAACGCCTGCCCGTTGCGGCACGCGAACAAATTGAAGCTCGCGGCATCAACCTGATCTGCGCCGCGATCAGCCAGGAGAAATAAAACATGTGTGGAATCGTTGGTGCTGTCGCCGAGCGTAATATCACAGCCATCCTGATCGAGGGCCTCAAGCGTCTTGAGTACCGCGGCTACGACAGCGCCGGGCTGGCCGTTCTCACCCAAAGCGGTGAACTGCAGCGTCGCCGCCGTATCGGCAAGGTCAGCGAGCTTGAAGCCGCTGTTGCCGCCGACCCGCTGGCTGGCCAGCTGGGCATTGCCCACACCCGTTGGGCTACCCACGGTGCACCGACCGAAGGCAACGCCCACCCGCACTTCTCGGGCAATGAAGTGGCTGTGGTGCACAACGGCATCATCGAGAACCACGAAGAACTGCGCGAAGAGCTGAAAGGCCTGGGCTACGTGTTCACTTCGCAGACCGATACCGAAGTCATCGTCCACCTGATCCACCACACCCTGAAGAGCATCCCCGACCTGGCCGATGCTTTGAAAGCTGCGGTGAAGCGCCTGCATGGTGCCTATGGCCTGGCACTGATCAGCACCAAGCAACCTGACCGCCTGGTGGCTGCACGCAGCGGCAGCCCGCTGGTTATCGGCCTGGGCCTGGGCGAAAACTTCCTGGCCTCCGACCAACTGGCGCTGCGCCAGGTCACCGACCGCTTCATGTATCTGGAAGAAGGCGACATCGCTGAAATCCGCCGTGACCAGGTCACCATCTGGGACCAGCAGGGCAACAAGGTCCAGCGCGAAACCGTGCAGTACCATGAAGGCGCCGAGGCTGCCGACAAGGGCAACTACCGCCACTTCATGCTCAAGGAAATCCATGAGCAGCCAAGCGTCGTGCAGCGCACGCTGGAAGGCCGCCTGGGCAAAGACAACGTGATGGTCCAGGCCTTTGGCCCGAAAGCTGCCGAACTGTTCGCAAAAGTGCGCAACGTGCAGATCGTTGCCTGCGGCACCAGCTACCACGCCGGTATGGTCGCCCGTTACTGGCTGGAAAGCCTGGCTGGCATCCCGTGCCAGGTGGAAGTGGCCAGTGAGTTCCGTTACCGCAAAGTAGTGGTGCAGCCGGATACCCTGTTCGTGTCCATCTCGCAGTCCGGCGAAACTGCCGACACGTTGGCTGCGCTGCGTAACGCCAAGGAACTGGGCTTCCTCGGCAGCCTGGCAATCTGCAACGTGGGCATCAGCTCGCTGGTGCGTGAGTCGGACCTGACCCTGCTGACCCTGGCCGGCCCGGAAATCGGCGTGGCCTCGACCAAAGCCTTCACCACCCAGCTGGTGTCGCTGATGCTGCTGACCCTGGCCCTTGGCCAAGTGCGCGGTACCCTGGAAGCCGGTGTCGAGGCCGAGCTGGTGGAAGAGCTGCGTCGTCTGCCGACCCGTCTGGGCGAAGCCCTGGCCATGGACGCGACTGTCGAGAAGATCGCCGAGCTGTTCGCAGACAAGCATCACACCCTGTTCCTCGGCCGTGGTGCGCAGTACCCGGTGGCGATGGAAGGTGCTTTGAAGCTCAAGGAGATTTCCTACATCCACGCCGAAGCTTACCCGGCAGGCGAGCTGAAGCACGGCCCGTTGGCCCTGGTGGACAACGACATGCCGGTGGTTACCGTTGCGCCTAACAACGAACTGCTGGAGAAGCTGAAGTCCAACCTGCAGGAAGTGCGTGCCCGTGGTGGCGAGTTGGTGGTGTTCGCCGACGAGCAGGCTGGCATGAGCAATGGTGAAGGCACCCACGTGATCAAGGTACCGCACATCGCCGATGCCCTGGCGCCGATCCTGTACACCATTCCGCTGCAGCTGCTGTCGTACTACGTGGCCGTGCTCAAGGGCACCGACGTAGACCAGCCGCGTAACCTGGCCAAGTCGGTTACGGTTGAGTAAACAACGCTAGTTGCCGGTTTGAATGGTTTCCGACAATAAAAGCGGTACCGCCACAATAAAAGCTGTCATGCGCGACTGCTGCCTCCCATAGGGGCCGCGGTCGCGTGGGTCGGCCCGACACAGTTACGTTATCCAAGCAGTCTCAGCATGCTCTCCATACCGCGTTTGCAAATTCAGCCAGAAGAGTCAATTCGTTCGTATCTGGAACGTTCTTTGTTCCTCTGCTGGGACTCTCATGCTGTCGACGACATCCGTAAATTTCAAAATAAGGTTCGATTCTTCAAATCTGACCTGAAAGAAATTTCGGTCTTTCTGGGGTGGGATGGAAGCTATGGTTTCGATCGGCTGATTTCCCTTCATACTTCCCTCGCTGTGAATTACGTTGTTAAACATTCTCAGGATATTTCCTACTCGCGGAAGCTCTATCCATTTAAGGGTGAGCCGTACACCGAAAAAAATGTAAGTTACTGTCCTGAGTGCGCTAAGGAAGACTTAGCAATGCTTGGTTTCTCATATTGGCGTCGGGCATATTCCCGGTTTGAAAACGACACTGTTTGCCACAAGCATAATACGTTATTGCTTACACACTGCCCGTATTGCAAAACTTCATTGGGCGATCCGAAACATCGTCTAGATGTAATGTGGAGAGGCTGTGATGGCCATTACTTGTGGGAGGTGGCACCTTCCATTAATAGTGACGGCGCCGAGTTCCAACGAGCACGCTTCAACCATGCATTTTGCACATCAGCTCGCCACATCTCGGCCGAGGCTGCAGTGAGTGCTGTGCGGCGGAAGGTGAAGGCTATGATGCCGGAAGGGGTCACCACGTGGCACGACATCTACTGGTTGGAGAAAGACCTCGAATTAGCGGCCATTCGCATGCAGGATCAAACCGTCGACAATGATGCTGCGCACGTAGAGAGCTCCCTTGAGCTAATATTAAAAGCAATTTTTTCGCATTATGGCGACATTGATGAATTCACGCGGGACATCGGCGAGCACGGCATTTCTAGGTTGGTTCAGAATGGATGGGGCACCTACTTAGCAATGGGTGATGAGTCTGCTTGGTACGTCACGGAAGACTATACAATGGGTATAGCAGTTCTTTCCTGCCCCTATCCCTGTGATAAGTCGATGCGTCTCTCTAGTCAGTCGGCATTTCGTGATTTAGATTCACTGTACCACTATAGCTGTTGTATGCAGAGCGACAGCCCATCGAGACGTTTGATCAAAAGGTCACACCTTGTCTTACCTCCCGTTCCCAGACTGGGTGTCAGAACCAGAGAGAATATGGGGCAACTGGACAGAGCTGCTGTTTAAGAGTTCGCATTCAGCTCCCACCAGGGAGCGAAACATAAATGCGCCACGGGCAGTAAGGGAGGATGGTCTATTTTTATTACGCCGCGAAACATGGCGGTCGACCGTGACACGGCTAGATAAGGACTATCGATTTCACAAAGGCTCGTGTGCGTGGGTAGCGGCCGTACTTTTCAAGGGCTCCGGCCAGCGTAGGACAGGCGAGAAAAAGCGCTCGACGGCTGACCTCGCCATCTCTGCCAACTCTACCCAGTTCGATGAAGGTGCGACTGACCTGGATGAGCAGGTCCTCGTCACGCTTCTCCCAGTTCACCCGAGAATGGTTACCCAGCCGTCCCGAAGGGAGCTCTCGTGTTTGTGAAAGCAGCCACTCACGGTCATTCCGATAGAGCCAAGCGTATATGTCTGGGGCAAGTGCTCGGATGTCGTGTGGAGTACGGTTACGTTGGGTGGCTGCTGCGACGATCCATAGGGATCGATGCTTCTCCACGTTGGTCATTAGAGACTGCTCTATCCAAGACCTCTTCACTTCCGGCTCTGAACGAAGCAGCTTGTTTACCGTCGACACCGTGATTCCGAATCTTGCGCAGATCTCGTTCTTCGGCTCCCCGCGGCACAGGCAGTCCAAGATGTCGTTTCGAATGGGTAGCTTAAGCACCTTCGGCCTGCGCGTCTGCGGCGTCTTGATAGGAAAATCTTTGCAGAGAGATTTGCAGCATTGGTAATCAGCTTCCTCGTGGTCCGCCTGCCTCTCTTGAGACTCCAGATGTCCAACAGCGAGATCGTACGCCTCGACAAAACCGCTCACTGATCCAAATAGCCAGGTGATCGCGAGCAGGTGCCTGAGCGGATGACTGTGGCTCTGCCGGTCGCGGACGAGCTGCGCCCAGAAAGTTGGCACTTGCTGAGGCGTCCTCGGTAACGAGGCGAAGATTGGAAACGGTTGGAGCGAGGCGCAGTGATGAGCGAAGGCGTCCATTGTGAGCTCGATCCCAGAAGCCAAGGCTGTCTTGTAAAGTGTTCTCACTAGGTCTGGGCGAAATCGCCGGCGACGCCCGCAGACGGCCAGATCCAAGACCGCCGTTGCGACCTGCTCCAATGCCTTTTGCGATGGTTCGGGAGCGGGGACCTTGGTCGGCTCAAGCGTGCTTTCACGTGGCAATATCCAGTGGAAGCGTCCAGACCACTGCCGGTTGTAGCAACTTTCTCTCAACATCTCCCGATGCGTAGGACATACCAGAACGCCTGGGTACTGATGGGCGAGATGCCAGTAGGTGAATCCATGTGTAGCGAGGTCTGTCTCCATGCACTGCGAGCATGCTTTCAGCGGATGCTCAGCACCGAACCGGCCGGTAAGGAGGCCTAACTTGTACTTCAGCGAACCTAGGCTTGTGCCTTCCATTACCTGCATCGCTTCCACTTCATGGTGAGCCGATTGGAAGGGCAGAAAAAATGGCAGGATTGTGTGCTCAAAAATAATCGATCGAGCACTTCCCCAGCTTGCTGCAGCTGCACCGTTCAGCGCAGCCAGGTTGAAGGGAAGATCGTGAGCGGTTGACGCTGTTGGCGAGCCGAAAAGCCAAGCGGATGTAGACAACGGGGTTGGGCTGCTCAGTACAACGTGCTGACGGCTGCAGAGGCTATAGAAAGTCTCGTCCTCGGCCCATCTGGTGATAGGGGCATTTCGGAGCGGAAGCAATTTCTCAAGCTCGGATCCAGGTCCGGGTACAGAATAAACGCAGAGCCCAAGCCTTGAAAATTCCCGTTAGGAATATTGCCAAGAATTGGTTAGATAGAAATAGGGTAAAAACCTATTTTGTTAAACCAGAGTTTAATTATTAGATTTCGGCCAAAAAATAGCGTGCGCTAATCTGTTGTCAGAAATTAAAACTGAGCGATAAAATTTAAGTTTAAAGCGAAACGAGTTCAACCCAGCGTCTAGCTGGACACCTCTGACATCATAACTATTCCCGAGCAAGTAGCCGTAAGGCGGCTACGCCACCTGATCAAGGATTTTCACATGACATAACTAGCAGCAGCGCTAGAAAAGTCAGATAGAACAGGGAGCCCGAGTGACAGCTCAGGCCCCCTGTGGATAAGTCAGAAAGAGACCCTGACCCTTCCATTGTCTATCTCGCGCATGTGGGGCGTCAAGCCCCGCACGACTTCGTTCGTCCACAAGAAGGTTGGCGTTATCCACAGCGCCGTGAAGGGGCCTGAGCCCGCAGTACAAGGGTTTGGCCGATGGCTTGCCTGTTATCCCCAGCCCAGGCGCATCGGCAAAACCGGTGGCAATGGACAATTGAGATGACTCTGCAACAACGCTTCGCACTGATAATGGAACGCCAAGCCGGGTTCAAATGGGGGGACCAGTACGCCCCCTCTATCATGGCGGTTCCAGGTGAGGCACCGAAGACCTCCAGACCCAGTCGGCTTAACAGTCGCTTGCTGGGCCGCACTATCCATACACTCTCGCGACCTGAGCGCGTATTCACTCAGTTGGCTCTCTATCATCCTGGTCTGTTTGATTTGCATGAGCAGAAGATGCTATGGCCAATTAACAGCTCGCATCCGCTGTTTGGGCATCCTCTGATGCATGGGGTTTTCCCTCATCCAGTACGGGGAACAACCGACATTGCGCAGGAGATTGGCTTCCAGCACTTCGAGATCGTAGTACAAGGTTCCGACGGACAACGAGAGAGAATGCCTTTCCCCTACCAGGGAGACCTACTGCTCTACCTGCATGGAAAAAATGGACCTTATGCACTGAATTGGACGGTCAAGGATAGGAAAGATGCCTTTGGCGAACGCAGGAGCGGCCAGTCCAAGACTCCCACGCAGCAGAAGAAGGACAGAACGAAAGCTAAGCTTCGCGCAACGCTTGAGGAAGCCTACTACGCCAGTGCGGGCATCAGAACCGTTCAGGTATCCCTGGACCTGCTCCAACCCACGCTCGTTCAGAATCTGGGGCTACTGTTCCCAATGCATGGTCTTCCCCTGAGGGTAGAACCCAGCTTGCTGGAGGATTTTAGCTGCGCGGTGAAAGAAGCTGTTGATGAAGGCGTGCCACCGGCGCTGATTGCTATCCAATATGCAGATCATTGGGGCGCACGTGATCAGTTCATCTGTCAGATCTACCAGGACATCTGGTACCGCCACCTTCCGGTGAGTCTGCTCGATCCGATTTTGATTGATCAGCCGCTTCAGAAAGACGGGCCCGATGTTTTGGCGGTGTATGGCTGGCTCTTTGAGGAGTGTTCCTCATGATGATGGGGTCGCGCATTGTTGCGCCAGAAGGCTACAAGTCACTGCAAAAAGGTGAGGTATACCATTTCTTGCTCAGTGATGGAGTCAACAATCGGGTTCGGCTGGTCTTCTTCAGTAAGGCTAAGAGTAGTCTGAAAGCACAGCTGATTACTTTCGGTCGCATCGAGTTTGAGGAGGCGCTTGAGAATGGCCTGTTGATCGAAGAAGCTCCGGATAAGTTTCCTCCCTGGCTCGCCAATATCCAAGGCGTGTCGATTCAACATCTAGAAGAAAGTCGGAAATCAGCTCAAGAGAGTTATGATCAGAAAGTCAATCGTAGGTACTTCGCAATCGCCGGTCTAGTCGAACGTGCCAATAAGATACTGTCTGGTGACAAACTTTCCCGAGAAATTGCCGCACATGCCAAAGATCAATCGCCACCGCAAAACCCTACCCGGCTGCGGCTTTGGTTCTTAACGTACATCGTGTTCGGGCGGAACAAATGGGCCCTGCTGCCTCCATTACACCAGGCCGGCCGGTGGAGTCGTGAGGATCATGCCTGCAAGCAAAGGCTAGGGAGGCCTTCGCGTAAAGGCAAAAAGTGGGGATTCCATGCTGACCGCACGATGCGAGACAAAATACTTGAGGGCTTCCTTTGTGAGAAATCCAAGCATAAAACACAAGGTCAGATTTACAGCGACGTGCTTACAAAGTTTTTCGGCTGCATATCTGTCCAAAAGAAAGGCCCAGGGCATAAATTCATTCATCCTGACGGTAAACCCTTCCCCACGGAGCGGCAGTTTTGGTACGCGATAAAAAAACGAATTCCCCAGCGTGAACTGTCTTTGGCGCTCAAGGGACGCTATGACAGTAGAAAGCTTTCTGGCTCCGAAGGTGAGTTTGCCGAACTATTGACCAACATTAACCAACTCGTTGAATTTGACGGGTATCACTTCTTCGAAAACCCTGCAGGGATGATTGAGGGAACTGCACAGAAAGGTTATTGCGTTATACGGGGCACATGCGGGCTTTCTGGGGCGGTCACGGCAATCGGTTTTTCCGAGGCTGGCGAAACCATGGAAGCTTACCGGATGGCGCTTTTTTGCATGGCAATCAACAAAGTCAAATTCTGCGAGCTTTTCGGATTTGTCTTGGATCCCGAAGAATGGGCTTGTGAGGGGCTTTCGGGTGACATCATCTTTGACAGAGGCCCAGGAGCGAACTTCGACTGCTTACCAGAGATAAACTGGCTCGGAGCGTTCGAGTTGACGCCAACCTTCTCAGGCCAATCCAAAGCCACGGTTGAGTCGTCTCATCCACGGGATAAACATCCGACAGCCCAGCCAAGCCATTTCCTCAGCGATAAGAATTTCATCTCGCTGGCGCGCAGGGAGCTCTGGAGGGTTGTTATTGACAATGCTTCGTCTGTTGCCACAAGGAGACTTAATGACGACATGGTCTTGGCTGGCGTAAGGCCAACCCCACAGGGCATCTGGGATTACTGGGATGCCCGAGGGCGAAACTCGGCTATTTCAATGGAGTTCGAAACTGCAGTCAGAACTTTTTTGACCCCTACGCCGGTCAGCATCACTAGGGATGCGGTTTACCTGCACAAACGGAAATACCGATCTGAAGCTTTGATTGCAACCGGGGTATTTGATCGCGCTGCTAGGCATGGTGTGATTCAGACCACTGCCTATGTGCTGACAATGTGTGTGAGGCACATCTGGATCGAGGTCGAGGGTGTTCTCTATGAGCTCGATGTGATGCGCTCTGTGAAGACGACAGAGGGAACAATCGATTTGACCCTTCGAGAATTGTGCGAGCTTGGCCAAATGCGGCGCGACAGCGAAGCCGATCTCGAAGAGGAAATTCCAGCGACAAGGTGGTTCTACCAAAATCGTTTCGAGCAGGCCACCGGTGAAACGTGGGGTGGGGGTGTACGTAAGCCTGGTGGGGCACCCAAGAATGCTGCTGCCAAGCGCGACAGTGCAGACGTTGCTCGTTTCACAGGGAAATCGCAATGAACGCCGCAATCGAATCACGGTTTGACGGATGCTTTGAGATCGAGCAAATCCGCAAGCGTGTGACCGTTCAACCTGAACCGTTGGGCGACCTCAGCAAATTGAATCCAATGATCGCGGGTGAGGTGGTATTGGACAGGCTGAAGCAGATCTACCTGCCCAATCAGTTTTCGCTGACCTTCATCCAGGAAATGGTTGGGCGAGCGGATCTGTTCAGCCGAAGCTTGTTTACGAGTGAGCGCGATTACCAATCAAAAATCTACAACCCGCCGGATGTCGAGGTCGCACCCATCTGCTTAAGTGGCCTGGCCGGGGTAGGAAAATCCCAGACCATTGCGGCGCTGATGCGTTTGCTTCCGTCGAATGCTGAGTTCGAAAGCACCCATTTTCAGGACAACGTACCGCTGGTCTCCTATTGGTACGCAAGTGCCCGCGACAAAGCCCGCGGAAGGCAATTGCTCGCTGATTTCTTGCTGAATTTCGACCCTACTGAACAGAAAACCAACGCTTCCCAGCTGTTGAACTTATGCCGTTGCATCGTCCACAGGCATGCCGTATCACTTCTACTGCTGGACGAGACTCAGCATATCGTCAAAGGCCAAGGCACTGCCGTGGTGACCGACATACTCCTGACCCTGGCTCGGATAGGTCTGCCGATGATCTACCTCGCCAATTACAGCCTGTTGCACAAGCTCATGGGACGAAATCAGGAGGACACTCAGCGATTGTTGATCCAGCCCAGAGTCATGCAGCCGGACGATCCGGCCGGCACTGACTGGAAGGCATACGTCGCTGAGTGCGTCAGGGTAAGCAGCGGCCAGATACGAGCCAATGAGGGGGAGTTCGCTGCGGAGCTCTACCGCTTGACCTTCGGACTGAAGCGATTGGCCGTGCACCTGCTGAGCCTTGCCTACATTGAGTGTCGCAAGGCCCGCAGAAGCCACATCGTGCTGAGTGATCTAAGCCAGGCCTACCGGTCTACGGAGTACTCCAGCAGCAGGAGAGATGTAGAGGAGTTGTACCGGATAGCGGTGGAAGGCCCTAGAGGGACGAAACGGAAGGACCTCTATTGTCCTCTAGAGGTGCCGCCCACCCACACATCCAACATTGTGCAGTTCGCCAGGCAGGAGAGAGACGAACGCGTCACTGCACTGGCGATCGACTCCTCCATGACCGAGCAGGAGCGCAAAGCGATAAAGCATATCGAGTCAGCAAGCCGAAGCCCCCACGCCAAACCCCCGCGGCGCAAGCCTTTACCTAAAGCCACCCTTGGTGAAACTCAGGTGGCGTTCGCGAAGTATGTAGAGGAAATGAATTCGGGCAAGCCTAAAAAACCCAGCTGAAAAAATGCCTGGCGGATAGAGCGTGTAAACCACTTTTTTACCTGTAAACCTAGGTGGTTTACAGGTAAAAAAAGTGGTTTACAGGACCAGTAGCGATCTGGCTCGAATGATACAGCCTTGGGTCGACAGCATACAGACCATCTTCAAGCCTGAGTGAGGTCTAGAGAAGCGCCGATCGTCGCCCTTAACCTATCGGTCTGGCCGGCGGGATGGACCGGCAAGCCTGGTTTATACGGCCAGTTCCTTGACTCGTTGAATGTATCTATGATGGGCGAAGTCGCAAGGTCACCCTCGCTGTGACTAAGAGGCGAGTGAGACTACATCTACGGGCCAATCCCATGCGTTGTCAGGACGCTCCATTCAAAAGGAAGCAATAATGGTACCAATCGGCCGAAAGCTTTTTCGTGCGCATTCCCGCAAGCACCTGACAGGCGCTACTGGGGAGTTCTCCAATCCAAATCTCCAGAGGGCAAGAAAACCCCGGGATATGCCGCTGGCCACGCACCAGATCTTGAACGAATGGTTCCTCGACCGGTTCGGTGTTGCCTATCGAGAAAAATCGCTATTTTGTACGGGGGATCCACTCATCGCTGCTGGTTATGTTACCAGTGCTTCTTCGCTAATATTAATTGAGCCAGTTGGTAATTATTCAGTTTGCTATAGCCCTAACTGTAAAGATCTATTTAGTGTTTATCAATTCTACTGGAGTACTTCAAATCCCAGCGCTCTAGAGATACGTACACGTATGGATGGTCTCGATTTTGTCCAACATCAAAATAGTGGGCTTAGTGAGGCAGCCGCTACTGGGTGCGAGGTGATGCTAGTCGCCGAAAGCTTCCGCTACCAAATTTGCTAATTTTGTGAGTCATGTAAGATGGATTTTGCAGAAGCTAAGTTATTTTCGGACACCCTTATGGCAGGCCCGGATATAGCGGGATGGAAGCCAACAGGTTATATTTCACATGGAAAATCTGCTGTTGTATTAAGTGCGCAACGTGGTAAGCAGGCAGCAGTAATTAAAGTATTTCACCCAGTTCTGGTTGAACAGTATGGCAGAGAAGCACAGCAGATACGAGTCGATCGCGAGCGTAGTTTGATAGATAAGCATCATGACCATATAGTGGCTATTATTGATGCAGGGTTGTGTGAGAAAAATGGACACTTTTTCGTAGTAATGGAAGCCGTAGAGGGACAGCCGCTGAGTGATGTTTTGGATGTAATACCTTCTGACAAGATTTCTTTGTTAATTGAGCAATTAGCTAGCGCAGCTATGCAGCTTGAGCTATGGGGGATTACACATCGGGATATAAAACCAAGCAATATACATGTGAGTGAAGACTACTCATCTTTGAAGTTGCTAGACTTTGGAGTCATGAAGCCGCATGACGACGATTCCGCTACACTTTTGCAAGTGTCCAAAGCTTTCATTGGTACACATCAGTACAGCCCGCCTGAGATGATACATGGTCGTGAAGAAAAGTCACTAGAAGGCTGGCGTGCTATTACCTTCTATCAAATCGGTGCAGTGCTACACGATCTCATTGTCAGAAAACCTATTTTTCACCATGCTACAGCGAGACATGCTGATCTCGTACTGGCTATAAACCATGAACAAGTCGTAGTTGTATCCAATGAAGTTGGCGATCATTTGTGCAGCCTTGCGACCCGATGCCTCGTAAAAAATCCTAGGGAAAGGATTGATTTGGTTTCCTGGGAGCATTTCATGGGCTCCGCTCATGAGTCAGTTAAGCCATCGCTTGATGAAAGGAAGCAGGCTCTTCAACGTAGGCTGAAGCTTAATAATATTTTAAATCCTGCAGACGCTCTAGAAAAGCAAGAAAATCGTCGATTGGAGGAAGTTAGATTAGTTCAGACAGTAAACGCTGCCAGGGAAAAGTTTGATATAGCACTTGCAGCGCTACACGGATTCATGCCTTCCAGAGCGACCTCTGTTGACGGGCATGTGTATCCAAATCCTGCTATCACGTACTCGTTTGATCCAGCACCCAAGCTTGGCCTTAACACTAAATTCCGGTTTCAAATCGCCATTGAGGTTTTCAACGATCGGCAAACCGTAGATGTACATGTCAGAGCATCTAAGGGTTTGGACAATACAGAAATTGGTTGGACCAAGCTTGGGCCTGCTTTTACGAATTTTGAAAATTTCTCAGAAATTTTTCAAGAATGGATGATCACTATAATTGAAGAGTTGATCGCCGATTAAACAATGGAGGTTTAGTAGTGTCTAGCACATGGTGGGTTGATGAGAGTGAGTTGCTTGACGAGCAAATCCAAGTTCTTGAAGAAGATCTTGATAAAGACCTAATACTAATGGGGCCGCCTGGAAGTGGGAAGACAAACTTACTTCTACTTCGCGCAAATCATTTAGTTCTTGCGTCACCTGATGCGGAATTTTACATTGTTTGCTATACCAGCTTGTTGAAGAACTTTGTTCGTACAGGTGCGGATCTGTACTCATTCCCAGCGAACCGCATCATCACTCAGCGCAAGTTGCTGGAACAGGTACTTGGTGATCACGATTTTTTGCCTCCGCGAAAAGCAGGAGAATCCTACAGTGAACGGGAGGCGGCTCTAAAAAATGCCATGACTGAACTGATGAGTCGTGGTATGGGTCATAACTCATATCCTGTTATATTTGTTGATGAGGCACAAGATTACTCTGTCGAGGATCTTAATATTTTTAAGTATCTAGCCAAAAATTTATGCTGTGCTGCTGACTTGCGCCAAGGAATATATGGCTCCGGTGCATCTGGATCCAAATGGCTTAAAGAGTATTCGTGGGCGGGATCCATCACTCTCAAATATCACTATCGAGTAGCTCCCGCGATCCTGAAGATAGCCGACAAGATAATGGCCGGAAAATTCGGGCATACTCCAATGCTCGATACTCATGAATATAAGGGTGATCCGGGTGATGTGGATGTTGTCGGGGGTGTCAGCCTTGATGAACAAGTTCGGCTTCTTAGTAAAAAGTTAATTAAGCAATTAGCGATATATCCAAACCAAACGATAGGTGTACTAGTTCCCCGTCGAGCAAAGGTTAGAGAAATATTCGATAAACTTATAATGGATTCGGGTTTGACTGGTTCTGTTACTAATGCTATGGCAAGTGACTTTGATCCTAACCTACCTATATGGGTGAGCACGGTCCATTCGTCCAAAGGCCTAGAATATCGATGCGCTCATATAGTTTCAGCTGATGAGCTTTCGAGTTTTAATGAGCACGAGAGACGAGTTGTTTTTATGGCGGTTACAAGAGCCAAAACTATATTGGATATATATCACCTAAATCCTCTTCATGCTTTCTTTGCTTCCGCACTTGCAAAGCCTAATACGGACAAAGTCTCAATCAAGAACTTATTCGGTAAGAAAATATGAAAAAATTTCAAGGTGTAGATGTCGAACACAGTGAGCTCCTACGCATTCTTTCACGCCCTGGAGAGGCAAAGGCCAGATCATACTCCTTAACAAGTTCTGAATTTGGAGGCTATTTGTCTGCCAGTCAGTTGCGTGTCTTATGGGAAAATGATAAATGGCAGGAATCTGATGCGCCATCTATAGTTATCGGTAATAGCTATGATGTAAGTAATATTCTCCCCCGGCTGTTGGCGCTTCCAAGCGCAGTGATGCCAGTAACCTCTATCACAAAGTTTTGGAATGTAGAAGATTTTAGCATTAGTAATCCATTCGATATTAAGTCGCTTGAAAAAACTACTGCCTTGGGGTTTGTCGGTCTAATCATAGGTGAGCTTACATCGCTTATTAGCTCCGTAGATGAACTTCGAACTATGGGGATGGACTCAGTTCGTCGTACTTTGTCTTTCGTCTGTGCTCAGTCGATCATTAGAGGCTGGAAAGGTAAATCGCTAGCTCGTCTCGCTGATCGTTGGTTGGAGGCGAGTGTACTGACTGATAATGAAGTTAATCCATCTGCAATCGCTAATATTGTGAGTGTCTCAGATTTTTTATGCACGCTTTCTGATAGTGTACACTTCGAAAGCATTTCGCCTGAAGTATTAGGTCAGCGAATCCAATTGTGGCTAGAAGCTCAGAAGCACCGGGACCAACGTGATCTTCTCAAACGTTCAGTTCCTCAGATTGCTCGTGAATTGAGATCTGTTAGCAGCCGCGAGAAAAGATATGATATTGTAATGGAAGCCCTTCAGAGCTCTGTTGGTGGAGTCTACAGCGCTCTAGAACAAGGCTTTCTTATCAGCTTAATCGAACCAGGCTCATTTGAATTCGTAAATCTAGCTAAAAGTATGGACCCCGCTGGATTAGTTATGACAGCATACGGCGCATTCGTAGTCATGTTAGGTAATGACTCTGCGCTGAGAAACTTCAATGGCTTTGGAGGTGTTGTGTTGAGACAAGCGTTTCAACAAAATACTGATGTGAACTCGGATATTTCAATCGAGGAACTCAACATTCTTCTTAATAAGCGACGGAGTGCCCCTCTTCAGTTTCGCACGCGCTCGCCATGGCTAATTGAGGTAGAAATTGCACCGATGGTTGTGGGCTGCTTTGCCAACGTTGCCAGACGGAAAGCTTCCTCGCAAAGAACTCTAGAAGCTTCGGAAGCAATTGAGCGCCAAGAGGCGCTACGTGGGAAGCTTATAACAGCAATGCGTGCTTTAGAGGATGTTTACGGTATTGTGGATAGGGAGCACCTGCGCCCTGATAGCACGTTTGGAAAGCCCCGAGGACGGAAGAAGTAAGACATTCTCTATGCTTTGGCCGGGGGAATTGACCCCGAGACATGGCTGTAGACACCAGCGAACCGATGACACACGTCGAGCCCTGGGAAGTTTTGTAATTGAACTAGCCGAAGTTGCCCAAGGTGATAGGGGATGGTCATCGTGGTGTTGGCTGACACTGAGTCTGCGGACTTTACCGAAGCCAGAGAACCACGATGACCAGGGCGGATACTTGCAAGTAGATTACAGATTGTGAAATCTAGAGTCGTTATGTGTGCCTAAGGCACTCTAGAACACAGATTTTAAATGAGCCATATATCGCCCTCATACCGACGATCATAGAAGGCCCCAACGCTGACCACTCATGAGGATGCGCATTTTGCACGGAGGCTCCTGGCGACGCGAGTGCATCACCCATCGCTTGAAATGGAATCGTGACCGGCAGAGAACGACCCTTAGATACCTTTCAAGGTAGGCAAAACCGGCATTGAATCGCTCTTCGATCAGGATGCTGCACCGTCATATTCAACGAGGCGAGAATCGTCAAACGATAAATCTAGCCAATATGGCTTTTGGAATTTGGTTAGCTGATGAACTCTCAAGGCCCGACTGCAAAGCACTTGAGAAAACCTCAAAACAGTGGCATCTTGACCTCTATCCAGAGTTCTTAGAGCATCGTAGAAGCTTAATCGAGGTTACCCTTCGCGAGGTACAAAGATTAAAAATTCTACCTACTAACTCCTTTAACCACTTACTTGAGGAATTTATGAGTTCCGTAGTACGCTCACAGCGCGTAGAGTCATTGCATGCCGATTACGATGAATTAATCAAAAATTATAGGGCGCTCAAGAAGAGTCTTGACTTTGGGGCTCCAGTTGAAAATACAAAGCTATGGCACTATAAAAAAGAGCTGGGTAGAATTAGTGAAATGGATCTACCTGCAATTGCTAGACTTTTCGGAATTATAAACAAATATTGTAATCTCAATGAATTGTTTAGAAGTGACCGCAATGTAATTGTTGAAGACCAAAAGCTGATAGACCTTCTTGGTGGTAAATTTATTTTAGATGACGAGAATGAAAAATATAATCATAGCTTTTTTGAAGTTTCTATGGCCGGCAGGTTTAGCAAGGTCTTTTCACAAAGTGCAGAAATAGACCTGTCGACTGAGTGTGATGTAGTCATAAGCTCTCAAGGGCTTGCGATCGAATGTAAATATTTACACAGCGAAAAAAAATTTCGGAGCGAATTTTCGGATGGTGCTTCTCAACTAAATAAACGCATTCAAGCTGGGCAAGCAAAAACCGGAATAATAGCTGTAGATATTTCAAATCTTGTCGACAGACAAAGAATCTTCGAGTTTAGTCAAGATCTATTTTCTCTGTTTGTCAAGAATTACGAACTGCTTGTAGAGAGTAGATGCTCGCTCTCACATGGAATTGCTGCGGATGGAATATTAAATTCAATTCTTAGCGATCAGAATTTCATAGGTCTTATAAAAACATATATAGGCCATGAACTGGAAATGGTTTTCCAAAGAAACCTTAAGAAATCTGAGCGCGACAAATTAAGCGACGCAATAGTTGGTGTCTTTTATCAAGCCAATCTGGATCTATGCTTTGAATATAAAGAGTCCATCCATCCTGTTCCACTAAGAAGTGCATGTTATTTTGTTAACATGGAACTTGAGGATTCCGCCTACGACAGAACTCGAAAGCTTTTCAGGTCCATGGCTGTCGGAATCTAGTGCCATGCGCGGTTAATTACTTAATCATAAATCTCGTTTTCATTTAAAGGAAAAAATGAACTAGATCAACGAATGAGCAGCCCACTACACTAGCCGCAGCTTGACTTCCGCCAACGGCTGCTATGGGTCCAGGCTGGGTGAAAACGCTTGCGATTGTCTAACCTTCTGATCGTTGAGATCGTGGCGGGGACGATCATGAAGCGATTCATTGAAGGTGAATCCCGGACGCAAGTCACGTTGCTGCCCGAGTGTCTGGACGATTATATCACCGAAGACTGAATCTCCAGTGTCATCTCTGTGAGGGCCGGCCACCGCCATGCATCAGATCTTGATTGACACGCGTGCCGCCTTGGATAACCTTGCGATTGAGGGCTGCAACTGCGCATTTGTCGGGCCTGGGTACCAGCATGAGCCCCCCCCGCAATTTTGGCAGCAGAGGAAGCTGGTTCCTCTGAAGTAGTGACGGCGGGCATTGCCGGTCGGATTCTGAACCCAAGGTCGCCAGACTGGGAGCTAAAGGATTGCTGCGACTACTCCTCATCCCTTACTGAAAAGGCACGCGTCGGTCGTGAAGGATCGCCGGGTCTGAATCTTCGGACGTTTGTGGTTTTCATAAAGCACCTGTTAGCTTGAGAGTGATGAGCCCGCCGGACACAGTGAGAAAGGGGGTATTCACTCGACCGTTGGGTCTTTCTTTAAGCGTTTACCCGCCTTATCGGCTGGCACCTCTGTGAAGCCAGCCTTGATGAGGTCCTCTCGCACTTCGTCTAAGCAGCTGTCTGGAACGGCTAGCCAGAAAAGATTTTTCGCTCTCGTCAGTGCCACATAGCCGATGCGGCCGTCCTCCGTCTCTGTGCCGCCCAGCATCGCGCAGATGTTGGCCTTGGTCGCGACATAGAGCACGGCTCCTATGGACTCGCCTTTAACCTGGTGAACAGTTTCAACCCTCAAGCCATGTGGCTCCTGCTCACCGGCCTTGGCGCCAGTGAGCGGGATGTCTTTCAAGCGCTTTTTGGCCATCATGTGACCGAAGGTAGCAATCGTTTTTAGCGCGAACTGTTGGTCAATTTTTGCGAGTAGTGCGCGCAGATTGCCCAAGAGCTTCGGATGCCACTCTGCGCAAGCTTGCAGCGACGAGGAGGGAAGCCCCGTCTCGGCATCTCGAACAAATGCCCACAATAATCGCCTGAGCCTCAGCAGCCACTCCTCGTGAGGCGAAGCCTGTAGCGCAGAGCTGAGGCCATGCGGAGCATCGTCAATAAGGCTAACCACCGCGCTGCACACTAGGCGGAAAGCATCTCTTAACCGACCCTGTTGGTCACGGGCAAGTGAAGCCTCCGCGAATAGCTTCACCGTACCTTGTCCTGGAGCCGCTGGCTTCCCTGAAAGCTTCGCGGCTCGATCAGTTCCTCTGCTTAGAATGACTGAATCTGAAGCCTCAATTCCCAACTCACTGAAGCGAGCTTTGAACGCCGTGATGAGATGGGGAATTCGGGTGCCCTTGTAGCCAATGAAAAACGCTCCGCCTTGATCAGCTTCCCTGTCTGGCTCATCGTTGCGGCCGCAAAGCCGGTTGGCAATATCTATGATGGGGGGGAGGGAACGGTAGTTGCGCGTAAGCTTATAGTCTTGCACTCCCGGGCGGTCGGCGTAGGTTTTCAAAAACATGCCATCGGCACCGGCGAAAGCGAAGATGCCTTGGTTAACGTCACCGATCAATGAAACCTGGGCGCCCGCATTGATCAGTTGCTCAAGGATTGCCTGATGCATCGACCCCAGATCCTGCGATTCATCTACCAGAATTTGGGGATAGCGAGTGACGAGCGCTCGCAGAATTGCAGGTTGTTGAATGAACGTTCGATAGACCCAATAGCGCCCCAGCTCATGGGTATACGCGCCAGTACGCCCTAGCTTCTCTATCAGTGCTCTGGCCTTCCCGCGGTCAAGCTTTTCAACGCCAGCACGAGCTTCGATAAAAAAGACTGCTTTTCCAGCCTCTACGCCCACTTGCAGATCTTTAAGCGGGATAGGGCGCTCCTTCTCCTGCTCATTCCTCCAGTACTGGAAATTGTTTAAGAAGGGTTCTGATCCCGACACGAGATAGGCGGCTTGCGAGGCGCCCATGGAGCGGAAGGCATGGGGGCGTAGAACATGCTGGGTGAAGAAGCCATCCAATGTGTCCACCTCTACGCGCTTACGATTGGCGTCGTCTGGTAAACCTGATGCGAGCTGCGCGTAACCTTTGTTGAAGGTGTTCACAGCGACATTGGAAAACGACAGCAGCAAGACCCGCCCGCGGTGATCTGCGAGCTTTTCCCGAATCGCGATGAGTCTGCGGATTGCCGTGGCAGTTTTTCCGCTACCGGCGCAGGCGGTAACGGCCATGGCCTGTAATGGCGCGTGGATCACTGCCTTTTGCTCATCGGACAATTTCATAGCTTGCCCGCTCCTTGGCAAACGTGCTTGATCGCCTGCTCAAGGTACGCAGGAACTTTGCATCCAGGTGTCAGGGAAATCTGCTCGGCGAGCGCTTGACCGAAACGGCCTTTCTGAACGTTGCTACGGCTGTCCTTGCGCTCGAACATACCGCAGAACAGCGCCTTTGCTTTCGCAGTGTTGTCTGGTGTAGCGTCTACGATCTTACGCAGCGCCTTCGAGATATTCGGATGAAACTCAGCCAATGCTTTCAGCATTGCGTCTCGATTTTCCTCATGCAAAGCTAGGTCATACTCCAGTGTCTTAACCCCGTGGTGCACTTTTACATACTGGTCTTCGGACGCCTTCATCTTCAAAGTGTTGCTCGATACCTGAATGGCTTCGCCTAGCCCAGGATAGACAGCCTTGCGCTTGACCTTTTTCTTCTTCCCCTGGCCATCACCGGCCTCCAAGTCGGCAGGCTCTTCGATTTCTTCTTCGTTCAGTGCGTCGGTCTCTTCAAGATACGCCGCCTCAGCGAGGAGCTCCTCCGCGACCTCCGCATCAGTCAGTTCTGCTCCCGCTAATTCAGGTATCTCTTCCTCTTCAAACGGGTCGGCATCTGTGACCACAGACACAGGTATACGCAGTCCTTTCTCACCGAACAACGGGAGGAACGAGTCAAAGTTAAGTCCCTCGACGCTGATGAGGCTGATGCCGTAATCCTTCAAATCGAAACCCAGCCGTTTCGCGAGAGCGTCCACCAGCATGAGCTCGGCGGCGCCTTCGACGAAAATGACGCGACGGGCGAAAAACAGCTCTGCCCGGGTCACGTCCAAGTAGCGTTCGAGCTTCTCTCGCTTACCCTTTTCGAACTGGACATCGCGAGGGAAGAAAGTCTCTACACCTGCATCGTTCTCGACCAAGCACACCAGGGACTGAAGCTTTGAATTGCTGGCGAAGTTTGGCGAGTGGCTGGTGACGAACAATTGCACAGGCTTTTCACCTTCATTCGTAGGAATGCCTGCCAGGTAGCTCAACAGCACGCGCTGCAGTTGGGGGTGTAGATGCGCTTCCGGCTCCTCGACAATCAAGCTGCGGTAAGCAGCCTCTGGGTTTCTGGCCAGTTCGCTCAGCACCACGGCCATGAAAATAAGATTGTTGAACCCAAGGCCGTTCTGCTCAATCTCCATGGACTGCGCGGTCATGGAAAGTCGAGCTGAAAGACGCTGGAAATCTGTTGCACTGAGTCCCACTGCAAGCACCTGCGCCAACTGCTCACCCATCATGGCGCCGTGGCGCGCAGAGATCGCGGCATGGGTATTTTTGATCGACTCATTCTGCTGCAACTGGTCATCCAGGTCTTTCAGCGCGGCGTTGATTGCCTCTCGGCCTTGGTCATCAGTCAGTAAGTGGAGCAAGCGAGCCAGCTGGCTGTTGCGGCTGGGGCGAAGCCCCTGTGCGGCATCCCTCAAAGGCTGAAGATAGACCCCACGCAGGTTTTCCATCATGTCCGAAGTAAGAGCAATGTCCTGGTGATCTCCGCACCATCGTTTAACCCTGAAGCGACCAGATTGATCGGCATCGGTGTAGCGGACGTGGATGTGCGCTTCCATAGCGTTGTCAGCTGAGGGTTTCAGGGCCGCGATAAAGTCAGCCTCGTCATCAAGGCTCAGTTCTCTGAAAACAAAATGAAAGCTGATGTCGCCACCTGGTTCGCCTTCAAGAGGCCGGTGGCGATCGGCGATATCAAGACGTGGGTACGGCTCTTCGTGCCCGGCCAGAAGCGTCCGCAGCGCGTCGACAACGGCGCTTTTTCCCACATTATTGGGCCCGACCAGAACGTTCAGCCCGGGCTGAAATTTCAGTGTTGTGTCGCGCAGCTTGCGGAAGTTTTTTATGGCGAGTTCAGCGAGGTACATGAAAATCTCCATCCTTGATTTGCGGATGGAATCTCATTCGGGGTGGGATGTGCAATAGGGGTGTAGTCAAGCACTTGCCGAAAAAGGCGGAGCGTTTGAGGGCCTCAAGGTTTAAATAGAAAGTAGACTGCCGAAGAATCGAAAAAAGGCATAAAAATCAGTTAGTTATTGTCATTTACAGGCTTTTTTGTCTGGATGCTTGGCTCGATACCTAGAAGTCGCGGGCTGTGACAGGTTGGCGAAAGTGTCAGAAAGGTCCACAGCCTGCGTTCCGTAAGGCATTGAAAATACGGTCTTTATTGAGGAAAACCATGAAAGCCCTCCACGTGGAGGGCTTTCTTCTTTCTGCTATCTGGAAAAGAACCGCTTCGGTCAGATTTGCATCGCCATCCCGTCCACATTCATCGCTGCCTGGCGCAGGGCCTCGGAGCGGGTCGGGTGCGGGTGGCAGGTGAGGGCGATGTCTTCTGCCGAAGCCGAGAACTCCATGGCCACGCAGAACTCGCCGATCATCTCGCTGACGCTTGGGCCAACCAGATGCACGCCGAGGACTTCATCGGTTTCGGCATCGGCGATGACCTTGGCGAAGCCTTCGGTCTCATGGTTGATCTTGGCGCGGCTGTTGGCGGTGAAGGGGAACTTGCCTACTTTATAGGCACGCCCTTCGGCTTTGAGTTGCTCTTCGGTCTTGCCCACGGTGGCCAACTCCGGGCGGGTATAGATTACCCCAGGGATGAGGTTGTAGTTGACCTCGTGCGGCTTGCCGGCGATGCGCTCGATGCAGGCTACCGCTTCGTCTTCTGCCTTGTGCGCCAGCATCGGGCCGGAAGTGACGTCACCAATCACCCATACACCTGGCACTGAGGTGCGGTGGTGTTGGTTGCCGAGCATGCCGCGCTTGTCGGTTTCCAGGCCCACGCTTTCAAGGTTCAGCCCTTTGGTATAAGGGCGGCGGCCGATAGCTACCAGCACGTAATCGGCCTGCAGCGATTCTGCGCTGCCGCCGGCGGCAGGCTCCAGCGTCAGGCTAACCCCATCGGCACTCGCAGTGGCTTGGGTGACTTTGCTACCCAGCTTGAACACCATGCCTTGCTTGGCGAGTGCCTTTTGCAGGGTCTTGGCGGTTTCCGTGTCGGTACCTGGGCAGATGCGGTCGAGGTACTCGATGACGGTTACCTGGCTACCCAGGCGACGCCACACCGAACCCAGCTCCAGGCCGATCACGCCGGCACCAATCACTACCAAGTGCTTGGGCACTTGCGGCAGCGACAGCGCGCCGGTCGAGTCGATGATGCGCTGGTTATCGATGGTCACGCCCGGCAGAGGGGTGGGTTCGGAACCGGTGGCAATGACCACGTCCTTGGCCTGCAGCACCGTTTCGCTGCCATCTTCAGCTTTCACCACAACCTTGCCGGCGCCATCCAGGCGGCCCCAGCCTTTGACCCAGTCGACCTTGTTCTTGCGGAACAGGTATTCGATGCCCTTGGTCAGGCCGGTCACGCTCTCGTCCTTCTGTTTCATCATCTGGGCGAGGTTGAGGGTGGGCTTTACTTCAATGCCGAGGTGGGCGAACTCTTCACCGCTGGCGGCCTCGTACAGTTCGGAGGCATGCAGCAGTGCCTTGGAGGGCATGCAGCCCACGTTCAGGCAGGTGCCGCCCAAGGTTGAGCGGCCTTCCACACAGGCCACGCTCAGGCCCAACTGGCCGGCTCGGATGGCTGCGTTGTAGCCGCCAGGGCCACCGCCGATGATCACCACGTCATAGGATTTCATGGGTTCAACTCCAGGATGAGGAAGCGAGAGGGGCACAAGGTTAAGCCGAGACGCAAGAATTGTATACAATCCACCGTATGGATAAGATCAGTTGGTTCTAGACCATGGTCTTGTTTAGAGGAAAGCTCCCACGAATGAACTACTCTGATCCGGCGACGTTCGAAATATCAGGCGTCGTGGCCAATTTCGGACAGGAGGGTCGTTCATGCTTGCGCAACTTCCACCGGCACTTCAGAGCTTGCACCTGCCGCTGCGGTTGAAACTGTGGGACGGCAACCAGTTCGATCTGGGGCCAAGCCCCCAGGTCACCATCCTGGTCAAGGAGCCACAGCTGATCGGCCAGCTGACCCACCCAAGCATGGAACAGCTGGGCACTGCATTCGTCGAAGGCAAGCTGGAGCTGGAAGGCGATATTGGTGAAGCCATCCGTGTATGCGATGAGCTGAGTGAAGCGCTGTTCAGGGAGGAAGATGAACAGCTGCCGCAACGCCTGTCTCATGACAAGCACACTGACGCCGAAGCCATTTCCTACCACTACGACGTTTCCAACGCGTTCTACCAGCTGTGGCTGGATCAGGACATGGCTTATTCGTGCGCCTACTTCCGTGAACCGGACAATACGCTGGATCAAGCGCAGCAGGATAAATTCGACCACCTTTGCCGCAAGCTGCGGCTGGACGCGGGTGACTACTTGCTCGATGTCGGTTGCGGTTGGGGTGGGCTGGCGCGTTTCGCTGCACGCGAATATGGCGCCAAGGTATTCGGCATTACCTTGAGCAAGGAGCAATTGAAGCTCGGCCGCCAGCGAGTGAAAGCCGAAGGCCTGGCCGACAAGGTGGAGCTGCAGATTCTCGACTACCGCGACCTGCCGCAGGATGGACGCTTCGACAAGGTTGTGAGTGTTGGCATGTTCGAACATGTCGGGCATGCCAACTTGTCGTTGTATTGCCAAAAGCTGTTCGGGGCAGTGAGGGAAGGGGGGCTGGTGATGAACCATGGCATCACTGCCAAGCACATCGATGGCAGGCCGGTTGGGCGCGGCGCGGGTGAATTTATCGACCGCTATGTATTCCCCCATGGCGAGCTACCCCACTTGTCGATGATCACCGCCAGCATCTGTGAAACAGGGCTGGAGGTGGTGGATGTGGAGAGCCTGCGTTTGCACTACGCCAAAACCCTGCACCACTGGAGCGAGAACCTGGAGAACCAGCTGCACAAGGCGGCGGCGCTGGTGCCGGAGAAGACCTTGCGAATCTGGCGCCTGTACCTGGCCGGGTGTGCTTATGCGTTCCAGAAGGGGTGGATCAATCTGCATCAGATTCTGGCGGTCAAGCCGTATGCCGATGGGCATCATGACCTGCCCTGGACCCGCGAGGACTTGTACCGCTAGATCTGCATTGTGCCAACTTGTAGGAGCGGCCTTGTGTCGCGATGGGCCGCAAAGCGGCCCCGGGGTTTAAGCAGTGCCGCACAAGTTGCCGGGGCCGCTTTGCGGCCCATCGCGACACAAGGCCGCTCCTACAGGGACCGCGTTTAACATCAAAGGATCGGGGAGATAAGCCGTGCAATGCGCATCCCCAATTGCTGCAGCCGATGGGTATCGCGGCTGTCTTCAGCCGTGATCTCCTGTGCCTGCTCAAAGTCATCCTTCAGCATCTGCTCGACCTGATCGGCGAAGCCACGATCTACCGTAAGCAGGGTAATTTCGAAGTTCAGGCGGAACGAGCGGTTGTCCAAATTGGCGCTGCCAATCGCGCTGACATCGTCATCCACCAGCACCACCTTCTGATGCAGGAAGCCCGGCTGATAGCGGAACATGCGCACACCCGCACGCACCGCTTCGAAGGCGAACAGGCTGGAGGCGGCATAGACAACCCGGTGGTCTGGCCGAGACGGGATCAGCACCCGCACATCAACCCCACGCAGTACGGCGAGGCGCAAGGCGGCGAACACCGCCTCGTCAGGGATGAAATAAGGGCTGGTGATCCACACCCGTCGGGTAGCCGAATGGATCGCTTCGAGGAAGAACAGCGAGCAGGTTTCCTGTGGATCGGCCGGGCCGCTGGCCAAGGCCTGGCAAAGCACGCCGTTATCCGGGTAGGTATCTGGGAGGATCAGCGGTGGTAACTGGCGCGTGGCCCAGTACCAGTCTTCGGCGAATGACTCCTGCAGGCAGGCCAGCACTGGCCCGCTGATCTGCACATGGGTGTCGCGCCAAGGGGAAAGCTGGGGATGCTCGCCGAGGTATTCGTCGCCCACGTTATGGCCACCGATGAAACCGAGCAGGCCGTCCACCACCACAATCTTGCGATGGTTACGGAAGTTCACCTGGAAGCGGTTGAACCAGCCGCGGCGGGTGGCGAAGGCGTGGATTTGTACACCACCTTCCCGCAGTTGCTGGCTGTAGCTAGCTGGCAATGCATGGCTGCCGACGCGGTCGTAGAGCACGAAGACTTGCACCCCTTCGGCAGCCTTGCGCAACAGCAGTTGCTGTAATGCCTTGCCGAGGTTGTCGTCATGGATGATGAAGAACTGCACCAGCACCACATCGCGGGCTTTGTCGATGGCAGCGAAGATGGCATCGAAGGTGGCTTTACCATCAATCAGCAACTTCACCTGGTTATTGGCCAGACAAGGCATGCGCCCCAGTTTGGGCATGGCGCGCAGGGCTGCGTAGCTTTCTGATTCACGGGCGGTGAGGGCTTCTTCTACCCAGGGCCGCCAGTTGAGGTTGGCCATGGCCACGTGCATTTCCTGGTTGGCCTGGCGCCTGGCCTTGATATAGGCATAGAACGAACGGGCGCCAAAAACCAGATAAGGGATCAAGGTAAGGTAGGGGATGAAGAACAAGGGCATGGCCCAGGCGATGGCGCCTTGGGCGGTGCGCACGGTAAAGATCGCGTGCAGTGCGGCGACGATACCCAGTAGGTGAATCAGGCCGAGTAGGTAACCAAAAAAGTAGGGGCTGTGGTAATCCATATGCATCCTGCTTGCCGAGTACACTTGAGCTAACAGAACACGTTCCCGGCCCGCCTTGCAACCTGAAGGTGGATTTGGCGTCCAAGGTTCAGCCCGGCCCGCTTGGCCGGTTTTTCCAGGAGCGATCGTCCATGAAGATTCGTCTGCCACTGTTGGCGTTGGCCCTAGCTGTGAGCAGCCCTCTGGTGCATGCCCAGGTGCTGCAGCCAGGTTTGTGGGAGCTGACCACCAGCAACATGCAGGTCGATGGCAAGCCGTTACCCGACATGCAGTTCATGCTCAGTCAGTTGAAAAACCTGCCACCCGAGCAGCGCGCGATGATGGAGGGGGTGTTGGCCAAACAAGGGGTGACAGTGGGTGGCAACGGCGTGCGCTCCTGCCTCACGCCCGAGCAGGTGGCGACCAACGATATCCCCTTGCAGGACCCGAAGTCAGGTTGTACCCAGAAGATCACGGACCGTACCGGTAATGTGTGGAAGTTTCAGTTCAGCTGCCCCAAGGCGCAGGGTACTGGCCAGGCTACCTTTCTTAGCGACCGGGAATTCACCACTCAGGTCAGTGGTACCTTCAACGCCTCGGGTGTGCAGCAGCAAGGCAGTATGAACACCCGTGCGGTGTGGCTGGGCAATGATTGTGGCACGGTCAAACCGCGCAGCTGACGTCCCATTGCCATTGGCTGGTGGCAACGGCGTCGTGAGCATGCAGGCTTTCTGCGTGCTCAACGCGCAGCTTGAAGGCCGTGCTCCATTCCGTTTGCCGTAGTGCCTTGTGCAGTCGTCGTGCGGCGTCTTCACAGAACATCAGGTTCTGCCCATTGGCCAAGGCGAAGGCTTGTTCGTCCGCGCGCTTCACCGCAGTCTGCACAGCGGTACCCAAGCTTGCCTCAATGCAATCGATCAATTCGGTGATGGGTAATGCGTGTTCATTGCTGCGCAGCCGTACCTGGATTTGCGCGGTACTGCGTTGACTGTGGGGCGTGGCCACAATACCTTCGGCGCTACCAAGCCACTGCAAAACTGCGGATTTTTCGACCTGCTCTTCGCTGAAGTCGTCCAGGAACTGCTGTTGAATCAGCTGCCGTGCGAGTGCAGCGGAGCATGGACAGGTGGAGGAATAGGGTACGGAAACAGATAGTTCCACGTGGAACATTTCATTTTCTATTCGTGCATCGACCGTTACGGCATAGCTCTTCCAGCCTGCCAGTGGGCTGATCAAGGCCGGCCTTTTCAGCAGATGCTCAAAGCGCAGGCGCAGGTAGGCTGCCGAAGAAAGTCCTTCATGGCTGCTCAGGAAATCAGCCAGTAGCTGCCTGATTGTTAGCGGGGTGAGGGGCTGGTGCTCCAATGACTCCAGGGCAAGGTAAAGCCGCGACATATGGATGCCGCGTGAGCTGCCGTCTACCAGACTTACCCCAGCATCGATTTTGGCGGCTGCTGTGCGCCCTTCGAATTGCACAGGCAAGGCGATCCCGCACATGCCCACCCAGTCCAAAGGCAAGGTGTACTCCAGGGTTTGTGCAGCGATGTCGGGGAGCTTGAGCTGGGTCATCTGGAATTCCAAACAAAAAGAGTCATCACTGGCAACCGCCTACCAAGCTGCAATGCAGCTTGAAGCGCTGCCCGCTGGAACTGGATACGCGGTTCAGGGTGGTCCAGCCAACGCGACGGCTGTAACCCACCCAGGCTTCGCCATCGCTCGCCAGGCCGGTAAAAAAGGTCAACGTGCCATAGCGGCTGTTGGTTTGTGCCCACAGGCGCCGGCTGCCGGAGTCATAGCCGCGCAGGTAGAACGTGCTGCCTTCGCTGCGCACGCTGTAGTAGCTGCCCTTGCCGTCCTGGCAGGCAAGCAGTGTCGCGCTGCGGGTACACACCGCCAACGGGCTGCTCTTTGGCATGGCGAACAGCGAAGTGGGCATGGCGAGCAAAAACAACACCATGGCGCGTGGCAGGTTCATTTTTCATCCCCGGTGAATACGCGTCCGTCGAGAACGGCTTGGCGAAATTGTATTGTTACTTTATAACATTGTGCAATGCATCGTTTCGAATGCGCTCGCCTGAAGAGGTTTCGCCATGTCCAATCGTCTCCCCGTCACCGTGCTGTCCGGCTTCCTTGGCGCCGGCAAGAGCACCTTGCTCAACCATGTACTGCGTAACCGTGACAACCTGCGGGTTGCGGTCATCGTCAACGACATGAGTGAAATCAACATCGACGCCAGCGAGGTGCAGCGCAACGTCAGCCTTAACCGCGCTGAAGAGAAACTGGTCGAGATGAGCAACGGCTGCATCTGCTGCACACTGCGTGAAGACCTGCTGGAAGAGGTGGCGCGGCTGGCCGAAGAAGGCCGTTTCGATTATTTGCTCATCGAGTCCACGGGTATCTCCGAGCCACTGCCAGTTGCCGAGACTTTCACCTTTCGCGACGAGCAGGGCCGCAGCTTGTCTGATATGGCGCGTCTGGACACCATGGTCACGGTGGTCGATGGCCTGAATTTCATGCGCGATTACCAGGCAGCAGACAGCCTGGCTAGCCGTGGCGAAACACTGGGTGGGGAAGACGAACGATCGATCAGTGACCTGCTGATCGAACAAGTCGAGTTCGCCGACGTGCTGCTGCTGAGCAAGATCGACCTGATCAGCCAGCACGAGCGCGATGAGCTCATGGCCATTTTGCGCAGCCTCAATGCCCGGGCGCAGATCGTGCCCATGGTCATGGGCCAGGTGCCGTTGGCACGCATCCTGGACACTGGCCTGTTCGACTTCGACCAGGCCGCCCAGGCGCCTGGTTGGTTGCAAGAATTGCGCGGCGAGCATGTGCCGGAGACTGAAGAATATGGCATTGCAGCCACCACCTGGCAGGCCCGGCGGCCGCTTCATCCACAGCGCTTTTTCGACTTTATCCACAAGCCCTGGAGCAATGGTCGCCTGCTGCGCTCGAAGGGCTTTTTCTGGTTGGCCAGCAAGTATCAGGAAGCCGGTAGCTGGTCGCAGGCGGGTGGCATGATGCGCCATGGCCTGGCGGGTCGCTGGTGGCGTTTTGTACCGCGAGATCATTGGCCCCAGGATGTGGATAACACGACCGAGATCCTGAAACACTGGACCGCTGAGACCGGTGACTGCCGGCAGGAACTGGTGTTTATCGGGCAGAGTATCGACTTCGAACAGTTATCCACAGAACTTGATGCATGCCTGTTGACGGATGAAGAAATGGGCTTGGGCCACATGGGCTGGTTGCGCCTAGACGATCCATTTGGCCCTTGGTACCAGGAGGAGGCCGCATGAACCCGGCGCTCAAGCCTGTGGATATCTTTCAGGTGTTCGGTGAAACCCCTCAGGTGCTTACCGAAGTATTACGAGATGGCGTGAACCTGGCGGTTTGGCGCCGGCGCTTGCCGCCACAGCTGGAGGATTTTGCCGAATTGGTGGTCAGCCTTGGCCAACCGCTGGCAGATCAGCGCGTAATCGATGTGGACGAGCAACAGATGCCGGTTTTGCCAGACCTTCTGCGTGAAGCGGCCGACTTGCAAGGCTACGAAGCCTTCGTAGCCGATGTGACCTGGCTGGTGGCTGCCTACGCCTGTCTGCTGGGTGCACGGCGGGTCGGTTTGCGCTTGCGGGTACTGGCCGGCCCCATGTGCCCGCGTTTCCATGTGGATAACGTGCCTGTGCGGCTGCTTACCACCTACACAGGGCCCGGTAGCGAGTGGCTGCGAGAGCAGGAAAGCCCACGTGGTGAGTTACACACAGCACTTTCTTCTGTGGATAACATCCAGCATCTGCACGCTGGCCAGGTGGCTGTGCTTAAAGGCGAGAAGTGGCAGGGGAACGAAGGCGCGGGCCTGGTGCACCGCTCACCCTCGGGCCAGCAGGGGCGCCTGTTGCTCAGCCTTGACTGGCTAGCTTGACGGCGCATAGTGAGCTACCACCCCGCCTGAAGCCATCCCATGCTGCAGAACATTCCCACCCATGTGATTGCCGGCCCACTGGGGGCCGGCAAGACTACCCTGATCCGCCACTTGCTGGCCCAGCGCCCGGACAACGAACGCTGGGCGGTATTGATCAACGAATTCGGCCTGGTTGGCCTGGATGCGGCTTTGCTCAGCCGTGACGAAGATGGCATCGCCATCGGTGAGGTTGCGGGCGGCTGCCTGTGCTGTGTCAACGGTATGCCGTTCCAGGTGGGCCTGGGCCGGTTGTTGCGCAAATCCCGGCCTGACCGGCTGTTTATCGAGCCGTCCGGTCTGGGTCACCCGTTGCAGTTGCTTGCTCAATTACAGCAGGTCCCTTGGTCTGGAGTGCTGACAATCCAGCCATTGTTGATGGTTGTCGATGCGCAATCCATTGTGCGAAACGAGCCGCTTCCGGAGGCCCAGCAACAGGCTTTCAACGCGTCCGACAGCGTGGTTTTCAACAAGTCAGAGGCTGTGGATGAAATATCCAAGTTGTTGATAACTAATAAGTTTCCTGACAAGAACATACTCTGGTCCGTACAAGGTCAGGTGCCTTTATCAAGCCTTCCTGGCGGGGGCGCAAAGATTGTCGACAGCCCATTTGATGAAAACAGGATTGTCGACAATCTTGGGCGAGCCCCAACAATAGTGTGGACAGACCCCGGCCAGCCGATCTGTCTTGCCCAGGAGGGGGAGGGAGGTTGGAGCATTGGCTGGCGCTGGCACCCTGCGCAGCGTTTTTATCCACAGCGGCTAATGGCGTTCTTGCGCACTTGGCCATGGCGGCGTGCGAAGGGGGTTATCCACAGCGAGGAGGGCTGGCAATCATTCAATGGGCTGAATGGAACCATGCCTGACTGGCAGCCGAGCGACTGGCGCAGGGATACGCGTATCGAGCTGATTTTCGATCAGCCGCAATCGCAACCCGCATTGCAAGCCGGGTTGAGCGAATGCCGCGTGATCTGATCAGTTGCGCCAGCGATTGTGTTCCTGGCGCCACTGCTGCATCTCGATGACGTTGTCGGTGCGGGGCGGGGTCTTGATTTCGAATGGGTAGGGCGCCAGTTCGATCTGCACGCTGTGTGCGCCGAACTGGGTCACGGTACCGGGGTGGCGTTGCTCGCCGGTGACGGTGAACTCGAAGGCATAGATGCGTGCCAGGCGCTTGCGGCCATTGGCATCACGGACAAAGCCGATGCGCTTCAGTGCGACGGCGTCGTCGAGCAGCTCAAGGTCGAGCTTGGCGCAATGCTGTTTGACCCGTTCCAGGGCTTTTTCGCGCAACCCATGGTTGTGCCACAACCAGGCGCCTGCCGTGGCTACCAGCATCAGGACGAAGAGGTTCTCCAGGGTCAACATTTGCATATGCTCCAAACAGGTAGATCCAGCTTAACTGCGTCCCTGGCCTGTCGTACAGGTGGCAATCGAGTTCATACTGCGCTGTGCACAATCCTTTGAAACAGCTTTGGAAACTTCCCGCATGAAACGTACCCCGCACCTGCTCGCCATCCAGTCCCATGTGGTGTTCGGCCACGCCGGAAACAGCGCTGCGGTGTTTCCCATGCAGCGTATCGGGGTCAATGTCTGGCCGCTCAATACCGTGCAGTTCTCCAATCACACTCAGTATGGCCAGTGGGCGGGTGAAGTGCTTGCCCCGGCGCAAATTCCTGCGTTGGTAGAAGGTATTTCCAACATCGGCGAGCTGGGGCACTGCGATGCGGTGCTTTCCGGCTATCTGGGCAGTGCCGAGCAAGGGCGGGCGATCCTGGCCGGGGTCGAGCGTATCAAGGCGGTAAACCCAAAAGCGTTGTACTTGTGCGACCCGGTCATGGGGCACCCTGAAAAGGGCTGCATCGTGCCACCGGAAGTCAGCGATTTCCTGCTCGACGAGGCAGCGGCCAGGGCCGACATCCTGTGCCCCAACCAGCTGGAGCTGGACAGCTTCTGTGGGCGCCGCGCGCAGTCGCTGGAGGATTGCGTAAACATGGCGCGCAGCCTGCTGCAGCGTGGGCCGCAGGTGGTGCTGGTCAAGCACCTGGCTTACCCCGGGCGGGGCGAAGACCAGTTCGAAATGCTGCTGGTGACCGCCGAACGCAGCTGGCACCTGCGCCGCCCGCTGTTGGCGTTCCCGCGTCAGCCGGTGGGGGTGGGCGACCTCACCTCGGGCCTGTTCCTGGCGCGCGTGCTGCTCGGCGACAGCTGGGTACAGGCATTCGAGTACACCGCTGCCGCAGTGCATGAGGTTTTGCTGGAAACCCAGGCCTGCGCCAGCTACGAACTGCAGCTGGTACGGGCCCAGGACCGCATCGCCCACCCACGGGTGCGCTTCGAGGCGCAGCAGCTGGCGTTTTAAATCGCGTCGGTTTTCAGGTCCTGATAGCGCTTCTCCAGTTCCTGGCGGATCTGGCGGCGCTGCTGACCTTGCAGGAAGCGGCGCTTTTCTTCACTGCTGTGCGGCTGGCGCGGCGGCACCGGTACCGGGCGGCGGTTGTCGTCGACCGCGACCATGGTGAAGAAGCAGCTGTTGGAGTGGCGAACCGAGCGCTCGCGGATGTTCTCGGTCACCACCTTGATACCGACCTCCATCGAGGTGTTGCCGGTGTAGTTGACCGATGCAAGGAAGGTCACCAGTTCACCCACGTGCACGGGCTCGCGGAAGATTACCTGGTCAACCGACAAGGTCACCACATAGCTGCCGGCATAGCGGCTGGCGCACGCGTAGGCCACTTCGTCGAGGTATTTGAGCAGGGTGCCGCCATGTACGTTGCCAGAAAAGTTGGCCATGTCCGGGGTCATCAGGACGGTCATGCTCAGCTGGGCGTTTCCAGGTTCCATAGTGTGCTCACGGTGAGGTTGCGCTGAATCGGGCGAATGGAGGGCGTTATCTGCTGACACTTCTGTTCCCCTCTTTTGAATTTGCCTTGCTGATACGGGACGTTGGCTGACGCGCCATCGTCACGCTGATCATGCCATCAGCGGCGCGTTTCCAGCCGATCTGTTTCTGCATATTGCACCGGCTTTTTGCGGCGGGGTGCGATGTTAACCTGAGTACGCCCATGCAACATGGGGTTTCCTGCATTCAATACAGTATGTACTTGCTGCTCGCTCGGGTTTGCCTTGGCAGAGGAGCGGTCTGCCCAGGCATCCAGAAAAGACGAGAAAAGGAGTATCACGCCATGCATGCCATCAGCTTCATCCAGGACCTGGCAGTCATCATGCTGGTCGCTGGCGTGGTCACTATTCTGTTTCACCGGCTCAAGCAGCCCGTGGTGCTGGGTTACATCGTCGCCGGCTTCATCATTGGCCCGCACACCCCGCCGTTCGGCTTGATCCATGACGAGGACACCATCAAGACCCTCGCCGAGCTGGGGGTGATCTTCCTGATGTTCTGCCTGGGGCTGGAGTTCAGCCTGCGCAAGCTGTTCAAGGTGGGCGCTACGGCGTTTATCGCGGCGTTCCTGGAAATCGTGCTGATGATCTGGATCGGCTTCGAAATCGGCCGCTGGTTCGGCTGGAACACCATGGATTCACTGTTCCTCGGCGCCATCCTGGCCATTTCCTCGACCACCATCATCGTCAAGGCGCTGAATGACCTGAAGATGAAGAACGAGCGCTTTGCCCAGCTGATCTTTGGCGTATTGATCGTCGAGGACATCCTGGGTATCGGTATCATCGCGCTGTTGTCGGGCATCGCCGTCAGCGGCACGGTCAGCTCGGGCGAGGTGTTCTCCACCGTCGGCAAGCTCTCGCTGTTCATGATCGTCGCCTTGGTCATCGGCATCCTGCTGGTGCCGCGCCTGCTGGCCTATGTGGCCAAGTTCGAAAGCAACGAAATGCTGCTGATTACCGTGCTGGGCCTGTGCTTCGGCTTCTGCCTGCTGGTGGTGAAGCTTGAATACAGCATGGTGCTGGGCGCCTTCCTGATTGGCGCGATCATGGCCGAGTCACGCCAGCTACTGAAAATCGAGCGCCTGATCGAGCCGGTGCGCGACATGTTCAGCGCCATCTTCTTCGTTGCCATCGGCCTTATGATCGACCCTCAAGTGCTGGTCGATTACGCCTGGCCGATCGTGGTCATCACCTTGGCGGTAGTGTTGGGCAAGATGCTGTCCTGCGGCATGGGGGCGTTCATTGCCGGCAATGATGGGCGCACGTCGTTGCGGGTTGGCATGGGGCTTTCGCAGATTGGCGAGTTCTCGTTCATCATCGCCGCGCTGGGCATGACCTTGCAGGTGACCAGCGACTTCCTTTACCCCGTGGCGGTCGCCGTATCGGCAATCACCACCCTGTTAACGCCTTACCTGATCCGCGCGGCCGACCCGTTGTCGCAAAAGCTTGGCAATATTGTGCCTAGCCGCCTGGCGCGGGTGCTCTCGTTGTATGGCGAGTGGCTACGCAACATCCAGCCACAGGGCGAGGGCGCCATGCTGGCGGCGATGATCCGGCGCATCCTGTTGCAAGTGGGCGTGAACCTGGCGCTGGTGGTCGCCATCTTCTTCAGTGGCGGCTACTTCGCAGGGCGTATCGGCAACTGGCTTAGTGAGTGGGTCAGCGATGTCAGCCAGCAGAAGGCGATGATCTGGGGGGCGGCGCTGTTGCTGTCGCTGCCCTTCCTGATTGCCGCCTATCGCAAGCTCAAGGCACTGTCGATGCTGCTGGCAGAGATGGGCGTGAAGCCGGAAATGGCCGGGCGGCATACCCAGCGTGTGCGCCGCGTGATTGCCGAGGTCATCCCGCTATTGTCGCTGCTGGTGATTTTCCTGCTGCTTTCGGCGCTTTCAGCGAGCATTCTGCCGACCAGTGAATTGCTGCTGGTGATTGCCGTGGTGGCTGCGGTGGTGGTGGCGTTGTTGTGGCGCTGGTTCATCCGTGTGCATACGCGCATGCAGATTGCTTTGCTGGAGACGCTGGAGAACAGTCGCGAGAACACGCACTGAGGGGAGCAATGCTCCCTGCGCAAGATTTCATCGTCGTCCGAGGGGATGGAGCGGTAGCAATGTCGCCAGGCGCAGAAAGCCTGGCGATTTTAACTCCATTGATGGCACTAAGCCATAATCATTCCTGTTTCTGCCTACGCACGACCTTGTAGGAGCGGCCTTGTGTCGCGATAGGGCTGCGAAGCAGCCCCACGATTTCTGCACTGGTGCGAAGATTGCCGGGGCTGCTTCGCAGCCCTATCGCGACACAAGGCCGCTCCAGGGGCGCGCGCTAACCTGGCAAAGGGTAGTGATCAGCTCTCCAGCCAAACATCCCGCGCCCAGTGCCACACCGATTCCCAGCTGTCTTCGCCAACAATTTCCTCTTCCGCTTCCCACAGCACCACGGTTCCGTCTTCCTCGACGCAGTAGTAGTTGTCGCCGTCCTGGCACAGCGGAATAAGGTCTCGCGGCACGCCGGCATCCCAGGCGTTGGCGGCGACATCGGGCAGGTAAGTGTGCGACTGCGGGTCGGTGACAGTCACCGGCTCCAGCGAGCCATACACCACGTCACTGACGGTCAGTAGAAACTCTTTGAACACGAACGGAATGTTGATGAACAGCTCTTCTTCGATTTCGACCAACTGGTCCTCGTCGGGAAGCTCAAGGGGCACGGGTACGGGCTGATTGGCTTCACGGAGTTGTTCGATCACTTCTTCCACGGTTCACTTCCTCTGACCTAGATGACAACGCTGCGCGTTATACCCTAGTAGGCCACTCTGGCAAAAGCAAAAACCCCGGGACAGGCCCGGGGTTTTTTGTGCAGCACGCAGCGGTTAGCCGTTTTGACGGATACCGGCCACCAGCCAAGGCTGGTTCTCGCCTGGGGCGCGAACCATGTGCCAGCTTTCGCTGAACACTTCGCCCTGGTCGAAGCGCGAGTTCTTCGACACACCACGGAAGGTCAGGGTGGCGTCGGTACGGTCAGCGCGGTCGTCGACACCGTCGAGTTGTACTTCGAGGTTGTCGATGTAGGTGGACTGGAAGCCGTCACCCAGTTCAGCACGCTCGCGCTTGAGGAACTCGAGCATTTGCGGGGTAACGAACTCGGCGATCTTGTCCATTTCGTTGGCATCCCAGTGCTGCTGCAGCGACTGGAAGTGGTTACGGGCGGCAGCCAGGAAGCTTTGCTCGTTGAACCATGCCGGGGCGTTGATTACCGGCGCAGCTGCGGCGGCAGGTGCGGCGGAACTACCAAAGACCGACGGCTGGGCAGGCTGCGCGTGAGCCTCACGCTGCATTGGCGCATGGCCTGGCATGGCCATTTGCGGCTGCTGCTGACGGCGGCGTGCAGCGATGAAGCGGAACACCAGGAAGGCGATGAGCGCCACGATCAGGAAGTCCATGATCTGGAAGCCTTCGAAACCGTCGCCCATGAACATGGACGCCAGCAGACCACCGGCGGCCAGGCCGGCCAGTGGGCCCAACCAGCGCGAAGCACCGCTGGCGGCCGGGGCTGCACGACCAGGTGCGGTCGGCGCGGCGGCAGGCGTGGTTGGCGTAGCCTGACGGGTCTGGTGGATAGGCGCGGAGCCCGAGCTCTTGCCGCCGCCGAAACGCTTGGCATTGGCGTCCAGGCTCAGCGTCAGGCCGACGCAGAGCGCCAGAGCGATGCTAAGAAAACGTTGCATAAGTGGGATATCCCCTGTTGTGGATTGCACGCGCGTCATGGTGCACAGGTTCCCGTGCACATGACCAGCGACAGAGTGTTTCGAGCTTTTGCCTGAATGTTACAGGGCCTCGAGCTTGGCATAGCCCAGCATCAGCCACTTGCTACCTTCGGCAAAATTAACCTGCACCCGCGCTTGGGCTCCGGAGCCCTCGAAGTTGAGGATCACACCCTCGCCAAACACCGCATGCTGAACACGCTGGCCAAGGTTGAAAGCCGTCTGCGGAATGCTGGCATTGGCGAACAGGTTGCTGTTGGTGGCTGCCTTGGCCCCACCGAACGGGCGACTGACACTGTTGGACAGGCGCACTTCCTGGATCAGGCCTGCCGGAATTTCACGTACGAAACGCGACACCTTGTTGTAGGTCTCGCTGCCATAGAGGCGGCGTGTCTCGGCATAGGTCATGATCAGCTGACGCATGGCGCGGGTAATCCCGACATAGGCCAGGCGGCGTTCCTCTTCCAGGCGGCCGGGTTCTTCCAGGCTCATCTTGTGCGGGAACAGGCCTTCTTCCATGCCCACCAGGAACACGTAGGGGAATTCCAGGCCCTTGGCGCTGTGCAACGTCATCAGCTGGATGCTGTCTTCGTGCTCGTCGGCCTGGGTGTCGCCAGCCTCCAGCGAGGCGTGGCCGAGGAAGGCCGAAAGCGGCGAGAGATCGGCGTCTTCGTCGGTGGGCTCGAAGTTGCGCGCTGCGCTGACCAGTTCCTCAAGGTTTTCTACCCGTGCCTGGCCCTTTTCACCTTTTTCTTCCTGGTGATAGATGATCAGCCCGGACTGTTCGATGGTGGTCTGGGTCATGGTATGCAGTGGCATGTCCACGACTTTGGCAGCCAGCCCTTCGATCAGTTCGATGAACGCACCCAGGGCGCTGGCGGCGCGGCCTTTCAGGGCCTTGGCAGCGAGCAGTTGGCACATGGCCTCCCACATTGATGCCTGGCTGTGGCGGGCGTGCTCGCGGATGGCTTCGACGGTTTTCTCGCCAATGCCACGCGGCGGCACATTGATTACCCGCTCCAGGGCAGCATCGTTGCCACGCCCTTCGATCAGCCGCAGGTACGCCATGGCGTTCTTGATTTCGGCGCGTTCGAAGAAGCGCTGGCCACCATAGATACGGTAGGGGACACGCTCGCGCAACAGGGCTTCTTCCAGCACCCGCGACTGGGCGTTGGAACGGTACAGGATGGCGATTTCGTTACGTGCATTGCCCTGCTTGACCAGGCTTTCGATGGTTTCCACCACGTAGCGCGCTTCGTCGTGCTCGTTGTAGGCCGCGTACAGGGTCAGCGGCTCGCCTTCGCCCATGTCGGTCCACAGTTCTTTGCCCAGGCGCCCGGTATTGTTGACGATCAGCGCGTTGGCGGCCTTGAGGATGCCGCCGGTGGAGCGGTAATTCTGCTCAAGGCGGATCATTTCGGCGTCAGGGAAGTCGGCGGTGTACTGGTGAATGTTCTCGATCTTGGCCCCGCGCCAGCCGTAGATCGACTGGTCGTCGTCACCCACCGCCATCAGGCTGTGGCCACCGCGCGCCAGCAGGCGCAGCCAGGCGTACTGCACGGCGTTGGTGTCCTGGAACTCGTCCACCAGCACGTGGCTGAAGCGGCGCTGGTAATGCTCCAGCAGGCCTGGGTGGTCGCGCCACAGGTCCAGGGCACGCAGCAGCAGCTCGGAGAAGTCGATGACCCCGGCGCGCTCACAGGCCTGCTCGTAAGCGGTATAGACCTCGCGCATGGTCGCCAGGAACAGGTCGCCGCCAGCCTGGATATGTTGTGGGCGCAGGCCTTCGTCCTTTTGCCCGTTGATGAACCACTGGGCCTGGCGTGCAGGCCACTTCTGCTCGTCCAGCCCCAGCTCGCGCATCACCCGCTTGATCAGGCGTTGCTGGTCGTCGCTGTCGAGAATCTGGAAGTTCTGCGCCAGCCGCGCTTCCTGCCAGTGTGCCCGCAGCAAACGATGGGCCAGGCCGTGGAACGTGCCGACCCACATGCCTGCCGGGTTGATCCCCAGCAGTTGCTCGATCCGATGGCGCATTTCTGCCGCCGCCTTGTTGGTGAAGGTCACCGACAGGATCGAGTGTGGTGATGCCTGCTCCACCTGGATCAGCCAGGCAATGCGATGCACCAGCACGCGGGTTTTTCCGGAGCCGGCGCCAGCAAGCACCAGTTGACGCCCGAGCTTGGCCGCGACGGCCTGGCGTTGAGCATCGTTGAGGGAGTTCAGCAGGAGGGAGAGGTCATCTGTGTGCATCGGGCCATTCTAGGGCGCAGCAGGGGCAGGGTAAATGGCACTGTATGAATATTCACCCTCTGATGCGGCCATAGGTAGCTCGCGCCTGGTACGAAGCGGTCACGGCAGGCTGTTCGCCTGCCGTGACCGCCAGTCGGCATCAGTGGGTTTCGATGATGTCGGTGATGGTGGCGATCACCTTACCGTCGTGGAAAATATCCACTTTCGGGATTGGGCCATGCTCGCCCGGCAGTTCAATGCGCACTTCCTTGTCGCAGACAACCTGATTGAAGATGCCTTCCTCTTCTTTCAGCTCAAGCTCCAGGGCCAGTGCAAAGGATCTGTCCTGGATGGCGCGCTTGACCAGTACCGGTACTACGCCTGGATGGCCCACGGTGATTGTGCCGTGCACCCGCAGGCGAGTGCCTGGTGGCATCTTGTCGAGCTGGGCTGTCCAGGTTTTGCATTCGATGAACATGTTGATACTCCTGTCTAGGGAAGGGCCGTATGCACCTTCCGAGCGACAGATTGCGTGCAGCGCCTACCCGCAACGCAGAGCGAAGCGCTTCAGCTGTGCCAATGCCTGCCATGCCTGGCCAGCAGGCTGACGGCCTGTTCCGGGCCATTGCTGCCGGCTACATAGTGGCGTGGCGCCTGAAAGTGCTCCTGCCAGCCCTTTATCACCGGGTCGACCCAGTGCCAGGCCGCCTCCACTTCATCGCGGCGCATGAACAGTGTCGAATCACCCTCAACAATGTCCAGCAGCAAGCGTTCGTAAGCCTCCCAACGGCGCGTCTGGCTGAACACCTGGGCCAGGTTCAGGTCCAGGTCTACCGGTTCCAGGCGCATGCCTTTGCCCGGGCTCTTGGTCATCATGCGCAGGCTGATGCGTTCATCCGGTTGCAGCTGGATCAGCAGCTGGTTTACCTGGCCGCCGCTGAACAGCTCATGGGGTACCGGTTTGAACTGGATGACGATTTGTGAAGACCGCCGCGCCATGCGCTTGCCGGTACGCAGGTAGAAGGGCACACCTGCCCAGCGCCAGTTGTCGATGTGCGCCTCCATGGCAACGAAGGTTTCAGTATCGCTGTCGTTGTCGACGTCCTTTTCAAAGTAATAGGCCGGTACTTCCTGGCCGCCGATATGCCCGGCGCCATACTGGCCACGCACGGTCTTGTCCTGCACGTCCTGGCCAGTAATCGGCTTGAGGGCCCGCAGGATCTTCACCTTTTCGTCACGTACCGCTTCAGCCTCGAACTGCGCAGGTGGCTCCATGGCCACGAGGCACAGCAGCTGCAGCAGGTGGTTTTGCAGCATGTCGCGTGTTGCCCCGGCGCGGTCGTAGTACGCGCCGCGGTTCTCTACCCCCAGGGTCTCGCAAACGCTGATCTGCACATGGTCGACCTGGCTGTTGCGCCACACCGGTTCCAGCAGGGCGTTGGCAAAGCGCAGCGCCATCAGGTTCTGTACGGTTTCCTTGCCCAGATAGTGGTCGATGCGAAATACCTGGTTCTCGTCGAACACCGCGCCGATGGCTTCGTTGATGGCGGTGGCAGACGCCAGCGAGTGGCCGATCGGCTTTTCCAGCACGATGCGCGCTTCGGGGTCGGCCAAGCCAGCGTTACGCAGGTGGTTGGCAATTGATACGAACAGGTTGGGATCGGTGGCCAGGTAAAAGATGCGGGTCAGCCCGCCGGGTTCGCCCAGGTAGCGTGCCAGGCGGCCAAAATCGGCGCTTTGCGAAGCATCCATGGCGAAATAGTCGACCCGGGCAGAAAACCGCTGCCACACCTCTTCATCGAAGTCGTTGCGGGCAATCTGAGCCCTGCAGTGGCGCTCGGCGAGCTTGAGATAGTCGTTGCGGGGCAGGTTGCGCCGCGCCAGCGCGATGATGCGCACGGCATTGTTCAGGCGGGTCTCGCGAAACAGGTGATAGAGCGCGGGAAGCAATTTGTGCAGGGCCAGATCGCCGGTGCCACCGAACACCAGAATGTCGCAAGGAATAGTCAAACCGCCACTCTCCACGTTCGTTTAACTGGGCGGGTTGGCGTCCATGTAGTATAACTACAAGAAAGCTACAACCCGGCCAGCCGATCATAACCGAGTCCAGCCCGTGAATCTGTTGCAACATATCGCCCAATCGCGCCACCTGCTGCGCAAATCGGAACTCAAAGTGGCCGACCACGTGCTGCTCGACCCGGCTGCCGTCATGCACAGCTCCATGGCCGACCTGGCGCATAACGTGGGTATCAGTGAACCGACCATCGTGCGTTTCTGCCGGGCCATCGGTTGTTCGGGCTTCCAGGACCTCAAGCTGAAGCTGGCGCAGAGCCTGGCCGCCGGGGCCAGTTTTGGTCAGTTCGCCATCCATGAGGACGACTCGGTTGCCGACTACAGCCTGAAGATTTTCGACACCACCCTGCACACCCTGATGGAAGTGCGCGAGCACCTCGACCCGCATGCGTTGCAACAGGCAGTGAGCGCCATGGCACAGGCGCAGCGGGTGGAGTTCTATGGCTTTGGCGCATCGGGTGCAGTAGCGGCGGACGCCCAGCACAAGTTCTTCCGCCTGTTGCTCAGTGCGGCCGCGTATTCCGACCCGCACATGCAGGCGATGTCGGCGGTTACTCTGAAGCCGGGTGATGTGGCGGTGTGCATTTCCCAGTCGGGCCGCTCCAAGGACCTGCTGATTACCGCCAACCTGGTGCGTGAGAGTGGCGCCAACCTGATTACCCTGTGCCCCAGCCAGACCCCGCTGGCCGAGTTGTCGACGGTCAACCTGGCGATCGATGTGCATGAGGACACCGAAATCTACACACCGCTGACCTCACGTATCGCTCACCTGGTGGTGATCGACGTGTTGGCCATGGGCGTGGCCATGGCGCGTGGGCCGAGCCTGGTCAACCACCTTAAAAGCGTTAAACGCAGTTTGCGCAGCCTGCGTTTGTCGCCCAAGTCGATCAAGGCTACAGACGACTGATCTCATTGCCTGTGCCGGCCTCTTCGCGGGTAAACCCGCTCCCACAGGATAGCCACAGGGCCGAATACTGTGGGGTGCCTGTGGGAGCGGGCGAGCCCGCGAATAGGCCGGTACAGGCAGCGAAAATTCACGATTCTGTCACCATTCCACAGCCAAACCGTAAACCGAACAGGCCAGTCTGAAACTCCCGCATCCTATCTGGGAGACAGGCAATGGCACGCGACCACGAAGGTAACTACCAACCCAACGCCAAGGCTCGCAAACAGCAGGAAAAGGATCAGCGCCGCATGGAATACCGCCGCGCGATCGAGATCTATTGCGACCAACGTCAATTGCTGCGCGACTTGGTGGATTATCCCGAGTTGCAAGCACTCACAGTGTGGCAGTCTTCAGCGTCAGCTTCCCCGAAAAACGCTCAACAAGCGCGCTGATCAACGCACGTTCGCTGCGAATGAACGCCAGAAACGCCAAGGCCACCGGCGATTGCCGCTTGGCCTTGGACTGCACCACGCACCAGCTGCGGTACAGCGGCAGCTCCTCCACCGGTAGCTCCTTCAGCATACCGGTGGCCAGCTCCAGGTTGACTGCATGGCGGGTCAGCAGGGCGATACCCAGGCCGGCGATCACGCACTCGCGTTGGGCATCGGCCGAAGCCACTTCGAGGGTTTGGGTGAAGTGCACGCGTTTGTCCTTGAAGTACTCCTCGCAAGCCTTGCGCGTGCCTGAGCCTTGTTCGCGGACCAGCAGGGTATGAGGCTCCAGGTCCTGCAGGCGCAACTGCTCAAGCTTGCACAGCGCGTGCTCCGGCGGTGCCACTGCCACAATCGGATTGTTCAGGAACGGCAGAAACTCCAGGCCCATGTCCTGCGGCACCATCGACATGATGATCAGGTCGTCACGGTTGTCGGAAAGGCGGCGGATGGCCTGGGCGCGGTTGACCACCGTCAAGGTCAGGTTGACCTCCGGGTGGCGCTGCTTGAAGGCGGCGAACAGGTGTGGCACGAAGTACTTGGCACTGGACTCGATCGCCAGCTTCAGCTGCCCCTGCAGTGAGCCCTGCATGTCAGACAGCTGCATGTCCAGGCTCTCCAGCCGCCCGAAAATGTCACGGCTTGCGCGTTGCAGGGCTTCGGCCGCTTCGGTCAGGTAGAGCTTCTTGCCCACGTACTCGAACAGCGGCTGGCCGATCAGCTCTTCAAGCTGGCGGATCTGTAGACTAACGGCGGGTTGCGTCAGCGCCATCTCCTCCGCCGCTCGGCTGTACGAGCGCAAATCGCACACCTCATTGAAGATCTGCAATTGACGCAAAGTCATACGCATCAAGGACTTACGCATTTTTATCGGCTCTTCGGCAATACCTTGTTACCTAACTATAAGCTTTTGCTAATGCTGTCCCTAACAAATATTGATTTTTGTTTATCGACCTACAGCGCTAGGGTGAATACGCGACTGGCCAGCAACGACTGGTCACGCGCCGACCGGTAGAACCGGCTCGACTGTTCCTACGGCTTTGGGAAGACTCCAGTGATAAAAAAAATCCTGATCGCCAACCGAGGTGAAATCGCAGTTCGGATCGTGCGTGCTTGCGCCGAGATGGGCATACGCTCGGTAGCGATCTATTCCGACGCCGATCGGCACGCCTTGCATGTCAAACGCGCCGATGAAGCCCACAGCATTGGTGCCGAGCCGCTGGCCGGTTACCTGAACCCGCGCAAGCTGGTGAACCTGGCTGTGGAAACCGGCTGTGATGCCCTGCACCCGGGCTATGGTTTCCTGTCGGAAAACGCTGAACTGGCAGAGATCTGCGCCGAGCGCGGGATCAAGTTCATCGGCCCGGCCGCCGACGTGATTCGCCGCATGGGCGACAAGACCGAAGCGCGCCGCACCATGATCGCCGCCGGTGTACCGGTAACCCCCGGTACCGAAGGCAACGTTGCCGATATTCATGAAGCCCTGAGCGAAGGTGAGCGCATCGGTTACCCGGTGATGCTCAAGGCCACTTCAGGTGGTGGCGGCCGCGGTATTCGCCGTTGCAACAGCCGCGAAGAACTGGAACAGAACTTCCCCCGGGTCATTTCCGAGGCCACCAAGGCCTTTGGCTCGGCCGAAGTGTTCCTGGAAAAGTGCATCGTCAACCCCAAGCACATCGAGGCGCAGATCCTCGGTGACAGCTTCGGCAACGTGGTGCACCTGTTCGAGCGCGACTGTTCGATCCAGCGTCGTAACCAGAAGCTCATCGAAATTGCGCCAAGCCCACAGCTCACCCCCGAGCAGCGCGCCTATATCGGCGACCTGGCGGTGCGTGCGGCCAAGGCCGTGAACTACGAGAACGCCGGTACCGTGGAGTTCCTGCTCGCCGATGGCGAGGTGTACTTCATGGAAATGAACACCCGGGTGCAGGTGGAACACACCATCACCGAGGAAATCACCGGTATCGACATCGTCCGTGAGCAGATCCGCATTGCCTCGGGCCTGCCGCTGTCGGTCAAGCAGGAAGACATCCTGCACCGCGGTTACGCGCTGCAGTTCCGTATCAACGCCGAAGACCCGAAGAACAACTTCCTGCCCAGCTTCGGCAAGATCACCCGTTACTACGCCCCCGGCGGCCCGGGCGTGCGCACCGACACGGCGATCTACACCGGCTACACCATTCCGCCGTTCTACGACTCCATGTGCCTGAAACTGGTGGTGTGGGCGTTGACCTGGGAAGAAGCCATGGACCGCGGCCTGCGGGCCCTGGACGACATGCGCGTGCAAGGGGTCAAGACCACCGCCGCGTACTACCAGGAAATCCTGCGCAATCCGGAATTCCGTAGCGGCCAGTTCAATACCAGCTTCGTCGAAAGCCACCCTGAACTGACCAACTACTCGATCAAGCGCAAACCCGAAGAGCTGGCCCTGGCCATCGCCGCCGCCATCGCCGCCCACGCAGGCCTGTGAGGAACCCCATAATGTCCAAGAAAATTCACGTAACCGACACGATCCTGCGCGACGCCCACCAGTCCCTGCTGGCTACCCGCATGCGTACCGAAGACATGCTGCCGATCTGCGAAAAGCTCGACAAGGTCGGCTACTGGTCGCTGGAAGTCTGGGGCGGCGCCACCTTCGACGCCTGCGTGCGCTTCCTGAAAGAAGACCCGTGGGAGCGCCTGCGCAAGCTGCGCGCAGCCCTGCCCAATACCCGCCTGCAAATGCTCCTGCGCGGCCAGAACCTGCTGGGCTACCGCCACTACAGTGACGATGTGGTCAAAGCCTTCGTGGCCAAGGCTGCAGTCAACGGCATCGACGTGTTCCGCATCTTCGACGCCATGAACGACGTGCGTAACCTGCGCGTGGCCATCGAAGCGGTCAAGGCCGCCGGCAAGCACGCCCAAGGCACCATCGCCTACACCGTCAGCCCCGTGCACACCATCGACGCTTTTGTAGCCCAGGCCAAACAGATGGAAGCCATGGGTTGCGACTCGATCGCGATCAAGGACATGGCCGGCCTGCTGACGCCGTTCGCTACCGGCGAGCTGGTCAGGGCGCTGAAGGCCGAGCAGTCGCTGCCGGTGTTCATCCACTCCCATGACACCGCTGGCCTGGCTGCCATGTGCCAGCTCAAGGCTGTTGAAAACGGCGCCGATCACATCGACACCGCCATCTCCAGCTTTGCCTGGGGCACCAGCCACCCGGGTACCGAGTCGATGGTTGCTGCGCTCAAGGGCAGCGAATTCGACACTGGCCTGGACCTGGAACTGCTGCAGGAAATCGGCCTGTACTTCTACGCCGTGCGCAAGAAGTACCACCAGTTCGAAAGCGAGTTCACCGCCGTCGACACCCGCGTGCAGGTCAACCAGGTGCCGGGCGGCATGATTTCCAACCTGGCCAACCAGCTCAAGGAGCAGGGCGCACTCAACCGCATGAACGAAGTGCTGGCCGAGATCCCGCGTGTGCGTGAAGACCTTGGCTTCCCGCCGCTGGTCACGCCAACCTCGCAGATTGTCGGCACCCAGGCGTTCTTCAACGTGTTGGCCGGTGAGCGTTACAAGACCATCACCAACGAAGTGAAGCTGTACCTGCAGGGTGGTTATGGCAAGGCCCCTGGCGTGGTCAACGAGCAGCTGCGCCGTCAGGCGATCGGTAGCGAAGAAGTGATCGACGTACGCCCGGCCGACCTGCTGAAGCCGGAAATGACCAAGCTGCGTGGCGACATCGGCGCCCTGGCCCGTTGCGAAGAGGACGTGCTCACCTTCGCCATGTTCCCGGACATCGGCCGCAAGTTCCTCGAAGAGCGCGAAGCCGGCACCCTGACCCCAGAAGCCCTGCTGCCGATTCCGGAAGCCGGCGCGGTGGCGGCCCCGGGCGGTGAAGGCGTACCGACCGAGTTCGTTATCGACGTGCACGGCGAAACCTACCGCGTAGACATCACGGGTGTGGGGGTGAAGGCCGAAGGCAAGCGTCACTTCTACCTGTCGATCGACGGCATGCCGGAAGAGGTGGTGTTCGAGCCGCTCAACGAGTTTGTCGGCGGTGGCGGCAGCAAGCGCAAGCAGGCCAGCGAGCCGGGCCACGTCAGCACCAACATGCCAGGCAACATCGTTGATGTGCTGGTCAAGGAAGGCGACATGGTCAAGGCCGGCCAGGCCGTGCTGATCACCGAAGCCATGAAGATGGAGACCGAAGTGCAGGCCGCCATCGCCGGCAAGGTCGTGGCCATCCACGTGGCCAAGGGCGACCGTGTAACGCCGGGTGAGATCCTGATCGAGATCGAGGGCTGATTTAAGGTTCTTCACGGAATCCCGGGAAAGACAGAAACAAGAACGCCGGTTTGATGGATGATGTTCGTGCGAGCAAACACATCAACAAACCGGCGTTC
>NZ_JBNNVS010000040.1:0-52041 GCF_050280665.1 Pseudomonas sp. NPDC089547 | reverse complement strand
ATGCTTTTTCATGGTCTCGCCCTCGCTGCCGTTGGCTTCTTCGAACGCCACCGTGGCACTGTGATGCCTCGGCGGGGGCGAGTCCATCGATTACACCGACCGCACGCCCCTGTCAGGCGTACACGGTCCCTGTAGGAGCGGCCTTGTGTCGCGATAGGGCTGCAAAGCAGCCCCAGCCCTCTCAACCCCGCCCCGCATTCCTCTCGGAAACCTGGCTGTTCAACGTCCAGAAGTCATACAGCACCCCCACCAGGAACAGCCCGCCGGTAAAGAAGTAGATGATCGCGGTAATCCACTTGCCCTGATACAGCCGGTGCAGGCCAAACACCCCAAGGAAGGTCAGCAGCACCCAGGCGATGTTGTAGTCGATGCGCCCGGACTGGAACCGAAGGTCAGCCTCACGGTCCATGGACGGGATCAGGAACAGGTCGATCAGCCAGCCGATGCCCAGCAGCCCCAGGGTAAAGAACCAAATGGTGCCGGTGACGGGCTTGCCATAGTAGAAACGATGCGACCCGGTGAAGCCGAAAATCCACAGCAGGTAGCCAATGACCTTGCTGTGAGTGTCGTGATAGGGCGCACCCTGCTCATAACTGTTCATTCGTAGCCCTCGTGGGTTATCCAAAAATTTTCTAAAAAAAAATGTGACTTTCTCGTGGCAGGCCGACGTACGGCACGTGGGCAATCGACCAACGGATCAAATAATGATCAAAAAGCTGTTATAAAGTTGCGCGCCCAACACATAACTATTCATAAGAGCTTCATCTATGCCGCCTTTATTCAAGACATGGCTGACCCTCTGTCTATTATTGCCCCTGGCCGCCCACGCCACCAATCGTGAGCAACGTCTTCCCAATGGTTTCACCGGCTACACCACCAATGCCTCGGTGAAACACGCGCCGGTCAAGCAGACCACGCTGCGCGCACGCCCAGGCAACGCTGCCAGCAGCCGCGGTGTGCCGGTGGCTGCCATGTCGCCGAAACAGAGCAGCGATGTGCTCAGCCGTGCGGTGAATGTGCTCGGCACCCCCTACGTTTGGGGTGGCAACAGCCCGAAAAAAGGCTTCGACTGCAGCGGGCTGGTCAAATACGCCTTCAACGATGTCGCAGACGTCGACCTGCCGCGCACCTCCAATGCCATGGCCCAGGGCCACGGTGTGAAAGTGGCCAAGGGTGACCTGAAGCCTGGTGACCTGATTTTCTTCAACATCAAGAGCCGTCGGGTGAACCATGTTGCCATCTACCTGGGCAACGACCGCTTCATCCATGCGCCGCGGCGTGGCAAGCGGGTTAGCATCGACACCCTGAGCAAGCCTTACTGGCAGAAGCATTATGTAGTGGCCAAACGGGTGCTGCCGAAAGAGCAGCGGCAGCTGAGCCTGGCCAAGCGCTGAGCTGATCGGCGTTCTCCTGTTCCGGCCTCTTCGCGGGCACGCCCGCTCCCACAGGTACGTCGCCCCTCTCACGGGAAACGCCATACCTGTGGGAGCGGGCGTGCCCGCGAAAGGGCCGGCACTGGCACTATGAATCGCTGATCACCCCCCTTTCCCTCAACCTCTGCAAAGCCCCCTCCATCGTCCGCATCCCCTCCGCCGCCCCTGCCTGCATCACCGAACACAACTGCGCCATCCGGCCTTCCCGCACCAGATTACGCACCGCCGGCGTCGCCACCAGCACTTCCCTTGCCGCCACCCGGCCACCGCCTTCACGCCTGACCAACACCTGCGCCACTACCAGCCTTAGCGATTCCGCCAGCATGGCCCGCACCAATGGTTTTTCCTCGGCCGCAAACACTTCCACCAGGCGATCAATACTGCCCGCCGCCGAACGCGTATGCACAGTCGCCATCACCAGGTGCCCGGTCTCCGCCGCGCGCAAGGCCAGGCGAACGGATTCAAGATCACGCAACTCACCGATCATGATCACATCCGGGTCCTGGCGCAGCGCACTGCGCAACCCTTGGGCGAAGCCGCCGCTATGGCGGCCAATCTCGCGCTGGTTGATCAGGCTGCGCTGGCTGCGGTGGATAACTTCGACCGGGTCTTCGAGGGTGATGATGTGCAGCGCCCGCTCGCGGTTCAGCTGGTCGAGCAACGTCGCCAAGGTGCTGGACTTGCCACTGCCGGTAGGCCCACCTATCAGGATGAGGCCATCACTGCATTGCGCAACAGCTTGATACACATCCCTCAGGTCAAGTTCATCCAGCGTGGCGATCCCCCCCGGGATCAGCCGAAAAGTAACCCCGGGGCCATTCAGTTGGCGAAACAGGTTTAGCCGAAAGCGGCCAAGCGTGGGAACCTCCAGCGCCAGGTCCAGCTCATCACCCTGTGACCACTGCTGTCGTTGATGTTCGGCCAGCAAGGGCGCCACACCCTCGGTCAGGCCTGCCGGCACCAGAGCCGGCATGTTCATCCGCTGCAACTCGCCATCCAGGCGCAGCATCGGTACCTGGCCAGCCGCCAGGTGCAGGTCCGAAGCCCCCGCCTCCACGGCCTGGGCCAACAGTTCAGTCACATCCATGAGACTCCCCAAAGGCCTTCAAGTAGGTAGAATGCCGCAGACCCTACAGCCGTCGGCATCCGTCCATGTCCACCCTAGCAGACAACCTTTCCGCTATTTCCGCCCGTATCGCCAGCGCTGCCCAGGCTGCCGGGCGTGATCCGGCCAGCGTCCAGCTGCTGGCCGTGAGCAAGACCAAGCCCGCCAGCGCCATCCGCGAGGTCCACGCTGCCGGTGTGCGCGATTTCGGGGAAAACTACCTACAGGAAGCGCTGACAAAGCAGCAGGAGCTCGGCGACTTGCCCTTGATCTGGCACTTCATCGGCCCCATTCAGTCGAACAAGACCAAAGCCATCGCCGAGCATTTCGACTGGGTACATTCCGTGGACCGCCTGAAAATTGCCCAACGCCTGTCCGAGCAACGCCCTACCGGGCTGGCGCCACTGAACATCTGCCTGCAGGTGAACGTCAGCGGCGAAGACAGCAAGTCCGGCTGTGCTCCCGCCGACCTGCCGGCCCTGGCCAAGGCCGTGGCCGCCCTACCCAACCTGCGCCTGCGCGGGCTGATGGCAATCCCCGAACCCACTGATGACCGCGCTGCCCAAGAGGCCGCCTTTGCAAGCTTGCGTGCCTTGCAGGAGGGCATAAACCTTGGCCTGGACACGCTGTCCATGGGCATGAGCCACGACCTGGAAACGGCAATTGCACAGGGCGCGACCTGGGTGCGTATCGGTACCGCCCTGTTCGGCGCCCGCGACTACGGCCAAAACTGATTGCATGCTTTACTCACTCTTTCCCACAAGGACCTGACATGAGCAACACTCGTATTGCCTTCATCGGCGCCGGCAACATGGCCGCCAGCCTGATCGGTGGTCTGCGTGCCCAGGGCCTGGACGCCTCGCAGATCCGCGCCAGCGACCCGGGCGCGGAGACCCGCAGCCGCATCCAGGCCGAACACGGCATCGAAACCTTCGAGAACAACGCCCAAGCCATCGACGGCGCCGATGTGATCGTGCTGGCGGTCAAGCCGCAAGTCATGAAAGCCGTGTGTCAGGCCCTGCAACCCAACCTGCATGATGGCCAGCTGATCGTATCGATCGCCGCCGGCATCACCTGCGCCAGCCTGCAAAGCTGGGTAGGCTCCCGCCCGGTGGTGCGCTGCATGCCCAACACCCCGGCGCTGCTGCGCCAAGGCGTGAGCGGCCTTTACGCCACCGCTGAAGTGTCCGACGAGCAACGCCAGCAGGCCGAACAACTGCTGTCTGCGGTGGGCACAGCCCTGTGGCTGGAGCAGGAACAACAACTGGACGCGGTGACCGCTGTGTCCGGCAGCGGCCCTGCGTACTTCTTCCTGCTGATCGAGGCCATGACCGCAGCAGGCGAAAAACTTGGCCTGCCACGTGAAACCGCTTCCCAACTGACCTTGCAGACCGCACTTGGCGCTGCCCGCATGGCCGTTGCCAGCGATGTCGATGCCGCCGAACTGCGCCGCCGCGTCACCTCACCAGCAGGCACCACGGAAGCAGCGATCAAGTCGTTCCAGGCCAGCGGCTTCGAGGCCATCGTCGAGCAGGCACTGCAGGCTGCGGCCACGCGCTCCGCCGAGCTGGCCGAACAACTGGGCAAATAAGGAGCTTTAGATGAATGCACTGTCCGGCGCCGCGATCTTCGTGGTGCAAACCCTGGTCAGCCTGTACCTGGTGATCGTTCTGCTGCGCTTCGTCCTGCAACTGGTCAAAGCCAACTTCTACAACCCGCTGTGCCAGTTCGCGGTGCGTGCCACCCAGCCGCTGCTCAAGCCGATTCGCCGGGTCATCCCCAGTGTCGCTGGGCTGGACACCTCGTCGCTGCTGTTGGCCATCGTTATCCAGGCCCTGCTGATGGGCTTCGTGCTGATGGTCACCTATGGCACCTTCGGCGACGTCCTGCACCTGCTGATGTGGGCGATCATCGGCATCACCTCGCTGTTCCTGAAGATCTTCTGGGTGGCGATGATCGTGATGGTGATCGTTTCGTGGGTCGCGCCCAATAGCCATAACCCCGCAGCCGAGCTGGCCTACCAGATCAGCGAACCGGTGCTGGCACCGTTCCGCCGCATCGTGCCCAACCTGGGCGGCATGGACATATCGCCGATCTTCGCCTTCCTGGCAATCCAGGTGATCCAGTCGTTCGTCATGCCCCCTCTGGCTGCCTACGCAGGCATGCCACAAGAACTGTGGCGCATGATCTGACCCTGGTTGCTTCCAGCGGCAAGCCTTTGCTTGCCGCTGGGGGTAGCGCTCTTTAGACTTACGCCTCCGTCAAGCGTGAGCAGGGTCGATGTCCACTGTCTTTCCCGAAGATTCCGTCGGTCTGGTAGTACCGCAAACCGCCCGGTTCGATGAACCGCTGGCACTGGCCTGTGGCCGTTCACTGGCCAGTTACGAGCTGGTCTACGAGACCTATGGCACCCTGAACGCCAGCGCGAGCAACGCCGTGCTGATCTGCCATGCCCTGTCCGGCCACCACCACGCCGCTGGCTACCATGCCGCCACCGACCGCAAGCCGGGCTGGTGGGACAGCTGCATTGGCCCCGGCAAGCCGATCGACACCAACCGTTTCTTCGTGGTCAGCCTGAACAACCTCGGCGGCTGTAACGGCAGCACCGGCCCCAGCAGCATCAACCCGGCTACCGGCAAACCTTATGGCGCCGACTTCCCGGTGCTGACTGTTGAAGACTGGGTACACAGCCAGGCACGCCTGGCAGACCGCCTGGGCATTGCACAATGGGCAGCCATCGTCGGCGGCAGCCTTGGCGGCATGCAGGCGCTGCAATGGACCATGACCTACCCCGAGCGTGTACGCCATTGCGTCGACATCGCCTCGGCACCCAAGTTGTCGGCGCAAAACATCGCCTTCAACGAAGTGGCACGCCAGGCCATCCTCACCGACCCCGAATTCCACGGTGGCTCGTTCCAGGACCAGGGCGTGATCCCCAAGCGCGGCCTGATGCTGGCGCGCATGGTTGGCCACATCACCTACCTGTCCGATGACTCGATGGGTGAAAAATTCGGCCGTGAGCTCAAAAGCGACAAGCTCAACTACGACTTCCACAGCGTCGAGTTCCAGGTAGAAAGCTACCTGCGCTACCAGGGCGAGGAGTTTTCCGGCCGTTTCGACGCCAACACTTACCTGCTGATGACCAAGGCACTGGACTATTTCGACCCGGCTGCCAGCCAAGGCGGCGACCTGGCCGCCACCCTGGCCCACGTCAAGGCGGATTACTGCATCATGTCGTTCACTACCGACTGGCGCTTCTCGCCGGCCCGTTCGCGCGAGATCGTCGACGCCCTGATGGCAGCGCGCAAGAACGTCTGCTATCTGGAGATCGACTCGCCTTATGGGCACGATGCCTTCCTGATCCCCACGCCTCGCTACATGCAGGGTTTCTCGAACTACATGAACCGCATTGCCATCTGAGGACAGCATGAGAGCCGATCTGGAAATCATCCACGACTGGATCCCCGCCGGCAGCCGGGTACTCGACCTGGGCTGCGGCAGCGGCGAATTGCTGGCCTCGCTGCGTGACCGCAAACAGGTCACCGGCTATGGCCTGGAGATCGACGCCGACAACATCGCCGCCTGCGTGGCGAAGGGCGTCAACGTCATCGAGCAGGACCTGGACAAAGGCCTGGGCAACTTCGCCAGCAACAGTTTCGATGTAGTGATCATGACCCAGGCCCTGCAGGCCGTGGAGTACCCCGACCGCATCCTGGATGAGATGCTGCGCGTAGGCCGCCAGTGCATCATTACGTTCCCCAACTTCGGCCACTGGCGCTGCCGCTGGTACCTGGCCACCAAGGGGCGCATGCCGGTGTCGGACTTCATGCCGTACACCTGGTACAACACGCCAAACATCCACTTCTGCACCTTTGCCGACTTCGAAGAACTGGTGCACGAGCGCAGGGCCAAGGTGCTCGACCGCCTGGCCGTCGACCACTTGCACCGCAACGGGTGGGGCGGCCGGCTTTGGCCTAATCTTCTAGGTGAGATCGGCATCTATCGCGTCAGCAGCCCGGGCCTGCAAGAGCACCAGCTCGCAGTCTGACGCCCACCGGAGGAATCGCCCCATGCGTCGCCTAGCCCTGTTCCTGATCAGCCTGTGCCTGGCCTTGCCGGTACTGGCTGCCGATGCCGCCCGGCCCGAGCGCAAGGAAGTGTTTGGCGACGTGACGGTGCATTACAGCGCATTCACTTCGAGCATGCTTACACCCGAGGTGGCTGCAGCCACCGGCCTTGTACGCAGCAAGAACCAGGGCGTGCTCAACATTGCCGTGCTCAAGGCCAACAAGCCCACCACGGCGCTGGTCAGCGGCACGGTCAAGGACCTGACCGGGCGCAGCAGCCCGCTGTCGTTCAAACAGATTACCGAACAGGGCGCGGTGTACTACGTTGCCCAGTTCAAGATCGAACAGCCAGAAACCGTCACCTTCGACCTGAATATCGAAACCGGCGGCATCAGCAATTCCCTCAGCTTCAACCAGGAAGTTTTCCCAGGCGAATGATCAATTTCCAGCAACTCGTATTGGCCAGCCACAACGCCGGCAAACTCAAGGAACTGCAGGCCATGCTCGGCCAGTCCGTGCAGCTGCGCTCCATTGGTGAATTCAGCCAGGTCGAGCCGGAAGAAACCGGCTTGTCGTTCGTCGAGAACGCCATCCTCAAGGCGCGCAACGCCGCGCGAATCTCCGGCCTGCCGGCCTTGGCCGACGATTCCGGCCTGGCGGTGGACTTCCTCGGTGGTGCGCCGGGCATCTACTCGGCGCGCTACACCGACGGCAAGGGTGACGCGGCCAACAATGCCAAGCTGCTCGAAGCCCTGAAGGACGTGCCCGAAGCCGAGCGCGGTGCGCAGTTCGTCTGCGTACTGGCTTTGGTGCGACACGCCGACGACCCGCTGCCGATCCTCTGCGAAGGCCTCTGGCACGGCAGTATCCTGTTCGAGGCCAGCGGCGAGCACGGCTTTGGCTACGACCCGCTGTTCTGGGTGCCGGAGCGCAACTGCTCCAGCGCCGACCTGGCCCCGGCAGACAAGAACCAGCTCAGCCACCGCGCCCGTGCCATGGCCCTGCTGCGCCAACGTCTGGGCCTGGCATGATCGCAACGCTGTCCACCCCCGGCGCGGCGGGTTTCATCAGCCTGCCGCCGCTGGCGCTGTACATCCACATTCCGTGGTGCGTACGCAAGTGCCCTTACTGCGACTTCAATTCCCACGCTGCCGGGCCTGAACTGCCGGAGGACGCCTACGTCACAGCGCTGCTGGACGACCTTGATCAGGAGCTGGCCGCCGTACAGGGCCGCCCCATCCGCTCGATCTTCTTCGGTGGCGGTACGCCCAGCCTGTTCAGTGCCAACGCCCTGGGCCGGCTGCTGCGCGGCGTGGAGCAACGCATCCCGTTCGCGCCAGACATTGAAATCACCCTGGAGGCCAACCCAGGCACGTTCGAGCAGGACAAATTCAAGGCCTACCGGCAAACCGGCATCAACCGCCTGTCCATCGGCGTGCAGAGCTTCCAGCCAGCCAAGCTGGAGGCGCTGGGGCGCATCCACAATGGCGACGAAGCGGTCCGTGCTGCCGGCATGGCGCGTGCGGCCGGTTTTGACAACTTCAACATGGACCTGATGCACGGCCTGCCCGACCAGTCCCTGGATGATGCGCTGGGCGACCTGCGCCAGGCCATCGACCTGGGGCCAACGCACCTGTCGTGGTACCAGCTGACCGTGGAACCGAACACGGTGTTCTGGAACCAGCCGCCTGAGCTGCCCGAGGACGACATCCTCTGGGATATCCAGGAAGCCGGCCAGGCACTGATGGCCGAGCACGGTTTCCGCCAGTACGAGGTATCGGCCTACGCCCAGGCGGGCCGCGCTGCCCGGCACAACCTGAACTACTGGCGCTTCGGCGACTTCATCGGGATCGGCGCCGGCGCCCACGGCAAGCTGACTTTCGCCGACGGGCGCATCCTGCGGACCTGGAAGACCCGCCTGCCCAAGGATTACCTGAACCTGGCCAAGCCATTCAAGGCCGGGGAGAAACTGCTGCCGGTCGACGAACTGCCGTTCGAGTTCCTGATGAACGCCCTGCGCCTGACCGATGGCGTGGAAGCCGAACTGTTCACCCAGCGCACCGGCTTGCCACTGGAGCAACTGCGCGAGGCACGCCGCGCCGCCGAACAAAAGGGCCTTTTACAGGTCGAACCGGATCGACTGGTGGCCACGCCAAGGGGCCAGTTGTTCCTCAATGACCTGCTGCAGTATTTCTTGACCTAAGGATGACCCATGGATCTGGTACTTGATCTGCTCGCGACGGTTTCCCGCTGGAGCCGCGGTAACCTGTCGGAGATTTCACTGGCCTTGGTAGGCTGCCTGCTGGTGCTGTTTGGTAGCGATGTAAAAGCCTGGGCCGAGCAACGCATTGGTGGCCTGGCGGGCGCCCTGCGCGTGCCGTTCATGGCGCTGATGGTGATGATCGGCAGCGGTGCGGCGCTGATCTATGCCACGCCGTGGGTGGTGAAGGGGTTGAGCCAGTTCAACAACTACGCGCTGGCGCCGGTGTTGTTGGTGGTGCTGGTGTTGATTGGTGTGGTGGCTGATCGCCGAGGGTAAGGACTGCTAAAAGCTGCCCCGGAGTACCAGGGCAGCCCTACCACCTGACTAGCCCTTAACGGGCATCATCGAAGTGGTCGCGCATGAAATCCCGAACGGTCTTGATCACTATCAAGATCCGGACAAGCTTCCAGACGCGGCTCAGCGCATCAAGCAAACGCTTCATATGCCTTGGCCTCCGTGTTGGCGGGCCAATCTTCCAGCATCTAACCGGTGCTTCGATGCCTTCGAAAACTGGGTGGACGTTTTCGGTGAAGTGGCCAGGTTAATGGCCCTTCGAAGTCAGTTACCGGCACGGTTCTCAGGCCGTGTCGAAGGGGCCGGAAAGCAGAATTTTTCCCCTACCCGACCCATCACCGAATTTTTCCCCACAGGAGCAACACGATGATAATCGGGATGCGCGATCAAAGCTGTTAAGCGCGCAGACACACGTGATGCTGGATATTTCTGATCGTTGACGCGACCTTTTTGGCTGCTTATGATCCACTGACTGTGTGGACGTTTTCGGTGAAGTCCCAGAGCGAAGGATACTCAGTCCTGTCGCTCACAAAAAAACCGCCCTTCTCAGGGCGGTTTTTTTTCGCCTGCATTTCTGCAAGCACCAGCACATCGAAAGGCCGTATCAGCCGATCAATCCACCTTCTCGAACTTCAAATCCCACACCCCATGCCCCAGCCGCTCGCCACGGCGTTCGAACTTGGTGATCGGGCGCTCTTCCGGGCGCGGCACGTAGGTGCCATCGGCCGCACGGTTGCGATACCCCGGGGCCGCGCTCATCACTTCCAGCATGTACTCGGCGTACGGTTCCCAGTCAGTAGCCATGTGGAACACGCCACCAGGCTTGAGCTTGCGTCGTACCAGCTCGGCAAACTCCAGCTGGACGATGCGGCGTTTGTGATGGCGCGCCTTGTGCCAAGGGTCGGGGAAGAACAGCATCAGGCGGTCGAGGCTGTTGTCCGCCACGCAGCGGTTCAGCACTTCGATGGCATCGCAGTCATACACCCGCAGGTTCTTCAGCCCCTGGGTCAGCACGCCGTTCAGCAGCGCTCCAACGCCCGGGCGGTGCACTTCCACGCCGATGAAGTCCTGCTCAGGCGCAGCCGCCGCCATCTCCAGCAGGGAATGGCCCATGCCGAAGCCGATCTCCAGGGTGCGCGGCGCTGAACGGCCGAACACCTTGTCGTAGTCCACCGCGCTGTCCGCCAGCGGCAGGACGTACAGCGGGCCGCCCTGGTCCAGGCCGCGTTGCTGGCCTTCGGTCATGCGCCCGGCGCGCATCACGAAGCTCTTGATGCGGCGGTGTGGGCGGGCGTCGCCGTCGGCGGCGATCGGCTTATCTTGCGAGTCAGTCATCTGGGGCTCTTACTTGATCAGACCATCCAGCGGCGAAGAGGCGCTGGCATAGAGTTTTTTCGGCATGCGGCCGGCCAGGTAGGCCAGGCGACCGGCGACGATGGCGTGCTTCATGGCCTCGGCCATCAGCACCGGCTGCTGCGCGTGGGCAATGGCCGAGTTCATCAGTACTGCCTCGCAGCCCATTTCCATGGCGATGGTGGCATCGGAGGCGGTACCCACGCCGGCATCGACCAGCACTGGCACCTTCGATTCTTCAAGGATGATCTGCAGGTTGTAGGGGTTGCAGATACCCAGGCCGGTACCAATCAGGCCAGCCAGCGGCATGACCGCGATGCAGCCGGCTTCGGCCAGCTGGCGGGCGATGATCGGGTCATCGCTGGTGTACACCATCACGTCGAAACCTTCCTTGACCAGTACTTCGGCAGCCTTGAGGGTCTCGATCACATTGGGGAACAGGGTTTTCTGGTCGGCCAGCACTTCCAGTTTTACCAGCGTGCGGGATTCGTGCGACTTGCGCCCATCGAGCAGTTCGCGGGCCAGGCGGCAGGTACGTACCGCTTCCACCGCGTCAAAGCAGCCTGCAGTGTTCGGCAGGATGGTGTACTTGTCGGGCGACAGTACGTCGAGCAGGTTCGGCTCGCCCGCATTCTGGCCAAGGTTGGTGCGGCGCACGGCAACGGTGACGATTTCGGCACCCGAGGCCTCGGTGGCCAGGCGGGTTTCTTCCATATCACGGTACTTGCCGGTACCCACCAGCAGGCGCGACTGGAAAGTACGCCCGGCCAGGGTGAAGGGCTTGTCGCTACGAACGTTGCTCATCGTTGTTCCTCGGGAAAAGGTTGCAGGGCTAGCTTTTGAACCGCGGGCTGCTGTCAGCCGCCACCAATGGCGTGGACCACTTCGACCTGGTCGCCGTCGTTCAGCAGCGTGCTGTCGTGCTGGCTACGCGGCACGATATCCAGGTTCAGTTCCACCGCAACACGGCGCCCGGCCAGCTCCAGGCGGGTCAGCAGGGCTGCAACGCTTTCGCCAGCAGGCAGTTCGTAAGGTTCACCGTTCAGTTGAATGCGCATGCGCACGGCCACCATTGTTCTTTGGGGCCCGCATTCTAGCGCCGAACCGCCCTGCAACCCAAGGGCGGTGCGCGCCATTAGTCGCGATTGTGGACCAACCGGTCAGCCCAGCCGCCAGGCTGCCAGGCCCAGGCACAACCAGCCGGCCAGGAAGCACAGGCCGCCAATTGGGGTGATGATGCCGAGCTTGCCAATGCCGCTGAGGGTCAGCAGGTACAAGCTGCCGGAGAACAGCACGATACCCAGCGCAAACAGGCCCCCAGCCCAGCCGACCAGGCGCCCGGGGAGGTGCGCCGAGAGCACGGCAACGCCAAAGATCGCCAGCGCATGCACCAGCTGGTAGGTCACGCCGGTGTGGAAGATAGCCAGGTAGTCGGCCGTCAGCCGGCTTTTCAGGCCATGGGCGGCGAAGGCACCCAGGGCGACCCCGGTAAAGCCGAAAAAGGCGGCAAGCATCAGGAAGCTGCGAAGCATGGGACGACTCCTTGTATCGGGTCTGTATAATGGCCCCTTCCACCCGTACGGCCAAGCCATCGTCATGCTGCCAACCCTTATCCGCCGCCTCTCCCGTGCCCTGCTCTGGTTCGCTGCCGGCAGCATCGTGCTGGTGCTGGTGTTCCGCTGGGTGCCACCGCCTGGTACGGCGCTGATGGTCGAGCGCAAGGCGCAGTCGTGGGTCAGCGGCGAGCCGATCGACCTGCAACGCGACTGGGAGCCATGGGAGAACATCTCCGATGAGCTGAAAGTAGCTGTCATCGCGGGTGAGGACCAGAAGTTCGCCAGCCATTGGGGCTTCGACATCCCGGCCATCCAGGCAGCCTTGGCCTATAACGAGCGCGGCGGCAGTGTTCGCGGTGCCAGCACCCTGACCCAGCAAGTGGCCAAGAACCTGTTCCTGTGGTCCGGGCGCAGCTGGTTCCGCAAAGGGCTGGAGGCCTGGTTTACCGCGCTGATCGAGCTGTTCTGGTCCAAAGAACGGATTCTCGAGGTCTACCTGAACAGCGCCGAGTGGGGCAAGGGCGTGTTTGGTGCGCAGGCGGCGGCGCGTTATCACTTTGGCGTCGATGCCAGCCGGCTCAGCCGCCAGCAGGCGGCGCAACTGGCGGCGGTGCTACCTAGCCCGATCAAGTGGAGTGCCAGCCGGCCGAGCGCCTACGTGGCCAGCCGGGCCGGGTGGATTCGCCGGCAGATGAGCCAGTTGGGTGGGCCCAGCTACCTGATGCAGCTCGATACTTCGCGCAAGCTTTGAGGGCCCTTTCGCGGGCACGCCCGCTCCCACAGGTTCAGCGCTGCTCTTGAGACTTGCGCCCTACATGTGGGAGCGGGCGCGCCCGCGAAGAGGCCGTCAAAGCCAACACAAATAAAAAGCCGCTTACCCGATCAGGGCCAGCGGCTTTTCTGTGCAACCAAGGCCCGATCAGACCGCAATCAACGCCTTGACCTTGTTCATCGCATTCTTCTCAAGCTGGCGAATCCGCTCGGCCGACACGCTGTACTTGTCCGCCAGCTCATGCAACGTGGCCTTCTCTTCTGCCAGCCAGCGCTGGTAGAGAATATCGCGGCTACGCTCGTCCAGGCCTTGCAGTGCTTCGTGCAGGTTGCTGGTGGAGTTATCGCTCCAGTCGGCATTCTCCAGTTGCACCGCCGGGTCGTACCGGTGGTCTTCCAGATAATGCGCAGGCGACTGGAAGGCGCTGTCGTCATCCGCCTCGGCTGCCGGGTCGAAGGCCATGTCCTGGCCACTCAAACGGCTTTCCATCTCACGCACTTCACGCGGCTCGACACCCAGGCTTTCAGCCACGCGATGCACTTCGTCGTTGTTCAGCCAGGCCAGGCGTTTCTTCTGGCTGCGCAGGTTGAAGAACAGCTTGCGCTGGGCCTTGGTGGTGGCCACCTTGACGATGCGCCAGTTGCGCAGAATGAATTCGTGAATCTCTGCCTTGATCCAGTGCACGGCAAAGGACACCAGGCGCACGCCCATTTCCGGGTTGAAGCGCTTGACGGCTTTCATCAGGCCAACGTTGCCTTCCTGGATCAGGTCGGCCTGGGCCAGCCCGTAGCCTGCATAGCTACGGGCGATATGTACGACGAAACGCAGGTGGGCCATCACCATTTGACGAGCGGCCTCGACATCCTGCTCATAATAGAGACGCTCGCCCAGATCACGCTCCTGCTCGACCGTCAGCAGCGGGATGCTGTTGACCGTGTGCACATAGGCTTCCAGGTTTGCACCGGGCACCAAGGCATAGGCAGGTTGCAACGATGTGGTCATTCAAGAACCTCCGACTTACCAGACTCGCGCCTTGTGGGCGCTGCCAACATTGACCCGGAACGACGGTACAAGTTCCATGGTGAAGAAAATGTCAATGCTGGCACGTAAAAACTATCGCGGCGCCAGCTCGTTCAGATGACGAGCGACGGCAATCCATGCACCGATATACCCCAACAACACTGCTCCGATCAAGAGGGACAGACCATCGGACGCAGGCACTCCGCCCAGTGCGAAATCACTGCCATACAGGCCGGAAAGCCCTACAACCGCCTCGTTCAGCCAGTTCAGGCCAAACGCCAGGATGCCCCACGCCAGCAGGCCAGCACCCAGGCCATACAAAGCGCCCATGTACAGGAAAGGCCGGCGCACGTAGGCGTCGGTGCCGCCTACCAGCTTGATCACCTCGATCTCGATGCGGCGGTTTTCAATGTGTAGACGAATTGTGTTACCGATTACTAACAGCAACGCAGAAATCAGCATCACGGCCAAGCCGAAGACGAAGCGGTCACCCAGCTTGAGGATGGCCGCGAGGCGCTCGACCCACACCAGGTCCAGTTGCGCCACCTCCACCCTCGGCAGCTCAGACAGGCGCTGACGCAACGCTTCCAGGGCCGGCTTGTCGACCTCGCTCGGTGTCACCACCACTACGCCAGGCAGCGGGTTGTCCGGCAGTTCGCGCAAGGCCTCGCCCAGGCCAGACTGCTGCTGGAACTCCTCCAGTGCCTGCTCGCGGCTAACGAATTGCGCGTCTGCCACGCCGGGCATGCCCTTGATCTCATCGCGCAGCGCTTCACCGTCGCGGCTACCGGCATCCAGCTTGAGAAACAGCGAGATCTGCGCTGCGCGCTGCCACGAGCCGCCAAGCTGCTCGATGTTTTTCAGCAGCAACGACAGGCCCATGGGCATGCTCAGCGCCACTGCCATCACCAGGCAGGTGAAAAAGCTGCCTATCGGCTGCTTGCCCAGACGGCGCAGGCTATCGGCCATGCTGGCACGGTGGCTTTCCAGCCAGGCATGCAGCAACGTGCGGAAATCCGGGCCGTCATCGTCTTCGCCGCGTTTTTTCTTTGCCGGTTGCGGGTCGGCCGGCTTTGGCGCAACCCGCTCGGAAACCTTCGGCGTACGTGTAGTGCTCATTGCCCGGCCTCCCCATCGCCGATCAAGCGGCCGCGCTGCAAGGTCAGCATACGGTGGCGCATGCGCGCAATCAGTGCCAGGTCGTGGCTGGCGATCAATACCGTGGTGCCCAGGCGGTTGATGTCTTCAAACACACCCATGATCTCTGCGGCCAGGCGCGGGTCGAGGTTACCGGTGGGTTCGTCGGCCAGCAGCAAGGCCGGCTGATGCACGATAGCGCGTGCGATACCGACACGCTGCTGCTGCCCGGTGGACAGGTCGGCCGGGAACAGCTCGCCTTTGTCGCTCAGCGATACACGCTCCAGGGCCGAGTCCACGCGCTTGGCGACCTCGGCCTTGGACAGGCCGAGAATCTGCAGTGGCAGGGCGATGTTGTTGAACACCGTGCGGTCGAACAGCAACTGGTGGTTCTGGAACACCACGCCGATCTGCCGACGCAGGAACGGGATCTGCGCATTGCTGATCTGGCCCAGGTCCTGCCCGGCCAGCATCAGCTTGCCGCTGGTCGGGCGTTCCATGGCCAGCAACAGGCGCAGCAAGGTGCTCTTGCCGGCGCCCGAGTGCCCGGTGACGAACAGGAATTCGCCCCGGCGCGCCCGGAAACTCAGCTCATGCAAACCCACATGACCGTTGGGATAGCGCTTGGCAACCTGTTCGAATCGGATCATGGTCAGTCTCGCTCGGCGAACAGAGCCTTGACGAACGGCTCGGCTTCAAAGGTGCGCAGGTCATCGATGCCTTCACCCACACCGATGAAGCGGATCGGGATATTGAACTGCTTGGCCAGGGCGAAGATCACCCCGCCCTTGGCGGTGCCGTCCAGCTTGGTCAGGGCCAGCCCGGTCAGTTCGACACTCTGGTTGAAGTACTTGGCCTGGCTGATGGCGTTCTGGCCAGTACCGGCGTCGAGCACCAGCAGCACCTCGTGTGGCGCATCGGCGTCGAGCTTGCCGATGACCCGGCGAACTTTCTTCAGCTCTTCCATCAGGTTGTCTTTGGTGTGCAGGCGCCCGGCGGTGTCGGCGATCAGCACGTCCGCGCCACGCGCCTTCGCGGCCTGCACGGCATCGAAGATCACCGAGGCAGAGTCGGCGCCTGTGTGCTGGGCAATCACCGGAATCTGGTTGCGCTCGCCCCACACCTGCAGTTGCTCGACCGCCGCGGCACGGAAGGTATCGCCCGCAGCCAGCATCACCTTCTTGCCTTCCAGTTGCAGCTTCTTGGCCAGCTTGCCGATGGTGGTGGTCTTGCCGGCACCGTTCACGCCAACCACGAGGATCACGTAGGGCTTGTTCTGTGCCTGGACTTTCAGCGGCTGCTCAACCGGGCGCAGCAGTGCGGCCAGTTCTTCCTGCAACGACTTGTACAGGGCATCGGCGTCGGCCAGCTGCTTGCGCGCGACTTTCTGGGTCAGGTTCTGGACGATGGCCGAGGTGGCTTCCACGCCGACGTCGGCAGTCAGCAGCCGGGTTTCGATTTCATCGAGCAGGTCGTCGTCGATGACCTTCTTGCCGAGGAACAGGCTGGCCATGCCCTCGCCGATGCTGGCGCTGGTCTTGGACAGGCCCTGTTTGAGGCGGGCGAAGAAGCCTGGTTTGGCTTGCTCGGTAACGGTTGTGGCAGGGGCTGGCTCTGGCTCTGGCTCTGGCTCTGGCTCTGGCTCGACAGGTGCAGCCACCGGGCGCTCGGGGATCGCTGGCGGGGCCTTGGGCTCCAGGTCAGGGACCAGGGCGACGGGCTCCTCGGCAACGGGCAGGACCAGGTTGCTGACCGGGGGTTCGACGGATTGAACGACCGGGGCTGGTGCTGGCGCAGGGGTTACGACCTGCGGGGTGGCAGGCTCCGCATTCGCGGGCACGCCCGCTCCCACCGGGGCCGGTGCAGGCTCGGGAGCTGGGGTAACCACTGGGGCAGGCTCAGGCGCCGGGGCAGGCTCGAGGACCGGTGCAACCACTGGGGCAGGTGCAGGTTCAGGGGCTGGTGCTGGCTCGAAAGCCCGAGGGGTCTCGGTTGCAGGTGCGGGAGTTTCTGCAACCACCGGCTCTACCGGAGCAGCTTCAGGGTGCTCGACGGCGGGCTGCGGCGCTACAGGTTCTGCGGCCTGGGCTTCAGGCGCTTGTGGCTGTTCGGCGACGGGTTGCTGCGGCTTCTTTCGAAACCAGCTGAACAGGCCTTTCTTTTCGCCAGCCTCGGCCGGCGCTTTTTTGTCGTCGTTGGAACCAAACATGGAGGACGGCTATCTCAGGGTAGCGATGGGCCAGCAACGGCACATCGGGAATTCTCTCTACGCAGAACAGACTATCTTGAAGCCGGCTGGTTCATGCGCAACGTTTTGTCTTAGTGTCCTGTGGGCCAGAACGGCGACAGGCATGGTCGCCAGGCAACCGGATCAGTATCCTAGCACCTCCTGGCCCGTCGACGCTAAACCCAGCGGGCCGCCGAACAGGTTAAACACCGTATGAATGCTCTAGCCCGCCGCGCCGCTGGCCTGTTGTTCGGCACGCTCTGCCTGCCGCTCGCGGCCTTTGCCGCCGATGTGCAACCCACCCACGAATTCATCCTCGACAACGGCCTCAAAGTGGTCGTGCGCGAAGACCACCGGGCCCCGGTGGTGGTCTCGCAGATCTGGTACAAGGTCGGCTCCAGCTACGAGACCCCGGGCCAGACCGGCCTGTCCCACGCGCTGGAACACATGATGTTCAAGGGCAGCGCCAAAATCGGCCCCGGTGAAGCTTCGCGCATCCTGCGTGACCTGGGCGCCGAAGAAAACGCCTTTACCAGCGACGACTACACCGCCTACTACCAGGTACTGGCCCGCGACCGCCTGCCAGTGGCCCTGGAACTGGAGGCCGACCGCCTGGCCAGCCTGCGCCTGCCCGCCGACGAGTTCAGCCGCGAAATCGAGGTGATCAAGGAAGAGCGCCGCCTGCGCACCGACGATCAGCCCAACGCCAAGGCATTCGAGCTGTTCCGCGCCATGGCCTACCCGGCCAGCGGCTACCACACCCCGACCATTGGCTGGATGGCCGACCTCGAGCGCATGAAGGTCGAGGAACTGCGCCACTGGTACGAAAGCTGGTACGCCCCCAACAATGCCACCCTGGTGGTGGTCGGCGATGTCACAGCCGATGAGGTCAAGGGCCTGGCGCAGAAGTACTTCGGCAGCATTCCCAAACGCGCGGTACCGCCTGCCAAACTGCCACTTGAGCTGGCCGAGCCTGGCCAGCGTCAGCTGACCCTGCATGTACGCACGCAGCTGCCCAGCCTGATCTACGGGTTCAACGTGCCCGGCCTGCCCACCGCCAAAGACCCGCGTACCGTCCACGCCCTGCGCCTGATCTCGGCCCTGCTCGACGGCGGCTACAGCGCCCGCATGCCGGCCCGCCTGGAGCGTGGCCAGGAGCTGGTAGCCGGTGCTTCGTCCAGCTACAACGCCTTTACTCGCGGCGACAGCCTGTTCCTGATCTCGGCTACGCCGAACGTGCAAAAGCAGAAAACCCTCGCCGATGTCGAAAAAGGCATCTGGCAGTTGCTTGACGAGCTCAAGACCACCCCGCCCACGGCAGAAGAGCTCGAACGCGTGCGCGCCCAGGTCATTGCCGGCCTGGTCTACGACCGCGACTCCATCAGCAGCCAGGCCACCACTATCGGCCAGCTGGAAACCGTCGGCCTGTCCTGGAAACTGATCGACAGCGAGCTGGACGAGCTCAAGCGTGTCACCCCGCAGGACATCCAGAACGCCGCGCGCACCTATTTCACCCGTGAACGCCTGAGCGTTGCCCATGTACTGCCTGAGGAGTCCGCTCATGAGTGATCGTCGCGCACCGCGCCCAACCCTGCTGGCCACGGGTATCCGCGCCTTGGCGCTGGCGGCCGTGCTGGCCGCCCCGGCCATGGCCGACAATGCAGCTAAAGCCGACAGCAGCGCCGCCCGCCCGGCCAACACCTTGCAATCGCTGGCCGAGCTCGATGGCAAGGCGCCCAGCCGGCGTCAGCTGAACATCCAGCACTGGAACACCGCCGAAGGCGCCCGGGTGTTGTTCGTCGAAGCCCGCGAATTGCCCATGTTCGACCTGCGCGTCACGTTTGCTGCGGGCAGCAGCCAGGACGGCAGCACACCCGGCGTGGCCGCCCTGACCAACGCCATGCTCAACGAGGGTGTGGCCGGCAAGGACGTGACCGCCATCGCCGAAGGCTTCGAAGGCCTGGGCGCAGACTTTGGCAACGGTTCCTACCGCGACATGGCCGTAGCGTCGTTGCGCAGCCTCAGCGCCAAGGACAAGCGCGAACCCGCACTCAAGCTTTTCGCTGAAGTAGCCGGCAAACCGACCTTCCCCGAAGACGCGCTCAAACGCATCAAGAACCAGATGCTGGCCGGGTTCGAATACGAGAAGCAGAACCCCGGCAAGATTGCGGGCAAGGCGCTGTTCGGCAAGCTCTACGGCGATCACCCTTACGCCCACCCTAGTGACGGTACCGCCGAAAGCATCAACGGCATCACCCTGGCACAACTGCGCGCCTTCCACGCCAAGGCCTATACCGGCGGCAACGCGGTCATCGCCCTGGTCGGTGACCTGAGCCGCGCCGAGGCCGAAGCCATTGCCGCCCAGGTGTCTGCCGGCCTGCCCAAGGGCCCGGCGCTTGCCGCCCCAGCCCAGCCAACCGAAGCCAAGGCCGGCTTGACCCACATCGACTTCCCGTCCAAGCAGACCCACTTGATGCTGGCCGAACTGGGTATCGACCGTCAGGACCCGGACTGGCCAGCCTTGTCGCTGGGCAACCAGATCCTCGGTGGCGGCGCGTTCGGCACCCGGCTGATGAGCGAAGTGCGTGAAAAGCGCGGCCTGACGTACGGCGTGTACTCGGTGTTCAGCCCGATGCAGGTACGCGGCCCGTTCATGATCAACCTGCAAACCCGTGCCGAACTCAGCGAAGGTACGCTCAAGCTGGTGCAGGACATTCTCGCCGACTACCTCAAGGCCGGCCCTACCCAGCAAGAGCTGGACGATGCCAAGCGCGAACTGGCCGGCAGCTTCCCGCTGTCCAACGCCAGTAACGCCAGTATCGTCGGCCAGTTGGGCGCCATCGGCTTCTACAACCTGCCGCTGACCTGGCTGGAGGATTTCATGCAGCAGTCCCAGGCCCTCACCGTCGAGCAGGTCAAGGCAGCGATGAACAAACACCTGTCAGCCGATAAACTGGTGATCGTCACCGTTGGCCCGAAAGTGCCACAACAACCGCTGCCAGCCCCCACTGACAAGCCCTCCGAGCAGCCGCTCGGGGTACCGGAGCACTAATGCCTAGATCCACCCCTACCGCCCGCCCACAACCGGGCCAAAGCAAGGGCCAGGGCCACCTGCGCATCATCGCCGGCGAGTGGCGCAGCCGCCGCCTGGCGGTACCGGAGGGTGATGGCCTGCGGCCAACGCCTGATCGCGTGCGCGAAACCGTTTTCAACTGGCTGGCACCCTACATCGAAGGTGCCCGCGTGCTGGACGCCTTCACCGGCAGCGGCGCACTGGTGCTCGAAGCCCTGTCGCGCGGGGCCAAGGACGCCGTTGCGCTGGACAACAACCCGGCGGCCATCGCCAACCTGAAGAACAACCTCGAGATCCTGCGCTGCCCACGCGGGCAAATCCTGCAAACCGATGCCCTGCGCTACCTGCAAGGCCCGGCCAAGCAGCAGTTCGATGTGGTATTCCTCGACCCGCCATTCCACCAGGACCTGTTGGCCAACACCTGCAACCTGCTGGAGCAGAACCAGTGGCTGGGCGAACAGGCGCTGATCTATACCGAAAGCGAAGCGGCGCCGTCGACACTGCCGATGCCCGACAACTGGCGCCTGCACCGCGAAAAGAAAACCGGCCAGGTGCATTACGCGCTGTGGCAGCGGGGCTGATCCCGTAACTCTGGGTTGTCGTACTTAGTTACCGCAACCTTGTCAGACCCATGGCTGAAGCTGCTCCTTCGTTTCTTGCAGGAGCACTTCAATCATGCCCCACCGCCCTTCCCCGCCCACACCGGTAAGCGCCGTAAGCGCTTTCACACTTGCCAACGGCTTGCGTGTCTACCTGCGTGAAGACCGACGCGCGCCGCTGGTCAGCGCGCAAGTGTGGTATCACGTCGGTTCCAGCTCCGAGCCAGCAGGCCATACAGGCCTTTCTCATGCACTGGAGCATCTGCTGTTCGAAGGCAGTAGCAAACTGGCCGCCGGTCAGTACTCCGCGCTCATGACACGCATTGGCGGCAATCCGAACGCATTTACTGCTCATGAAGCCACCGTTTTTCCGCTGACATTGCCCAGCAATCGCTTGGAGATTGCTCTGGAGGCCATGGCCGACGTGATGGCAAGCGCCACCCTCGGCAGCACGCCATTTGCTCGGGAGCTGGCAGTGGTCATGGCCGAGCGACGTGAAAGTGTCGATAACAGCCCTCTTGCACTGGCACTGGAGCACCACCTGCTACTCGCCTATGGCGACAGCGGCTATGGCACACCAGTGATCGGCCACAAAACGGACCTCAGCCACATGACGCTGGCCGCGGCACGTACTTGGTACCAAAGCTGGTACCGCCCCAACAACGCCACGCTCGCAGTGGCCGGCAACATTGACTTGCAACAACTGCAAACGCTGGTTACCCGGCACTTTGCAACAATCCCCGCCAATCGTCTGCCACCACAGCAAACATTCCTCGCGCCTCCCGGACTGGTCCGACGCTGCCAGACATTGCGTCTGCAAGGCCTGTACACGGGTGTAATTCTCAGCTTCAACGTACCCAGCCAATGTACCGCCAAGTCTGACGCACAAGCCTATGCACTGCGGCTACTGCCTGAAGTTCTTGCCGAAGGCCATGCCAGCACATTGCACCGCCTGTTGGTACAAGAAGAATCGCTACTGCTGGGGCTGAGATCGGCTTATGAGCCCTGGCAGCGGGGCGACAGTCTGTTAACCCTCTACGCGTTCTGCAGCCCACAGTCCAAGCCGGAGGCTATAGCCGAACGGCTGATGCTTGAGATAGACGCATTCCGCCAGTCGGCCCCCTCCAAAGAAGACCTTCAACGCGCCAAAACGCGGCTGCTGGCCAAGCGGCTGTTCGAAATGGACGATATCAGCAAACAAGCAGCAACCATTGGCAAGCAGGCCGGGTGTGGTCTGGATCCCGTGACCCTGGACGATGAACGTCAAGCCATCAACGCAGTGACAGCCGAACAAGTCGGCCTGGCAGCCTTGGAATACCTCACCGAACCCCGGACCACCATCACTTTCATGCACAGCAAGGAGAGCGCTGATGAATGACCCAATTCCACTCCCTCAGCCGGCCATGGCCGATGGCATCTTCGGCGGCCTTGTCTCGGCCCAAGGGCTGGACTTGAATCAGCTCGAGTCCCCTCAGATACAAGTGCAGGCTTGGACAACAGCAACGGGCACAGGTGTGAAGTTCGTCGAGGCCCGCGGGCTGCCTATCGTCGATGTGATGCTGCGATTCAAGGCCGGCACGACCCAGGACACCTCGCAACCCGGCTTGGCCGCCTTGACGCGGCACATGCTTGATGAGGGCAGCCAGCGTTACACAGCCACCCAGCAAGCCGAGCATATGGAACGGCTGGGCGCGTTCACGGAACAAAAGATACACCTGGAACATGCAACGCTGAGCCTGCGCAGCCTGAGCAGCAAGGCCCTGCTGGATCCTGCCCTGGATCTTTTCATCGATCTTGCTGCAAACCCGGCCTTCCCGGCCCCTGCCCTTGAGAAGGTAAAACGTCAGTTGTCGCAGCACAACGCAGCTCGCGACCGGCGGCCAGATGCAAGGGCTCGCAACGAAGTTTTCCGCCATTTGTTCAAGGCACATCCCTATGGCACCCCGTTGGGTAGCACTGCTGGCGGCATAAGGTCCGTGACCCCTGAGGACTTGCGGGTATTCCACCAACGAGCTTATTGCACCAGCAATCTGGAGATAGTGTTGGTCGGCGACCTCTCTCTCACTGAAGCACAAAGCATTGCACAACGAATTTGCCAGGCCCTACCACAGGGCTGGCCCGCTATTGACCTGCCAGCCGTACCGGCAGCAACCGGTACAACAGTCAACATCGACCAGGCCGGCGCCAGCAGTGCATTGGTACTGGCAGTGCCCATCAACGTGCCCGCCAATGACCCGGATTATCCGGCTCTGGTGCTAGCGAGCGAGGTTTTGGGGGCAGGCCTCGAATCCCGCTTGATGACGGAACTGCGCCAACGTCGCGGCCTGACTTACGGCATCTACAGCCGGGTATCGTCCATGAGTGCCGGTGGCCTGTTCACCATCGATTGGGAAATCGCGCCGGCGTATGTGCAAGCTACACAGGCACTGGTAGAAACCCTGCTGCGTGATTTCATAGGCCATGGGCCGACCCAGACCGAGCTGGACCTGGCGCGCAAACAACTTGCCGGGCATTTGCTACGAGGAGTTGCGCAAAACAAAAGCTTGGCAGCGTTGCTCACGGAGCTCGCTCATCAAAACCAGCCCGTTGATCATCTGAACACCTACATCGAGCGCATCGGTAGGCTGACCCCGGAGGATATTCGCACCGTCATGCAGCGCCGGCTCGACCTGAGCCACAAGGTACTTGTCAGTGTCGGCACTCAGGTCGTCCAACAAGCGCTGCCGGGCCTCGACCAATAGCGCAGGTACGGTGGCGCTTTTTCATGGCACTCTAGGCAGGCACATCACGAGTTGCCCAGTATGCCCAGCACAAGCGCCACCTTCCGGCCGGCCACCGGCCTGTCCAACCCCCACCTGCAGACGCTATGGGGCCCCCTGTGGCGCAAGCTGCCTGCGCTGCAGCGCGACCGCGAGCGGCTATGGCTGGCCGACGGCGACTTCATCGACCTCGACTGGCATGGCCCACATCAGGCCCAAGCGCCACTGGTGCTCGTGCTGCATGGGCTGACCGGCTCCTCCCACTCGCCCTACGTCAAAGGGTTGCAGCAAGCGCTGCACAGCCGCGGCTGGGCCAGCGTGGCGGTGAACTGGCGTGGTTGCTCAGGCGAGCCCAACCTGTTGCCGCGCAGCTACCATTCCGGCGCCAGCGAAGACCTGGCGGAAATTGTCAGCCACCTGCGCACAAAGCGCCCCTTGGCCCCGCTGTACGCGGTGGGTTACTCGCTGGGTGGCAATGTGCTGTTGAAATACCTGGGCGAGAGCGGCGTTGCCAGCCAACTGGAGGCGGCAGTTGCCGTGTCGGTACCCTTTCGCCTGGACCACTGTGCCGACCGTATCGGCCAGGGGTTCTCCAAGGTGTATCAGGCGCATTTCATGCGCGAGATGCTGGCGTATGTTCAGCTCAAGCAGCGGCACTTCCATGAGCAGGGCCAACATGAACGGCTGGCGGCGTTGCAGCGCTTGGGGCACCTGACCAACCTGCGCACGTTCTGGGATTTCGACGGCAAAGTCACTGCTCCGCTCAACGGCTTTCGCGATGCGCACGATTACTATCGCCGCTCATCGAGCCACTTCTTCCTTGGCCAGAACCGCACGCCTACGCTGATCATCCACTCGAGCGATGACCCGTTCGTGGCCGGCCAGAGCCTGCCTACGGCGCGTGAACTGGCACCGCAAACCCGCTTCGAACTGCACAGCCGCGGCGGGCATGTGGGGTTTGTCGATGGCAGCCTGCGCAACCCGGGGTATTACCTGGAGCGGCGGATTCCGCAGTGGCTGGTCGACGGTAGCTAGTCAGAGTATGCAAAAGCTACGCGATCTGTGTGGGAGCGGCCTTGGGTCGCGATGGGCTGCGGAGCAGCCCCAGGACCTTGGCAAAACCACATGAATTGCCGGGGCCGCTTTGCGGCCCTATCGCGACACAAGGCCGCTCCCACAAAAACCCGCGATCTCCTGTACTGAGTATCTATTCGCCAGTGGCCACACCACGTGCTGGGTTGTTGATCCACTCGCTCCACGACCCCGCATACAGCTTGCCCAGCGGGTAGCCCGCCAGCGCCAGCGCAAACAGGTTATGGCAAGCCGTTACCCCAGACCCGCAGTAGGACACCAACTGCTCCGGCGCACGCCCGCCCAGCTTTTCGGCAAAGCGCTGCTTGAGCTGGTCCGCAGGCAGGAAGCGCCCGTCAGCGCCGAGGTTGTCGGTGAAGGCCGCACACTGCGCACCCGGAATATGCCCGGCAACCGGGTCGATCGGTTCCACTTCGCCACGAAAACGTGGCAACGCGCGTGCGTCTAGCAAGGTCAGGTCCGCAGCACCCAGGCGCTTGCCCAAGTGGTCGGCATCGACCAACAATTTGGCATCCGGCTCACCCGTGAAGGTGCCTTCGTGCTTTGGCGGCGAGTCCAGACTCAGCGGCAGGTGCGCCGCATGCCACGCCTTCAGCCCACCATCGAGAATCGCCACGCCGCTGCGCTTGCCCAGCCAGGCCAGCAACCACCAGGCGCGAGCGGCAAAAGCGCCCGGCCCGTCGTCGTACAGCACCACCTCGCTGTCATCGTCCAGGCCCCAATCGCGCAAGCGTTCGACCAGGCGCCGCGCCTCAGGCAAAGGGTGGCGCCCGGTGCGCCCCTTGCTCACCGGCCCGCTAAGGTCACGGTCCAGGTCGGCAAAATGCGCCCCGGCAATATGCCCCTGGGCGTAACTGCGTTGGCCATAGTCCACATCCTCGAGGGCAAAGCGACAGTCGAGGATCACCAACTTGGGCGAGTCCAGACGCTCGGCCAACTGCTGCGGGGTGATCAATTGCGCAAGGGGCATGACAATCTCCTGATCGATGGCACTAGGGCCCTGGGTTACTGTTCCAGGGCCTGGTTGAACGGTACATGGAATTCCTGGCACAGGGCGTCCACGGCACTGCGGGCGTTGTCGGTCACATAGCCGAGTTCCAGCACCAGCACTTGGTAGACGCCGCGCTTGAAGGCTTCTTCACCCAGATGCGCGGAATGTTCACGGGTGGTGCTGAGAAAGCGCACCCACGACGTCAGCACGATCCAGGCATTGATGGTCAGCGATTCGATCTGCGCAGGTGCCATGGTCAGGATGCCGGCCTCGACAAAGCCGCGATAAATCGCCTGGCCCTGGCGCAGGCAGCGTTCGGAAAAGCGCCTGTAGCGGGCGGCCAGTTCCGCATCGCTTTCCAGCAGGTGCTCCAGGTCGCGGTGCAGGAAGCGGTAGTTCCACATCGCCGCCAGCAAGGCCTTGAGGTAGAAGCGCTTGTCCTCCACGGTCGCTGCGCGCCCTTGTGGCGGGCGCAGGAAGCTGTCCACCAGCTCTTCGTACTGGCTGAACAACAGGGCGATGATCGCCTGCTTGTTGGGGAAGTGGTAATACAGGTTGCCGGGCGAGATTTCCATGTGCGCGGCAATGTGGTTGGTACTGACGCTGCGTTCGCCCTGCTGGTTGAACAGCTCCAGGCTGTTCTGCACGATGCGCTCTCGGGTCTTCATGCGCGGGGCCATGCTCAGCTCCCAGTCTGCGGGCCTTCTTCAAAGTGCCATCTTACGGCGTATTGCAGGTGGAATGCACCGTTCGACGGCGCGGAAAAATTCGCACCATGGTACAAATTAGAGTATAGGCTCTAGGGATTCCCTGCCCGGACTCGACGCCGCCATGAACTCGCCCAGTGCCTTGCCCCCTGTGCAACCCGACCTCGACCTTGCAGCAGTGTTCGCCACCCAGCGCCAGGCCTTTGCGGGCAACCCTCTGCCACCCGCCGCCCAACGCCGGCAATGGCTAAAAAGCCTGCGCGAAGCCCTGCTGGCCGGCCAGGCCGGGTTGATCGCAGCCATCAGCGAGGACTTTGCCGGGCGCAGCGCCGACGAGACCCTGCTGGCCGAGCTGCTGCCCTCGGTACAGGGCCTGCGCCACGCCGAAAAGCACCTGCAACGCTGGATGCGCGCCAGCCGGCGGCAGGTTGGGCTGGCCTTCCAGCCGGCCAGCGCGCAGGTGCGTTACCAACCGCTGGGGGTGGTCGGCATCATCGTGCCGTGGAACTACCCGCTATTCCTCGCCATCGGCCCGCTGACGTGCGCCCTCGCCGCAGGCAACCGGGTCATGCTCAAGCTCAGCGAAGCCACGCCTGCCAGTGGCCAGGTACTGAAGCAATTGCTGGAACGGGTCTTCCCCACCGACCTGGTCAGCGTGGTGCTCGGTGAAGTCGAGGTGGGCCAAGCCTTCGCCCGCCTGCCCTTCGACCACCTGCTGTTCACCGGCGCCACCAGCGTGGGCCGCCAGGTCATGCTGGCTGCTGCGCAGAACCTGACCCCGGTCACCCTGGAACTGGGCGGCAAGTCACCAGCCGTCGTGTCTGCCGACGTGCCCCTGGATACCGCGGCAGAGCGCATTGCCTTTGGCAAAACCCTGAACGCTGGCCAGACCTGCGTCGCCCCCGACTACGTGCTGGTGCCGCGTGACAGGCTGGAGGCCTTCAGCGACGCCTACCAGCGCGCCGTCCGCCGCCTGTACCCACGCATTGCCGATAACCCCGACTACACCGCCATCATCAACCCGCGCCAGCTCCAGCGTTTGCAGCACCTGCTGGACGATGCCCGGGAAAAGGGTGCGCAGGTGGTCGACCTGTACCCTGGCGAAACCCGCCAGGGCCGGCGCCTGCCACCGCACCTGCTGCTGGGTGTGAATGACGACATGCAGGTGATGCAGGACGAAATCTTCGGCCCGCTGCTGCCGCTGCTGCCCTATGACAGCCTCGACCAGGCGCTGGCTTACATCAACCAGCGCCCGCGGCCTCTGGCGCTGTACTACTTCGGTTATGACCGGGCCGGCCAGGACCGCGTGCTATGCAACACCCACTCGGGTGGGGTGTGCTTGAACGATACCTTGCTGCACGTGGCCCAGGACGACCTGCCCTTCGGTGGCATCGGCCCTTCGGGCATGGGTCATTACCACGGCCACGACGGTTTCCTTACCTTCAGCAAGGCCAAGGCAGTGCTGGCCAAGCAACGCTTGAACGCCGCCCGGCTGATCTACCCGCCTTATGGCAAAGCCTTGCAGCGCCTGATCTACAAGCTGTTTATCCGCTGAGGGCCGGCCTATGCAACGCCGTGACCTGCTGCGTTTCAGCTTGGGCGCCAGCGTCTTTCTGAGTGCCACCAGCCTGGTCGGCTGCACCGCGCAAACCAGCGCACACGGTTACCAGGCAGTGCGCGATGACGACCTGCCACTGCTGCGTGCGCTGATCCCGGTGGTGCTGGCGGGTACGTTGGCCACCGAGCAGCCAGTACTGCTGAGCCTCGACCACAAACTGGCGGCCTTGTCGCCGGAAATGCTCAAGCTCACCCGGCAACTGTTCGACGTGCTGAGCCTGCCACTCACCCGCGGCCCGTTGACCGGTATCTGGGGCGCCTGGGAACAGGCCAGCCCTACCCAGGTCACAGCCTTCCTGCAGCGCTGGCAGGACAGTTCATTGAACCTGCTGCGCATGGGCCACGCCTCGTTGCTGCAACTGCTGCAAATGGCCTGGTACGAACGCCCCGAGTCCTGGGCCGCCTGTGGTTACCCCGGCCCACCGAACATCTGAAAACAACAAGAGCATCGCCAATGCCTGTAGCCGATCCGTTTCGCCAAGGCCTCGAACGCGGCTGGATAACCCACGACGCTTCGCGCCTGGAGCATGACCTAGCCCTTGAGGCCGATGTAGCCGTTATCGGCAGCGGTGCCGGTGGTGCCACCAGCGCACAGATGCTCAGCGCTGCCGGTTTCAAGGTGCTGTTGATCGAAGAAGGCCCGCTCAGGACCAGCAGCGACTTCCACCTGCTGGAGAGCGAAGCCTACGCCAGCCTGTACCAGGAGGGCCTGGGGCGCATGAGCAAGGATGGCGCCATCACCATTCTTCAGGGCCGCGCCGTTGGCGGCACCACGCTGGTGAACTGGACATCGAGCTTTCGTACCCCGCCGCAGACGCTGGCCCACTGGGCCTCGGCGCACGGCGTGAACGGCCTGGGTGAGGATGACCTGCGCCCCTGGTTCGAGCGGGTGGAACAAGAGCTGGGCATTACACCCTGGGCCATGCCGCCCAACGCCAACAACGACGTGCTGCGCCGCGGTTGCGAACAACTGGGCTACCGGTGGGCGGTGATCCCGCGCAACGTGCGCGGCTGCTGGAACCTGGGCTACTGCGGCATGGGCTGCCCGGTGAATGCCAAGCAGTCGATGCTGGTAACCCGTATTCCCGCCACCCTCGAGCATGGCGGCGAACTGCTGTACCTGGCCCGGGCCGCGCGCTTCACACACAACGGCGAACGTATCCAGGGCCTGACATGCCAGGCCCTGGATGCCCAAGGCATCTACCCCACCGGCAAGCAGGTCAGCGTACGTGCACGTCATTACCTGCTGGCCGGCGGCGGCATCAACAGCCCGGCCCTGCTGCTGCGTTCCGACGCGCCAGACCCCCACGGCCGCCTGGGCAAGCGCACCTTCCTGCACCTGGTAAATTTCAGCGCAGCGCGCTTCAAGGAGCGCATCGACCCTTACTACGGCGCCCCGCAGTCCATCTACAGCGACCACTTCCAGTGGCAAGGCGGCACGGATGGCCCGGTCGGCTACAAACTGGAAGTGCCGCCGCTGCACCCGGCCCTGGCCAGCACCCTGCTGGGCGGACACGGCCAGGAGAACGCCCGGCGCATGGCCGAGCTGCCGCACACCCATGTAATGCTGGCGTTGCTACGTGACGGCTTTCACCCCGAAAGCCAGGGCGGGGCCGTGGAGCTGCGTGGCGATGGCTCACCGGTGCTCGATTACCCGGTCACCGGCTACCTGCGCGACGGCTTGCGTCGCGCCTACCGCAGCATGGCACAGATCCAGTTCGCGGCTGGGGCCACGCAGGTGACGCCCGTGCACAGCGATGCCAGCACCGCTTCCAGCCTGGAACAGGCCTTGCGCATGATCGACACCTTGCGCCTGGAGCCCTTCAGGACGCGCCTGGGCAGCGCCCATGTGATGGGTGGCTGCGCGTTGGGCGAAGACCCGCGCCAGGCGGTATGCGACAGCCTGGGCCGCCATCACCAGCTGGAAAACCTGTCGGTCCACGACGGCTCGCTGTTCCCCACCAGCATCGGCGCCAACCCGCAACTTTCGGTGTATGCCATCAGCGCCAGGCTTACCGAGGCCCTGATTGCCCGCCTGGCACACAGCGCATGACAACCAATACGGCCCCTGTCTATAGTGCCATCAGCCAGCCGCATGACTTGGCCGGGGCGCCGTCGCTGCGCTACCATCCGACTCCCCAACGCACTCCAGCCAGGATGACGCGATGAACCGAGTGTTGTACCCGGGTACTTTCGACCCCATTACCAAAGGCCATGGCGACTTGGTCGAGCGCGCCTCGCGGCTGTTCGACCACGTGATCATCGCAGTGGCGGCCAGCCCGAAGAAAAACCCCCTGTTCCCGCTGGAACAACGGGTGGAGCTCGCCCGTGAGGTCACCAAGCACCTGCCCAATGTCGAAGTCATCGGCTTCTCTTCCCTGTTGGCGCATTTCGCCAAGGAACAGGGTGCCAACGTCTTCCTGCGTGGCCTGCGTGCCGTTTCCGACTTCGAGTACGAGTTCCAACTGGCGAACATGAACCGGCAGCTGGCCCCCGATGTCGAGAGCCTGTTCCTCACGCCGTCGGAGCGCTATTCGTTCATTTCTTCGACGTTGGTCCGGGAAATTGCCGCACTGGGCGGAGATATCACCAAGTTCGTCCACCCGGTGGTGGCCGAAGCGCTGACCGAACGCTTCAAGAAGTAAGCCTGACCGCCTGATTGTCGCGCCCGCGTGCACTGCGGGCGCGAATGCGGCACAATTGTGCCCATTGCGTTGAACATGCCCGGGCTGTGAGCCCCGGCCGGAGTCCCCATGTCCCTGATCATCACCGACGATTGCATCAACTGCGACGTCTGCGAACCCGAGTGCCCGAACGAGGCCATCTCCCAAGGCGAAGAGATCTACGTGATCGACCCTAACCTGTGCACCCAGTGCGTAGGTCACTACGACGAGCCGCAGTGCCAGCAAGTCTGCCCGGTCGACTGCATCCCACTGGATGAAGCGCACCCAGAGACCGAAGAACAGCTGATGGCCAAGTACCGCCGCATTACCGGCAAGGACTGACCCTTCAGGCCTGCGCGGTCCCTGTAGGAGCGGCCTTGTGTCGCGATGGGGTGCGAAGCGCCCCCAGCGGTTTCTGCGCAGAAGCTGAAATTTTGGGGGCGCTTCGCACCCCATCGCGACACAAGGCCGCTCCTACAGGGGAAAGCAGCACACCTGTGCGCTTCAGCGCTGGCAGCGCGGGCAATACACGCTCGCCCGCTGCCCCAGCTTCACCTCGCGCAGCTCCGTGCCACACACCTTGCACGGCTGCCCACCGCGCCCGTAAACGAACAATTCCTGCTGGAAGTACCCCGGCTGCCCATCGCCCCCGATAAAGTCGCGCAGTGTGGTACCGCCTTGCTCGATCGCCGCCGCCAACACCCGCTTGATCTCGATCGCCAGCTTCAGGTAGCGCCCCCGGGAAATCCCGCCCGCCTCCCGGCGCGGGTCGATGCCCGCGGCAAATAGCGCCTCGGTGGCGTAGATGTTGCCCACCCCCACCACCACTGCGTTGTCCATGATGAACGGCTTGACCGCCATCGACCGCCCGCGGGACAACTGGAACAGGCGCTCACCGTCGAACAGGTCGGTCAGCGGTTCCGGCCCCAGGCGCAGCAGCAGTTCGTGGTTCAGCGGGTCCAGGCTCCACAGCATGGCACCAAAGCGGCGCGGGTCGGTGTAGCGCAGCATCAGCCCCGACTCCAACTCGATGTCCACGTGCTCATGCTTGGCCGCCGGCAAGCCCAGCTCGACCAGCCGCAGGTTGCCCGACATGCCCAGGTGACTGATCAGCGTACCGACCTCGGCATTGATCAACAGGTACTTGGCGCGCCGCTCGACACTGACAATGCGCTGCCCCGACAGGCGCACATCCAGGTCCTCGGGGATCGGCCAGCGCAAGCGCCGGTCACGCACCACCACTCGACTGACGCGCTGGCCTTCCAGGTGGGGCGCTATACCGCGCCGGGTTGTTTCAACTTCGGGTAATTCCGGCATGTGTCAGTGCCCGCCCAGCTCGCGAATGTTCTGCTTGAGGTTTTCGAAATCGTATTCCGACAAGCCAATGTAATCGAGCACCAGCGGGCCGACCACGTTCCATTCGTGGTCAACCGCCTGGTTGCCAAGCACCCGGTAGGACGCGCAGATGTGCTCGGCCATCTTCAGGACTGCCAGCAGGTTCTTCAGCTGGCTCTGTGTGTTGCGCGAGCTCTCGTCGCGGAACACCGCCAAGGCGTTGTGGTGGTTGGCGATGGCAGCCGTAAGGTGCTCAGGCAAGCGCCAGGATTTGGCGGTGAAGTAGCCGACCACCGAATGGTTGGTGTTGAACGTATGGTTTTCGGTATCGACCACGCGGGTTTCTTCGCCGGCCTTGGCATAGGCCTCTTCCAGCACATCCATGTAGTTGGGGAAGCGCTTGAGCATCAGTGGCACGCCGCAGTCATGGAACAGGCCCAGGGTGTAGGCCTCGTCCGCGGCCTGGATGCCGGTGCGCTTGGCCAGGGTCAGGCAGGTGTTCGCCACGTCCTGAGCGGTATCCCAGAAGCGGTTGAGGGTGACGATGGTCTCGTCGCTCATCTCGCCTTTGATCGACTGGGCGTTGATCAGGTTGATGATCGAACGGCTGCCCAGCAGGTTCACCGCACGCTGGATCGAGCCAATCTTGTTGGCCAGGCCAAAGTGCGGCGAGTTGACCAGCTTGAGCAAGGCCCCCGAGAGGCCCGGGTCTTGGGAAATCAGCTTGGCGATGGTTTCCAGGTCCGGGTCAGGCATGTACTGCTCGAACTGCAGGTCGACCATGATCTGCGGTTGCGGCGGGATGGTGATGCCTTGCAAGGCTTGCTGGATCTGTTCGGCGCTGAGTTCTTGGGACATACGTGCACACTCGTTTAGGACGGGGGATTCTAACCCAGTTGGCTGTGCCAGCGCTTTGTCGTACCCCGAACCGAAGTGCAGGCCAACAGGGTATACTCCCGCTCTTTTTTCCCGGAGCGACGTCATGTCCCTGCCCAGCCTTCGCCTCAAAGCCAATGCCGACCGCCGCCTGCGCGCCGGCCACCTGTGGGTCTACAGCAACGAAGTCGACGTTACTGCGACCCCGCTGCAAGGCTTCCAGGCCGGCCAGCAGGCCGTTCTGGAGGCAGCCAACGGCAAGCCGCTGGGCATCGTCGCACTCAGCCCCAACAACCTGATCTGCGCCCGCCTGCTGTCGCGCGACATCAAGTTGCCGCTGGACAAGTCGCTGCTGGTACACCGCCTGAACGTCGCTCTGTCGCTGCGCGAGCGCCTGTTCGACCAGCCATGCTACCGCCTGGTCTATGGCGATTCCGACCTGCTGCCGGGCCTGGTGGTCGACCGCTTCTTCGACATCCTCGTGGTTCAGCTGGCCTCGGCCACCATGGAAGCGCACAAGGACGACGTGATCGCTGCCCTGGTGCAAGTGCTCAAACCAAGCGGCATCCTGTTCAAGAACGATTCCGCCGCGCGTGACGCCGAAGGCCTGCAGCGCTATGTCGAGACCGTCTACGGTGAGGTGCCGGACTGGGTGCCGCTGGAAGAGAACGGCGTCAAGTTCGAAGCCCCGGTGCGTGAAGGCCAGAAGACCGGCTGGTTCTACGACCACCGCATGAACCGCGCGCGCCTGGCGCCGTACGTTAAAGGCAAGCGTGTGCTCGACCTGTTCAGCTACATCGGTGGCTGGGGCGTGCAGGCCGGCGCGTTCGGCGCCAGCGAAGTGTTCTGCGTCGACGCCTCGGGCTTTGCCCTGGATGGCGTGGAGCGTAACGCTGCATTGAACGGCATCAGCGAGAAGCTGACCTGCATCGAGGGCGATGTATTCGAAGCCCTGCGGGAACTGAAGGCTGCTGAAGAACGCTTCGACGTGATCATTGCCGACCCACCCGCCTTCATCAAGCGCAAGAAAGACCTGAAAAACGGCGAAGCGGCCTACCGCCGCCTCAACGAACAGGCCATGCGCATGCTGAGCAAGGACGGCATCCTGGTCAGCGCCTCGTGCTCGATGCACCTGCCCGAGGACGACCTGCACAACATCCTGCTGACCAGCGCCCGCCACCTGGACCGCAACATGCAGCTGCTTGAGCGCGGCGGCCAGGGGCCGGACCACCCGGTACACCCGGCCATTGCCGAGACCCGCTACATCAAGAGCATCACCTGCCGGTTGCTGCCCAACAGCTGATCTCTGCTAAAAAGGGCCGCCAAGCGGCCCTTTCCTGCCGCAATCCCCCCGCCAACCATCCACATCTGCATTCCTTCGCCGCGCCAGCGGTGTAGAATCGGCCTATTCATCGCCAGTCATCCCCGGCGGGTTTATGAGCTCTGGCCAAGCACGCGGCGATCCCGCGCGGTCTTCGGCCTCATCCGTGCCAGTGGCAACCGGCCTGCGGCGCAAAGGACAAGAGAAGCTCACTCCCCTTTATGTGACCTGATTAAGCCGCCAGGAGTGTTTCATGCCTGATTATCGTTCCAAGACTTCCACCCAAGGCCGCAACATGGCCGGCGCCCGTGCCCTGTGGCGCGCCACCGGCATGAAGGACGAAGACTTCAAGAAACCGATCATCGCCATTGCCAACTCGTTCACCCAGTTCGTCCCGGGCCACGTGCACCTGAAGGACCTGGGCCAGCTGGTTGCCCGCGAAATCGAGCGCGCCGGTGGCGTGGCCAAGGAATTCAACACCATCGCGGTCGATGACGGCATCGCCATGGGCCACGACGGCATGCTGTACTCGCTGCCAAGCCGCGAAATCATTGCCGACGCCGTGGAGTACATGGTCAACGCCCACTGCGCCGACGCCATCGTGTGTATCTCCAACTGCGACAAGATCACCCCCGGCATGCTGATGGCCGCCCTGCGCCTGAACATCCCGGTGATCTTCGTTTCCGGCGGCCCGATGGAAGCCGGCAAGACCAAGCTGGCCAGCCACGGCCTGGACCTGGTCGACGCCATGGTCATCGCCGCCGACTCCACCGCCAGCGACGAGAAAGTCGCCGAATACGAGCGCAGCGCCTGCCCGACTTGCGGTTCGTGCTCCGGCATGTTCACCGCCAACTCGATGAACTGCCTGACCGAGGCCCTGGGCCTGGCCCTGCCGGGCAACGGTTCGACCCTGGCCACCCACGCCGACCGCGAGCAGCTGTTCCTCACCGCCGGCCGCACCATCGTCGAACTGTGCAAGCGCTACTACGGCGAGAACGACGAGTCGGTGCTGCCGCGCAGCATCGCCAACTTCAAGGCGTTCGAAAACGCCATGATGCTCGACATCGCCATGGGCGGCTCGACCAACACCATCCTGCACCTGCTGGCCGCAGCCCAGGAAGGCGAAGTGGCGTTCGACCTGCGTGACATCGACCGCCTGTCGCGCAAAGTGCCGCAGCTGTGCAAGGTGGCGCCGAACATCCAGAAGTACCACATGGAGGACGTGCACCGCGCCGGTGGCATCTTCAGCATCCTCGGCTCGCTGGCCCGTGGCGGCCTGCTGCACACGGACCTGCCGACCGTGCACAGCCGCAGCATGGAAGAAGCCATCGCCAAGTGGGACATCACCCAGACCGATGACGAGGCCGTACACACCTTCTTCAAGGCAGGCCCTGCCGGCATCCCGACCCAGACCGCGTTCAGCCAGTCGACCCGTTGGGAAACCCTGGATGACGACCGCGAGAACGGCTGCATCCGCAGCTTCGAGCACGCCTATTCGCAAGAAGGCGGCCTGGCCGTGCTGTACGGCAACATCGCCCTTGACGGCTGCGTGGTGAAAACCGCCGGTGTCGACGAGTCGATCCACGTGTTCGAAGGCACCGCAAAAATCTTCGAAAGCCAGGACAGCGCCGTGCGCGGCATCCTCGCCGACGAAGTGAAAGCCGGCGACATCGTGATCATCCGCTACGAAGGCCCTAAAGGTGGCCCGGGTATGCAGGAGATGCTGTACCCGACCTCGTACCTGAAGTCCAAAGGCCTGGGCAAGGCGTGCGCCCTGCTCACCGACGGCCGCTTCTCGGGCGGTACTTCGGGCCTGTCGATCGGCCACGCCTCGCCGGAGGCTGCTGCTGGCGGCGCTATCGGCCTGGTGCGTGACGGCGACAAGGTACTGATCGACATCCCTAACCGTTCGATCAACCTGCTGGTCAGCGATGAAGAGCTGGCTGAGCGCCGCATCGAGCAGGACAAGAAGGGCTGGAAACCAGCTGAAGTACGCCCACGCAAGGTGACCACCGCGCTGAAGGCCTATGCCCTGCTGGCGACCAGTGCCGATAAGGGTGCTGTGCGTAACAAGGCAATGCTGGAAGGGCTGTGAGGCTCTGAAAGCGTGAATGAAGAACCGGCGCTCTGAGCGCCGGTTTTTTTATGCCTGTACCGGCCTATTCGCGGGCTCGCCCGCTCCCACAGGGACTGCATAGCATCTGAAACTTGTACAATTCCTGTGGGAGCGGGCGAGCCCGCGGAGAGGCCAGCAAAGGCAACACAAGGCTTACTGAATCTGCTCCGGCGTCACGATCACCCAGTTCTTGTCCGCCGTCACCGGCAACCCTTCCCTGGCCTGCGCCGCCGCATTTCTGGCAATCATCCCGTTCAGCTGGTCCATGTACTTGGCCTTGCGGTTTATCCACAGGTGGATACCACCTTTACCTACATCCACCCCATGAAACTGCATGTAGCCATCACTGGTCGGCGTGTCGCCACCCACCAGCACCGGCTTCTTCCACTCATCGATATAGGTCAGGATCGCCGCTTGCTTACCCGCCATCCAGGTGGCCGGGGTCCACAGGTACGGCGTCAGCTCCAGCCCTTCGTTGGCCTTGGCGTCATAGTGCCCGGCACTGATCTGCTTGCGCGCGGTGGTCAACTGGCCATTGGCGCGATCCTTGAGCAGCAGGCTCACGCCAATCACATTCTGCGGCTTCACGTTGTAGCCGTACTTGGGGTCCGAAGCGACCATGCGCACCAACTCTTCGGAGGCGGCGGATATCACGTACACCTCGATGCCGTTCTCCATCAGCTTGTTGTACAGCTCGGCCTGGCCCTTGAAGACCTTGGGCGGCTGCACCTCGATGGCCTTTACCTGATCCCCTTCATAATACGTGCTGGGGATCGGCTTGGTGGAAGCCATCAGCTCATCCACCTGCACCTTCAGGGTAAAGCCCGAGAACACCTGGGCTACCCACGGGTAGCAGACCATGTCGTCGACTTCACACAACCGGTAGTAGTAGCTGAACAGGCTTTCCTTGTGCTCGGCGGTGTCCTTGAACGGCATCAGCTTCAACGACGGGTCGAGCTTTTCCCGGCTCAGCAGCCCTTTGTTTTCCATGAACGGCAGCAAGGCCTCTTCAAGGTCGTAGCGGTAACTGGTGTTGTCCATGTCGAACACCGCGTAGTTACCCTTGTTGGCATTGGCAGCGATCATGCTGTCGAGCTGTTTGGCCGCTTCGGCAGGCCAGTGCTTGAGCTCGGTGGCGAAGGTTTCGATACTGAACAGCAGGGACAGGCCGATGGCGGCGGCTTTCACAGCGACTCTCATGTACGAATCTCCTGAAATGACCCGGAAACGCTAGTGCAACAATCCCTGCCGGCGGCCGTCGATAGCGACCTCCATGCAGCAGTAAACGCCGTGTTCATTGCAATCTGCGACAAGTCGTTATTCCATAAACGACTATGCAAATTCCATTTGGGTATAAATTCGTTTGTTTTCAGCCTGTTAGCATTTCCGTTCGCAATCGCTCACAGAGGCGATGCCACTTCTGCTTTTTTCTGCTGGAGCTTCAATGAACCTGCCGCTGTCACTTAACCTGCTGGCGTTCCTGGCCCTGTTGCTGGGCCTGGCACAAACCCGCCGCACCGACTGGAGCCTGGCCAAGAAGGTACTGCTGGGCCTGGTGCTGGGCGTGGTCTTCGGCCTGGTCCTGCACACCGCCTATGGCGCTGGCCACCCGGTGCTCAAGGCCACCATCAGCTGGCTCGACCTGGTCGGCAACGGCTACGTCGGCCTGTTGCAAATGATCGTCATGCCACTGATCTTCGCCTCGATCCTCAGTGCCGTGGCGCGCCTGCACAATGCCTCGTCACTGGGCCGCATCAGCGTGCTGAGCATCGGCACCCTGCTGCTGACCACGGCCATTGCCGCGCTGATCGGCATCGTGCTGACCAACCTGTTCGGCCTCAGCGCCGAAGGCCTGGTGGCCGGCGCCCAGGAAAGCGCGCGCATGCAGGTTATTCACAGCGACTACGCGGGCAAGGTCGCCGACCTCAACATCCCGCAGCTGCTGCTGTCGTTTATCCCCAGCAACCCGGTAGGCGACCTGGCACGGGCCAAGCCGACCTCGATCATCAGCGTGGTGATCTTCGCCGTGTTCCTCGGCCTGGCCGCGTTGCAGCTGATCAAGGACGATGCCGAGAAAGGCGAGCGCGCGCTGTCGGCAATCGACACCCTGCAAGCCTGGGTGATGCGCCTGGTGCGGGTGGTGATGAAGCTGACCCCATATGGCGTGCTGGCCCTGATGACCAAGGTGGTCGCCAGCTCGAACATGGAAGACATCCTCAAGCTGGGCAGCTTCGTGGTGGTGTCGTACCTGGGCCTGGCACTGATGTTCGTGGTGCATGCCGTCATCCTGGCCGCCACTGGCGTGAGCCCGCTGCGCTTCTTCCGCAAGGTATGGCCGGTGCTGACCTTTGCCTTCACCAGCCGCTCCAGCGCGGCCAGCATCCCGCTGAACATCGAAGCGCAAACCCGCCGCCTGGGCGTGCCGCAGTCGATTGCCAGCTTCAGCGCCTCGTTCGGTACCACCATTGGCCAGAACGGCTGCGCCGGGCTCTACCCTGCCATGCTGGCGGTGATGGTCGCGCCAGCGGTGGGCATCGATACCTTCGACCCGCTGTGGATCGCCACCCTGGTGGCCATCGTCACCCTGAGTTCGGCAGGGGTTGCCGGGGTGGGCGGCGGTGCCACCTTCGCCGCGCTGATCGTGCTGCCGGCCATGGGCTTGCCGGTGGAGCTGGTGGCCTTGCTGATCTCGGTGGAACCGCTGATCGACATGGGGCGTACGGCGCTGAACGTGAACGGTTCGATGACGGCGGGTGTGGTGACCAGCCAGTTGTTGAAAGAGACCGACAAGGATGTGCTGGCGGGCGATGAGCATGCCGAGCTGAGCCATACCTGACAGATAGCCGGGGGCGCTTCGCGCCCCTATCGCGACACAAGGCCGCTCCTACAGGGGTTATGCGTTCCCTTGTAGGAGCGGCCTTGTGTCGCGATTGGGCCGCAAAGCGGCCCCGGCATTCTCAAGTCAATAACTGGCCCGCAAGCTCAACGTCAGGTTCCGCGGCTCGCCATAGAAGTTCGACCCCCACGCACTGTCCACCCGCTCGTAATACTTGCGATCGAACAGGTTATTGGCCGTCAGCGTCGTGGTCAGGTGCTTGTTGAAGCGGTACCCCACCTGCGCGGTCGCCACGCCATAGCCACCCTGCACAAAGTCCACGCCATTGCGCATGTAGTAGGTCTCGCTGACCACCCGCACCCCGCCCCCTACGCTTACGCCCTGCAACGGCCCATCGTTGAACTCGTAGCGTGTCCACAGGTTGAAGTTGTGCTTGGGCGTAATGGTGATGCCCTGGTAGTCCTCATTGCTCATCGACTTGAGCATGGTGAAGGCGTAACCGGTACTGATGCTCCAGTTATCGGTCAGGTTGCCGGAAAGCTCGGTTTCCCAGCCCTGGCTACGCACCTTGCCCTGTGCCTCGTTGTACGTCGTCTGGCCCACCAGCTGCGCACGGTTTTCGTCATAGATGCGGAACACTGCCACGCTGCCGTTCAGGCGCCCATCGAAGAACTCACGCTTCAGGCCCAGTTCATACTGCTTGCCCTTGCGCGGGTCGATCGGCACGCCATCCTTGTCCACCTCCGTCTGCGGCTTGAAGATACTGGTGTAGCTGGCGTAGGCCGACAGTTCCGGCGTCAGCTTGGCCACCAGCGCACCGTAGGGGATGAACTTGTGGTTGATGTTGGTCTCGGAGCTGTTGAACTGGTTGAAGAACGGGTTGGCGTTGCGCGCCTCGCTGTCGAACCAGGTCAGGCGGCCGCCGGCGATCACGTCCAGCCAGTCGGTGGCACTGATCTTGGCCCGGGTATAGGCCCCGTACTGGTTGGACTTCGACCAGTTGCCATTGGGCATGTCGTAGTCCTGCCTGGGAATAGTGATACTGCCCGGGTCGAAAACGTTGATTGGGAAGTAATCCCCGCCACCGTAGGTAAAGTCCTTGTCCAGATGCTGGTATTCGGCACCCACCGTAAACTCATGGCTACGCCCGAAGGCCTCCACCGGCAGGGTGACAAAGCTGTCCAGGCCCACTGATTTGATATGCGTGTAGTAGGAATAGGCTAACGCCCAACTGTCGCCGGTTTCCGGATCAACAGAATCGTCGGTCCAGGTAAAGTTGCGGGTCGGCGTTTCCGCATCGCGGTAGGTCAGCGAAGTCTTGAACTGGCCACCGTTGTCCAGTGTATGGTCAACCTCGAAGAAGCTTTCCCACAGGCGCTCGTCCAACTCGTTCCATTTGGCATCAACGAAGGTCGAACGGCTGACGTCCAGCAGCTTACCGTCGGCATAAGCTGGCAGGCCGAAGGCTGGCGTGGAATTGTTGCGTTGGTAGGTGCCACCCAAAGACAACGTGGTAGCCGGGGTAATGTCGTATTCCAGGCGACCGTAAACCATCGGCCGCTCGTTCTGCGCGTAGTCGACAAACGACTGGTTGTTCTCGTAGGCCGTGACAAAACGCCCACGCAGGGTGCCTTGGTCGTTCAGCGGCCCGGTAATGTCGACCGTGGAGTGATAGCGGTCCCAGCTGCCGGCCGACAGCTCGCCAGACAAACCGAACTGCCCCAGCGCCCGCTTGCGCACAAGGTTGATGGTGCCGCCCGGTTCACCCGCACCCTGGTACAAGCCGGAAGGGCCGCGCAGCACCTCGACCCGGTCGAACATGGCCAGGTCGAAGCTGGTGGCCATGTCGCCCTGCCCGGTGCGCTGGGAAACGCCGTCCACCTGCACCTGATCGACCAGGAAGCCGCGGATGTACACATCGTTCAAGTTGGAACCGGTGTTATACGACTTGATCGTCGCCCCGGTTACCTGGCGCATGGCGTCCTGCAGGCTGTTCATGTTCTGGTCGTCCAGCCGCTGACGGGTAACTACCGAGACCGACTGGGGGATGTCCTTGAGCTTCTGCTCGCCCTTGCCGATGGTCAGCGCGCTGGTGGTGTAGGAATGCGTACCTTCGGTGGTGGTACCCAACTGGCGGCTGTCGATCTTGATCGCGCCCAGTTGCAGCGAGGCATCGTCGTCACTGCCACGCCGTTCCAGGGTTACGCTGTCGGCGTCAATATACGTGGCACTGAGGCCGGTGCCCTCCAGCAGGCGTACCAGCGCCTGGGCCTGTGGATAACTGCCACTCACGCCCGGCGAACGCAGCCCTTGGGTGAACTCCCCCGGCACCAGCACCTGAAGCCGCGTCACCGCACTGAAGGCCGCCAGCGCCGAATCCAGCGGCTGTGCCGGGATCTCGAAACGGTAGGCCTGAGCCTGGGTCGCGGCACTGGCGTGCAGCGGCACGGCCAATGTGCCGCAGGCAAGTGCAACGGCCAGCCCAAGCGCAGTGCGCGTGGCGATGATCTTCATGTGGTGAGGCTCCCCGAATTCGTCCTGATGATCGACGGCGCGGCACTGTCTGAGAGTGCTTATTATTTGCGCCTACCCAATCAAGGACGTCGGCTCGGCTGGAATCCCCGAAAAATTTTTGAAAATCTTCGCTCAACCTTCACGCAGGATGCGCAACCACGGCGTGTACTGCTCGGCGCGCAACCCCAAGGTATGCGTCAGCGCCTTGAGCACGGCATCGGGCTTGTCGATCTCGAACACGCCAGACACCTTGCGCTGGCGCAGGCCCTCGCCCAGCAGCACCGTCTGGCCCGGCCAATAGCGGTTCAACTCGGCAACCACCTCGGCCAGCGGTTGCTGGCTGAACACCAGCTGCCGCTGCCGCCAGGCAAAAGCACTGGCCTGGTCGAACGGGTGCAAGGCAGCCAGCGAGCCCGCCGCATACTCCACGGCCTGCCCCGGCCCAAGGAACACGCCCGGGCCACTGCCAGCGTTGACTTCGACCCTGCCCTGCCCGACCTTGACGCGGGTCTGGCCAGCGTCACTGGCCACGCTGAAGTGGGTACCGACCACCCGCACCCAACCCTCACCGGCATTCACCACGAACGGCCGGGCGGGGTCGCGCGCCACATCGAACCAGGCCTCGCCGCGCAACAGCCGCACCCGCCGCTCGCCCTGCGCCAGGGTTACCTGAAGCGCCGTGTCGGTGTTCAGTTGCACCTGTGAGCCATCGTCAAGGCGCACACTGCGCGACTCACCGGTGGCGGTTGCATAGTCGGCGCGCCAGCGGTCGACATACGGCGTCTGGCCAACCAGCGAGCCCAGCAACAGGGCCGCAGCTACGCCCTGCGCAACCTTGCGCCAGCTACGCCGGGCAGGCTTGCGCCACTGTTGGCGCTGCTGTTCACGCAGCTGAGCCGCGGGTGCCTGCAAAGCGCCCAGCAACAGGATCACTTCATCCCAGGCCTGCATTTGCGCAGCCCCGGCCACCTTCCAGGCAGCGAATGCCGCTTGCTCCTCAGGCGTGACATCGTCGGCCTGCAAGCGGTAATACCAGGCTGTGGCTTCGGCGAACATCTGCTCGCTGTCGGGCGTTTCGCTCATGGGGGTATCTGAAATTCCAGGGTTCATGGCCGCGGTACCCTCACCTGGCCGGCCAGTTGCCGCTTGATGAAGGCGCGGCAGTCCAGCAGTGCCCGGCGCAGCTGGTATTCGACGCTGCGCGGGGTAACGTTCATGCGTTCACCGATTTCCCGGTAGCTGCAGCCGTCGACATGGTAAAGCAGGAAGATATGCCGGGTCGCCTCGGGCAACGATTCGATCGCGGCCTGCATCAAGGCGTGCTGCTGCTGGTCGAACAGTTGTTCTTCGGCGCCGGGGTCGTCGCTGGCCAGCTCTTCGCTCGGCTCGCCAGCATCCAGGCGCTCGCGACGAATCATTTGCCGCTGGTGATCGCGCACCAGGTTACTGGCAATGGTGAAGAGAAAGGCCGGCAGGTTGTCGATCTGCTTGTCGGCAGGCAGCCGCGCCAGGCGCAGGAACGACTCCTGGGTCAGGTCAGCGGCTACCTGAGCATTGCCGGTACGCCGTGCGACGAAGGCCTCCAGCGCTTTCTTCTGCTCGGTGAACAGCCGGGCGATCTGCTTGTTCCATGAAGACACGGCACGCCTCGGCTGCAAGTCTCAAGAGGTGCGCACGCTAGCAGAAGATGAGATGTATTCGCAATTGGTACTGGATGGGCTCCGCTATACTACTCACCGGACTTTGCGAATATCCCGAGAGAAAGGAACCATCATGCAGCCGCACGACATTACCCAGGCCGAAGCCGAAAAGATTCGGGTTGAGGTCGCCAAGCTCCACGTCGAGGTGGACAAGCTGATGGCAGATACCCGCAAGGCGCATGCTGAGCCCATCAGAATGACCCGCGAAATTTTTTGGTACCCGGTTGCGATTGCAGCCGGGATTGTCACGACGGTGGCCACTGTCACCGCCGTGATCATCAAGCTACTCACCTGAGCACCACCGCCCATGTGCGACCAATTACCTTGCGCTGCTTGCTCTGGCCCTATCGCCGGCAAGCCAGCTCCCACAAGATCACCACAAGCCTAGATACCTGTGCAGTACCTGTGGGAGCTGGCTTGCCGGCGATGGGCTGCAAAGCAGCCCCGGCATTCTCAAACCCTGTCCCAAACCTCGAAGTGATACGCAGGCTTGCCTTCCTCAACCTGCGCCTCACTCGAAACCAGCGTCCACTGCCCCGCATCAAACGCCGGGAACCACGCATCCCCTTGCGGCGCCAACTCCACGCGCGTCAGGTACATGCGGCTGACCAGTCCCTTCTCCAGCGCCTGCCCATACAGCTGCGCCCCGCCAATCAGCATCAGCTCATCGACGCCTTTCTCCCGCGCCCACTGCTCGGCGCGCACCAGCGCCTCTTCCAGCGAGCCGAAGACCTCGGCGCCCTCCAGTTGCAGCCCAGCCTGGCGGCTGACCACGATGTTCAGCCGCCCTGGCAGCGGCCTGCCCAGCGAGTCCCAGGTCTTGCGCCCCATGATGATCGGCTTGCCCAGGGTGGTGGCCTTGAAGTACTTGAAATCCCCCGGCAGATGCCAGGGCATGGAGTTGTCGATGCCGATCACGCGGTTCTCGGCGTGAGCCGCGATCAGGCTGAGGGGGAGTGATGTATTCATGCCAGCGAGGATAGCACCGGGCGTGTGGGTTATGCTTCTGCCCTGACCTGTGCAATGGAAGAGCTTGTGACCGAACCGACTCCACTGGACAAACGCTGGCTCACCGAAGCGGTACGCCTGCGTGAAGAACATGCCGGCCCATTGGAAGACCAGGAGGCCAACCGCCGCGCCCGCCAACAAGGCGGCGACCTGGCGGCCCGCATCGAAACCCGTGCGCTGTGCCTGGCTGAACGCGACGGCATGACCACCGCCCTGCACCACTGGAAGCAGGGCGCACGCCTGGCGCTACTGGCCTTGCTGCTGATGGCGGTACTCAGCGGCGCCGGCCTGGCGCTGGCTGCCCTGGGCGACGGGCAGCGCCCGGTGAATGTGTTCTGGGCGCTGGGCAGCCTGCTCGGGCTGAACCTGCTGATGCTGCTGGGCTGGGCCATCGGTTTTACCCTGAGTGGCGAGCATGGCGCAGGGCTGGGGCGCCTGTGGCTGTGGCTGAGCGAACGCTTTGCCCGTGACGCCAAGGCCGCACACCTGGCGCCAGCACTGCTGGTGCTGCTGCAACGCCAGCGCCTCAACCGCTGGCTGCTCGGCCTGCTGGTGCACGGCCTGTGGCTGTTGGCGATGCTCACCGCGCTGGGCATGCTGCTGGCCTTGTTGGCCACTCGCCGCTACGGCTTTGTCTGGGAAACCACCCTGCTTGCCGCCGACCCGTTCATCCACCTGACCCAGGCACTGGGCGCCCTGCCCTCGCTGCTGGGCTTTGCCGTACCCGACGAGGCCATGATCCGCGCCAGCGGCGACACCTTGCCGGCCCTGGAACTGGCCCGCCAGGCCTGGGCCAGCTGGCTGCTCGGCGTGGTGCTGGTGTACGGCCTGCTGCCGCGCCTGCTGCTGGCCGGGTTATGCCTGTGGCGCTGGCGCCAGGGCCGCGAGCGCCTGTCGCTGGACCTGAGCCTGCCCGGCTACGCGCACCTGCGTGATGCGCTGATGCCTCGCAGCGAACGCATCGGCGTGCAGGACGCCGCCCCCGAAGCCTTGCCGCAGTTTGCCGCCGGGCAGCTGGAAAGCGGCAGCAGCGGTGCCTTGCTGGTCGGCCTGGAACTGGACGACCAGCGCCCCTGGCCGCCCACCCTGCCGAAAAGCGTGATCGATGCCGGCGTGCTCGACAGCCGCGAGTCGCGCAACCGCCTGCTCGAACAACTCAGCCGCTTTCCGCCGGCACGCCTGGCCGTCGCCTGCGACCCACGGCGCTCGCCAGACCGCGGCAGCCTGGCACTGCTGGCCGAACTGGCGCGCAATGCTGGCGCGACCCGAATCTGGCTATTGCAGGCCGCGCCGGGTCAGGCCCTCGATGCACAACGCCTGGGCGACTGGCACGAAGCCCTCGACCGCCTTGGCCTGGCGCACGCCGATACCTCGCCTTTGACCTGGCTGGAGCATGGCCATGACTGAGCCGCTGAAACTGGCCGTGGTCGGCCACACCAACGTCGGCAAGACCTCGCTGCTGCGCACCCTCACCCGTGACGTCGGGTTCGGCGAAGTGTCCCACCGCCCCAGCACCACCCGCCATGTCGAGGGGGCGCGCCTGTCGGTAGACGGCGAACCCTTGCTGGAGCTGTACGACACGCCGGGCCTTGAAGATGCCATTGCCCTGCTCGACTACCTTGAACGCCTGGAGCGCCCGGGCGAACGCCTGGACGGCCCGGCCCGCCTGGAGCGGTTTCTGCAGGGCAGCGAGGCACGCCAGCGGTTCGAGCAGGAGGCCAAGGTGCTGCGCCAGTTGCTGGCCAGCGACGCCGGCCTGTACGTGATCGACGCACGCGAGCCGGTGCTGGCCAAATACCGTGACGAACTGGAAGTGCTGGCCAGCTGCGGCAAGCCGCTGCTACCGGTGCTCAACTTTGTCGCCAGCCACCAGCACCGTGAGCCGCAATGGCGTGAAGCCCTTGCCCGCCTTGGGCTTCACGCGTTGGTGCGGTTCGACAGCGTGGCCCCGCCAGAGGATGGCGAACGCCGTTTGTACGAAAGCCTGGCCCTGCTGCTGGAAGACGCCCGCCCAGCCTTGCAACGGCTGATCGACGACCAGCAGGCGCAGCGTCTGGCTCGCCAACACAGCGGCAAGCGGTTGATTGCCGAGCTGCTACTGGACTGCGCCGCGTGCCGGCGTAGCGTGGAGGCTGTGCCGGCTGCCGAAGCCAAGGCCATCGAGGCCTTGCGCCAGGACGTGCGCCAGCGTGAACAGCGCTGCGTCGAGGCGCTGCTCAAGCTGTATGCCTTCCGCCGCGAAGATGCCCATGCCAGCGACCTGCCGCTGCTCGATGGCCGCTGGGGCGATGACCTGTTCAACCCCGAGACGTTGAAGCTGTTGGGCGTACGCCTGGGCAGCGGCGTGGCGGCCGGGGCTGCGGCAGGTGCCGGGGTCGACCTGCTGGTTGGCGGGCTCACCCTGGGTGCGGCGGCGCTGGCCGGGGCAATTGCCGGTGGCGCGCTACAGACGGCACGCAACTATGGGTCGCGATTGATGGGCAAGCTCAAAGGCAAACGCGAGCTGACCGTGGACGACACGGTGCTGCGGTTGCTGGCTTTGCGTCAGCAGCAATTGATGGTGGCGCTGGATAGCCGCGGGCATGCGGCGCAGGACCGCATCAGGTTGGGTGAGCTGGATGAGAAGGCCTGGCGCGAGGGCAAGTTGCCAGAGGCCCTGGTGAAGGCGCGGGCGCATCCGCAGTGGTCCACGCTCAATCCTGGGGCGAAGCTGAATCAGGCTGAGCGGCAGGAACAGCTGGAGGCGCTGGTTTCACAATTCTGAGCGGGCAGGTCTGGCCTATTCGCGGGCACGCCCGCTCCCACAGGATCTCCACTGCCTTCGAAACCTGTGCAGTACCTGTGGGAGCTGGCTTGCCGGCGATAGGGCCAGTACTGCAAACCAAAATTTCAGAGCAAAGCCAAAGCCTTCCGCCTCAACCCATCCAGATCCACCACCGGCACCCCAACCTCCTTGGCCAACTCATCCCACTCCCGCATCCGCAAACTCACCTCGAACAGCGGATCCCGCTCGAACGCATCCGCCTGCGCCTCACTCATCACGCCCCCCTGATATTCCAACGTCCGCCGGCTCGCCTCGCTCAACTGCTGGTAATACCCCGGCCGGCGCAACGTCAGGTAGCGCTTGGCCTCCACGTGATACTGCACCAGCCGCGCCATGCGTTCGCCAAAACCGCAACGGCGCAGGTACTCGGCACCGATGCGTTCGTGGCTGACCACGCCATACCCACCCATGCTGGCATCACCGCCACACAGGTGGCCGATGTCGTGGAAGAACGCCGCCAGCACCACTTCATCGTCGAAGCCTTCGGCCATGGCCAGTTGCGCGGCCTGGGACATGTGTTCGATCTGGGTGATGGCTTCGCCGATGTAGTCGTCGCTGCCATGGCGGTCGTACAGGGCGAAGGTACTGTCGATAATCTCGGCAGGGGTGGGCATTCAAGTCTTCTCCTGGCTTGATTCAGTGATGGCTTCTTCGCGGGCTCGCCCGCTCCCACCCCCTCAGGGCCTGCGCAGTACCTGTGGGAGCGGGCGTGCCCGCGAAGAGGCCGGTACAGGTTACTGCTGGGTAACCTTCTCCGACTTGCCGTCATAGCGCTTGCGCCATTCAGCCAGAATCTCGTCACGGTTCTTCGAGGCCCAGGCAAAGTCGTTCTTGATCAGGCGCTGTTCGTAGTCCGCCGGCAACTCGGTCTGCGGCTTGGCAATGCCCGGCGCAGCCAGCACGGCGAAGTTCTCCTTGTACAGTTCCATGGCCGCCGGGCTTGCCGAGAAATCAGCCAGCCGCCTGGCCGCATCCGCCTTGGGCGAGCCCTTGATCACCGCTGTCGCCTCGATCTCCCAGCCCAAGCCTTCCTTCGGCAGCACGATATCCAGCGGCGCGCCCTGGCGCTTGAGCTGCACGGCCGGGTACTCGAACGAGATCCCGATCGGGAACTCACCCGCCGCCGCCAGCTTGCACGGCTTGGAGCCGGAGTGAACGTACTGGCCGATGTTCTGGTGCAATGCATCCATGTAAGCCCAGCCCTGCGGCTCGCCAAAGGTCTGCAACCAGGCACTCACGTCAAGGAAGCCAGTGCCCGAAGAGGCCGGGTTGGGCATGACGATCTTGCCCTTGTACTCCGGCTTGGTCAGGTCCTGCCAGCTCACCGGTTTGCTCAGGCCCTGCTTCTCGGCCTCGACGGTATTGAAGCAGATGGTCGCGGCCCACACGTCCATGCCCACCCAGGCCGGGGGGTTGGCGGCATCACGGTAGTTGCTGGAGATCTTGCCCAGGTCCTTTGGCGCGTACGCTTCCAACATGCCGTTCTGGTCGAGAACGGCCAGGCTGGACGCCGCCAGGCCCCACACGGCGTCGGCTTGCGGGCGGTCTTTTTCGGCCAGCAGCTTGGCGGTGATGATGCCGGTGGAATCGCGCACCCATTTGATCTCGATATCCGGGTTGGCCTTTTCGAAGGCCTGCTTGTAGCTCTTCAGCTGTTCGGCTTCCAGGGCGGTGTAGACCGTCAGCTGGGTGCCGGCGGCCGAGGCCTGCAGGCTGAACACGGCGCAAGTGGCAGCGGCAAGTGCAAGGTGCTTGTACATGGGTAGGTTCCTTACAGATCAGACGGTCGCGGCGCGTTGGCGCCAGGCTTGGGAGCGGCGCAGCAGGCCGCGTGAGGCTGCGGCCAGCAACAGTGAAGCGCCGGCACTGGTGAGCAGAATCAGGGTGGACATGGCAGCAGCACCGCCAACGTTGCCGGCATCGTCCATGTTCAGCACGGCAACGGCCGCCAGGATGGTGTCGGGGCTGTACAGGAAGATCGCCGCCGACACGGTGGTCATGGCCGAGACGAACAGGTAGCGGATGATGTCCAGCAGCGCCGGCAGGCAGATCGGTACGGTCACCCGCAGGAAGTGCATGTACAACGGCGCCTTCAGCGACAGCGCAGCGGCCTCGAACTCGCCGTCGAGCTGGCGCAGCGCAGTGGTTGCAGTCATCTGCGCGGTGGTCAGGTAGTGGGCGATGGTGCACACCACCAACAGCCCCATGCCGCCATACAGCACATGCAGCGGGTTGCCGTTCAGGTTGAAGAAGAATACGTAGCCAAGGCCCAGCACCAGGCCTGGCACGGCCATGGGGATGAAACTGAGCAGGCGCAGCATCTGGTTGAGCAGGCGCTGGCCCTGGGTTTTCTCCATCAGGTAAGCACCGGTGAAGATCACGATACTGCCGATCAGCGCGGTGCCGATGGCCATGGTCACGCTGTTGCGATAGGCCAGCCAGCCGCCACCGGCGGTGTCTTCGAACATGTAATGACGCAGCGACAACGACAGGTTGTACGGCCAGAAGGTGACCAGCGACGAGTACACCGCCATGCCGATCACCAGCAGCAGCGCCGCGCACACCAGCAGCACAATGGCCAGGTAGCAGGCATCACGGCCCCGCGATGGCTTGGGTTCGAACACCTGGGCACGGCCGCTCATGGCCTCGCCCTGGCGCCGCCGCAGCCAGGCATCGACCGTGAAGCTGAACAGGGCTGGCAGCAGCAGCACCATGCCGATCAACGCGCCACGACCGAACTGTTGCTGCCCGACCACAGCCTTGTACGCCTCCAGCGCCAGCACCTGATAATCACCGCCGACCACCACCGGTACACCGAAGTCGGTGATGGTCAGGGTGAACACCAGGCAAAACGCCGCGAACACCGCCTGGCGGGTGGCCGGCCAGGTGATGCTGGTGAACGCCCGGCATGGGCCGGCGCCCATGCTGGAGGCCGCGTCGAACAGGCCCGCATCGGCCAGCGACAGCGCCGACAGCAGGATCATCAGCGCATGCGGGAAGGTGTAGATGGCCTCGCCCAGCACGATACCCCAGAAGCCGTAGATGTTGTCGCTGAGCAACCCGCGCAGCAGCCCCTGGTTACCGAACAGATAGACCAGCGCAATGGCCGGCAGCATCGACGGCGCCAGCAGCGGCAGCAGCGAAATCCCCCGCCACAGGCCCTTGGCCGGGATCAGCGTACGTTGCAGGGCATAAGCGAACAGATACGCCAGCGGCACCACGATGGCCGCTACGGTGAAGGCCACCGACAGGCTGTTGCCCAGCAACCAGTGGAAGTTGTCGCTGGCAAACAGTTCGCGGGCAGCCAGCAGGCCGCCGCCCTGGCCCGCCTCACCACTGAAACCACGCCAGAAGATCGCCAGCAGCGGCATCAGCACGGCCAGCACCAGAAGGATCAGCAGCAGGCTCTTGCCACCGACGACAAACAACCGGTCACCCAGGGCGACACCCACACGCGGCGCGGTCTTGGCCTGGCTCAGCGGCAGGGACATTGGCGCGGCCATCTCAGGCAAACACCTGCAGGCTCTGCGGTGGCAGCGCCACCCAGATGTCCTGCGAGCCCAGGCGCGGCATGGCCTCGGGGGCCAGTTCGGCGAGCAGGGCATGGCCAGGCAGGGCCTTGAGCTCGAAGCTCATGCGGCAGCGGTTACCCAGGAAGGTGATCTCGCGGACCTTGGCCGGAAACAGGTTTTCTTCGTGCACCACCGGGTTGACCGTAATCGCCTCCGGGCGGCAGAACAGCCGGCCGCTGCTGGCCTGGGCCGAGCCTGGCGACAGGCGCATGTTCATGCCACCGACCTGGGCATGGCTGTCACCGCTGCGCTGGAATGGCAGCCAGTTACCCTGGCCGACAAACTCGGCGACGAACGGCGTGGCTGGCTGGTCGTAGATTTCCTGCGGGGTGGCGTACTGCTCGACCTGGCCGTTGTTCATCACGGCAATGCGGTCGGCCATCAGCATGGCCTCGTCCTGGTTGTGGGTGACCATCAAGGTGGTAATGCCCAGCTGGCGTTGCAGTTGACGCAGTTCGGTGCACAGGTGCTCGCGCACCCGGGCGTCCAGCGCCGACATGGGCTCGTCGAGCAGCAGCAGGGACGGCGCCGGTGCCAGCGCACGGGCCAGGGCCACGCGCTGCTGCTGGCCACCGGAGAGCTGGCCCGGGTACTTCTTCTCGCTGCCGGCCAGGCCTACCAGTGCGAGCATTTCGGCGACCCGTTGGCGGGCCTGCTCGCGGCCGCTGCCAGTCAGGCCGTAGGCAATGTTGGCCTCGACGGTGAGGTTGGGGAACAGCGCGTAGGACTGGAACAGGATGCCGTAGTCACGGGCCTGGGGTGGCAGTTCGGAGATATCGCGCTCGCCGATGTACAGCGTGCCGCGGTCCTGCCGTTCCAGCCCGGCGATGCAGCGCAGCAGCGTGGTCTTGCCACAGCCGGACGGGCCGAGCAGGCACACCAGCTCGCCGGCAGCGATGTCCAGCGAGACATCGTTGAGCGCCGTGAAGGCACCGAAGCGCTTGTGGATGTTGCGCACTTTCATCTGTGCGCCGGGGGTGGTGTGGATCATGGCAGGGCCTCATCGAAGAGATGGGGCCATGCTAGGAAGACTGTGCGAAGGTTCTGTGGCGTTTGGGCAAAAGCCGGTGATAGTGGTATAGGCAGATTTTGTATCTGACCCGGCAGGCTGATCCAGCCCCTGTAGGAGCGGCCTTGTGTCGCGAAAGGGCTGCGCAGCAGCCCCAGGATTTCAGCTTCGCCGCATGAATTGCCGGGGCTGCTGCGCAGCC
>NZ_JBNNVS010000039.1:0-53317 GCF_050280665.1 Pseudomonas sp. NPDC089547 | reverse complement strand
CGTGAACGCGCATTCAAAGCCATGCGGCACTCCATGCGCAGCAGTCCGGCGCCAGCTGACTGTGTGAGAAACATCGCTTCAGCTTGTAAGATGACTTTCATCAAGCCGATGTTGCCTTCCTGGATCAGGTCGAGGAACTGCAGGCCACGGTTGGTGTACTTCTTGGCGATGGAGATCACCAGACGCAGGTTCGCCTCGACCATTTCTTTCTTGGCGCGGCGGGCCTTGGCTTCACCGATCGACATGCGACGGTTGATGTCCTTGATCTCGGCAACGGTCAGGCCGGTTTCGGTCTCAAGGTCGATCAGCTTCTGCTGGCAAGCAACGATGGCAGCGTCCTTTTCACCCAGGGCAGCAGCCCATTTGGTGTTGCGCTTGGCCAGGTCACCGCTCCAGGTCTGGTCGGTTTCGTTGCTTGGGAACATGCGCAGGAAGTCGGCACGCGGCATGCGGGCATCACGCACGCACAGCTGCATGATGGCGCGTTCCTGCTGACGCAGACGGTTCAGGGCGTCACGTACACGCTCGACCAGTACCTCGAACTGCTTGGGTACCAGCTTGATCGGCATGAACAGGTCGGCCAGGGCCTGCAGGGCCTCGATGCTTTCCTTGTGGGCACGACCGTTTTTCTTCAGCACCTTGGAGGTTGCCTGAAGCTGGTCGGATACCGCACCGAAGCGCTGGGCTGCGACTACCGGATCCGGGCCGCTCTCGGCCTCTTCCTCGTCGTCACTGCCTTCGGACTCTTCATCTTCGTCGTCGGACTCTTCCTTCGCTGCAGCGGCCTTGGTGCCAGGGATCGGCACTTCTTCGGTCGGTGCGGCGATGTTGTCGTCAGGGTCGATGTAGCCGCTGAGCACGTCGGACAGGCGGCCACCTTCGGTGGTGACGCGGTCATATTCGCCGAGAATGTAATCGACGGTGCCCGGGAAGTGGGCGATGGCGCCCATCACTTCACGGATGCCTTCCTCGATACGCTTGGCGATTTCGATCTCGCCTTCGCGGGTCAGCAGCTCGACGGTACCCATTTCGCGCATGTACATGCGCACCGGGTCGGTCGTGCGGCCGATATCGGTTTCAACTGCCGCCAACGCAGCAGCGGCTTCTTCGGCCGCGGCTTCGTCGGTGTCGGCTTCCGCCAACAGAAGGGCATCCGCATCCGGAGCACTCTCGAATACGTTGATCCCCATGTCGTTGATCATGCGGATGATGTCTTCCACCTGTTCCGGATCTGAAATATCCTCAGGCAGGTGGTCGTTGACCTCCGCGTAAGTCAGGTAGCCCTGCTCACGACCGCGGGTGATCAACTCTTTGATACGAGACTGCTGTTGCGCTTTTCCGGACATAACACCCTATCCACTGAAGGTCTTGGCGGGCAAAAAACAAGCCGAGGATTATACCCGAGCATGGGCCTCACGCGCCAGATGAGGTCGGCGTTTGTGCGGGAACATTCCGGCTCAGCAAGGCGAGGAGCTGAATTTTTTCCTCGCCGGTCAATTCGCTTTGACGTGATTTCCTGAGCAGTTGTTCCAGGCTGCGCTCGCGTTGGCGGGCGGACAAGCTAGTTATAGTGTCGAAAAACTGTTGTTCAAGGTTGTCGGCCACGATCAGCCATTCCTTTTCTGCCAGGGCCCGCAGCAGGCGGCCCTGTTCGGTGCCGTGCCAACGTGCGATCAACTGCATTGAGCTTAGCCCAGGATTTTTCTGCGCGGCTTCGATCAGTGCCACCAGCAGCTGGCTATACAGGTGTTCTTCATCGGCAAAGTGGCTGGCATCTTCTACCTTGCCGGCCAGCAGCGGGTGGTGCAGCAGGGTGCGCAGGGCGGCGAGGGTGGGCGGCTCGACCGGGGCAGGCACGCGTGGTGGTGCTTCGTCGCGTTGCTGCCAGGGCTTGCCGCCCTTGCGGTTCTTGTCCCAGGGCTTGTCGCTCCACTGCTTTTTGCCGCCGCCCTTGTTCGGCTGCCATGCCTGCTCCTGGTGAGCGGGCGCGTAGTCGTGCTGCGGCATGTCGCCGTAGTCGGGGGTATAGCTGGCCATGGCGTCGTAGTCGTAGCCAGGGTCGTAGTCCGGCACGCTGCTGGGTGCTGGGGCTTGTTGCGCCAGTTGCTCCACCTGCTGCGGGTCGAGGCCGGTGATTTCTTTAAGGCGGTTGCGCATCAATTGGCGCAGGTTGGCGCCGGGGATCTTTTCGATCAGCGGTGCTGCCAGGGTCGCCATGTGCGCTTTGCCTTCAAGCGAGCGTGGGTCGGCTTCGACACCCAGTTGCTCGAAGAAGTAGTCGGCCAGCGGCTGGGCGTGCTGGTTGATACGGGCCATGAAGGCATCGGTACCTTCGGCGCGCACCAGGCTATCCGGGTCTTCGCCTTCGGGCAGGAACAGGAACCGCGCGCGGCGGCCGTCCTGCAGATTCGACAGGGTCGACTCCAGGGCGCGCCAGGCGGCCTTGCGCCCGGCTTGGTCGCCGTCGAAGCAGAACAGCACGCTGGGTACCACGCGGAACAGCCGTTTGAGGTGCTCTTCGCTGGTGGCGGTGCCCAGGGTGGCCACGGCATTGCGCAAGCCTTGCTGGGCCAGGGCGATGACGTCCATGTAGCCCTCGACGACGATGATCTCGTCGAGGTTGCGGTTGTGCTTGCGCGCCTCGTACAGGCCGTACAGTTCCTGGCCCTTGTGGAACACCGGGGTTTCCGGCGAGTTCAGGTACTTGGGCTTGTCGTCGCCGAGCACCCGGCCGCCGAAGGCAATGATGCGCCCGCGGCTGTCCCGGATCGGGAACATCACCCGGTCGCGGAAGCGGTCGTAACGCTTGCCGCTTTCGGCATTCTCGATCAGCAGGCCGGCATCGATCATCACTTTCTGCTGCAAGGTGTCTGCACCCAGGTGCTTGAGCAGGTTGTCCCAGCCCGGCGGGGCAAAGCCCAGGCCGAAGTCGCGGGCAATTTCCCCGGACAGGCCGCGGCCCTTTAGGTAGTCCACCGCCGCCTTGCGGGTCGGGTGGTTGCGCAGGGCCTGGCGATAGAATTCCGAGGCGGCATCCAGCAGCGGGTACAGCGGCGAGTCTGTAGGCTGGCGCGGCTTGTTGTCACGGCGGCCTTGCTCGCGGGGTACTTCCATGCCAGCGGCGCGGGCCAGTTCCTCGACAGCCTGGGGGAAGTCCAGGTTGTCGTGGTCCATGACGAAGCCCAGGGCGTTGCCGCCGGCACCGCAGCCGAAGCAGTAGTAGAACTGCTTGTCGGGGCTGACCGTGAAGGAAGGTGTCTTTTCCTTGTGGAACGGGCAGCAGGCAGAGTAGTTCTTGCCGGTTTTTTTCAGCTGGACGCGCGAACTTACCACGTCGACGATGTCGAGGCGGTTGATAAGGTCGTCAATGAAACTCTGGGGAATCAGCCCGGCCATGGCAGTCTCGTCATCTGGCAACTGGCAAGTCTAATCGCTCACGCGCCGAATGGGGCGGGTGTCGTTTGGGGATGTGCGAGGGAATGTGTGCTCGCCGCCAGCCCCTGGGGGCCCGTCAGTCGGACGTGCACGTCTGGTCATACAGCAAGAAGGACCAGCTCTGACGTTTCAGGCAGGTTGCCCATGTGCAATTCGCATAAAGCGTGTGCAGGGCCTTGAGCTAGCTGCTCAAGCTTGAATCGACCACTGCCATCGCCCGGCGGTTAGCCGGGCAGGGCAGAAGCTTTGCGTTGAACGCCTGTATTAGTACAGACGAACGGCGCGGCGCTGTTCGCGCTGAACTTTCTTGGCGTGACGCTTAACAGCAGCAGCTGCTTTGCGCTTACGCTCTGCGGTCGGCTTCTCGTAAAACTCGCGGCTACGAACTTCAGCCAGTACACCGGCTTTTTCGCAGGAGCGCTTGAAACGACGCAGAGCTACGTCGAAGGGTTCGTTCTCTTTAACTTTGACGGCTGGCATCCAGGGCTACCTTAATTCATTACCGGGGTAGACGTGCTCCTGGCAAAACAAAGGTGTGCTGGAGAACGTCGGTTTTCAAGGGTTGCGGATGTTAACCCTTAGCAAGCAGGAATGCAAAGCCTCTGATCGAAAACCGCTGGTCGGCATCCGACACGGGGACTATCATGCGCGGCTTCGAATTCAGCCCCCACAAGGGACGAACCCATGCTAGTACTGGGATTGGAAACATCCTGCGACGAAACTGGCGTCGCATTATACGACAGTGAGCGCGGCTTGTTGGCCGACGCACTGTTCAGCCAGATCGACCTGCACCGTGTGTTTGGCGGTGTGGTGCCCGAGCTTGCCTCGCGTGACCACGTAAAGCGCATGCTGCCGCTTATTCGCCAGGTGCTGGACGAGGCTGGCTGCGTCGCCACCGAGATTGACGCCATTGCCTATACCGCGGGCCCCGGGCTGGTCGGCGCATTGCTGGTGGGCGCCTCGTGCGCCCAGGCGCTGGCCTTTGCCTGGGACATCCCGGCGATTGGCGTGCACCACATGGAAGGCCACTTGCTGGCACCCATGCTGGAAGAAAATCCACCGCAGTTTCCGTTCGTCGCTTTGTTGGTTTCAGGCGGGCATACCCAGCTGGTTCGCGTCGATGGCATCGGCCAGTACGAGCTGTTGGGCGAGAGCCTGGATGACGCTGCCGGCGAAGCCTTCGACAAGACTGCCAAGCTGATCGGTCTCAATTACCCAGGCGGCCCGGAAATCGCGCGCCTGGCCGAGCAGGGCGTGCCTGGGCGCTTCGTGTTCCCACGGCCGATGACCGATCGTCCGGGCCTGGAGTTCAGCTTCAGTGGCCTCAAGACCTTCGCCCTGAATACCTGGCAGCAATGCAAGCAGGCTGGTGACGACGGCGAGCAAACGCGTTGCGACGTGTCGCTGGCATTCCAGCAGGCGGTGGTGGAGACGTTGACCATCAAGTGCAAGCGTGCCCTCAAGCAGACCGGCCTCAAGCGCCTGGTGATCGCGGGTGGTGTGAGTGCCAACAAGGCTTTGCGCGCATCCCTCGAGGACATGCTCGGCAGCATGAAGGGCAATGTGTACTACGCTCGTCCGCAGTTCTGCACCGACAACGGCGCGATGATTGCCTACGCCGGTTGTCAGCGCCTGTTGGCCGGGCAGCAGCAGGACCTGGCGATCAGTGTGCAGGCCCGCTGGCCGATGGAGCAGTTGCCTGCGCTGTAAGGTTCAGAAGTGCCGTTCGCGCCCGGCAAACAGGTCGCGCAGGTTGTTGCGGTGGCGCCACACGATCATCACCGTCAGCACGCTGATCGGCAGCAGGGCTTCGGGCTCGCGCCAGGCCAGCAGTGGCAAGGTGAGTGGTGTGGCGATCAGTGCCGCCAGCGAGCTGGTACGGGTGAGGTAGAAGGTCAGCAGCCAGGCGCCAATGGCCAGCAGCGCGGCCGGGAAGTACAGGCCCATGAGCATGCCGGCGGCGGTGGCCACGCCCTTGCCGCCCCGGAAGCAGAAGTACAGGGGGAACAGGTGGCCCAGCACCGCGCACACGCCTACCCAGGCCTGCGCGTGCAGGTCCAGCCCGGCAAAGCGTGCGAGCAATACCGGCAAAAGGCCCTTGCACAGGTCGCCAAGCAGGGTCAGGATCGCCAGTTTGCGGCCCGCCAGGCGTAGCATGTTGGTGGCGCCGGCATTGCCTGAGCCGCTGGAGCGCGGGTCCGGGCTGCCCGAAAGGCGGCTGAGGACGATGGCAAAGGACAGCGAGCCGAGCAGGTAGGCGAGCAACGCCAGTAACCAAAACATGCTAACTATTCCGGGCGAGGACGCCCTGATTCTAACGGCGCCAGTCGCCCTTGTCGTGCTGTGGAGAGAAGTGCTTGGACAGAGTGTTCATCGAAGGCCTGGAAGTCGATACCGTGATCGGTGCCTATGACTGGGAGCGGGATATTCGCCAGTGCTTGCGCCTGGACCTGAGCTTTGCCTGGGACAACCGCCCGGCGGCAGCGGGTGACGACCTGAGCCTGGCGCTGGACTATGCCAGCGTGTCGGCGCGTGTGCAGGCGTTTGCCGAGCAGGCGCGTTTCGAGTTGGTGGAAACCTTTGCCGAGCGCCTGGTGGCCACCTTGATGGATGAGTTCCAGATCCCGTGGGTGCGGTTGAAGCTGACCAAGCCCGGGGCGGTGCCGGCGGCCCGTGGTGGTGTTGGCGTGGAGATCGAGCGCGGATGTCTCTGAGCACGGTTTACCTGGGCCTCGGCAGCAACATCGACCGCGAGGCGCACTTGTGTGCCGGGCTTGATGCGCTGGCCGGCATCCTGACCGACATGCGCTGCTCGCCGGCGTTCGAAAGCCAGGCGGTGGGGATCAAGAGTGGGCCGTTCATCAACTTCGTGGTGACCGGGCAAACCGAGCTGCCGCTGATCGAACTGGACCGCCGGCTGAAGTTCATCGAGGCCGACAATGGCCGCTATGCGCCGGATCGCAAAGGGTTGCCGCTGGATATCGACGTGCTGATGTATGACGATTTGCACGGCACGTTCGATGGGTTGGTACTGCCCAGAGCCGAAATCCTGAAGAACGCGTTTGTGCTGTGGCCGCTGTCGCTGCTGGCACCTGAGCTGGTGCACCCGGGGGTGGGCAAGCGCATGGCGCAGTTGTGGCAGGAGGCGCAGATCGATCAGGTGCTGGCCCCGGTCGCCTTTGAGTGGCGTGGGTTGCAGCTGACTCCAGCATAAGCCTGTACCGGCCCTTTCGCGGCTAAAGCCGCTCCCACAGGTACTGTGTTAACTCGAAGCCAGCGCAGTCCCTGTGGGAGCTTGAAGATTTTGAATAAGACAGTTGCTCCCACAGGGACCGCGCCAACTTGAAGGCAACGCAACACCTGTGGGAGCGGCTTTAGCCGCGAAAGGGCCGGTAGCTCTAACCGGGCTGGTAAGCCTCAAGCGCTTTCAGCCGCTCACCTTTGAGCGCTTCGCCCAAAGCCTGGCCGGTATGCCCGGCCTGCACCAGCGGCTTCACATCCACTGCCCGCGCCGCCGCCGCTGCACCACGCAGATACCCGGCCTGTGGATAACCCGCTTTGCCCACGCCCAGCGCAGTCATTTCGCAAGCGCTGAGGAAATCCTCGAAGCGCTGCGGCCGGCGGTACACATCAAACTTTTGCAGCAGCTCCAGCAATGCCGTAGCAGGTAGCGACAGCGCCTGGTCAGCCTGTGCCAGGCACTCACCCGTCAGCAACGCCAGTTCCTGGCACTCCCGTGGCGCCTTGAGGCGCTGATTGACCGCCTTGATCGAGGCCGAGGGCAGGGCGTGCAGCAGGCAGGCCCAGCGCACGTGCAAGGGCTGCTCATGCAGCGCAGCCTGCTCCAGCGCCGCCAGGGCCTGGGTATCGTTATCAAGCTCAGGCAGCAGCTGTTGCAGGGCCCCACAGGCACGCAGCACCTGGAAGAACACCTGCGGTTGCGCCTCCATCAGCGCTCGCTCGATTTCCTTCCAGCTGCGCTCGGCAGTAAGTGCCTGCAACTCGCCCGAAGCACTGATCAGGCGCATCAGCTCCAGGGTCTCGTCGGCAACCCGGAAACCCAGTGGTGCATAGCGGGCAGCAAACCGCGCAACGCGCAGCACGCGTAACGGATCTTCTGCGAATGCCGGGGAAACGTGGCGTAACAGGCGCTGATCAAGATCGGCCTTGCCATGGTAAGGGTCATATACCGCGCCCGCTTCGTCCTCGGCCATCGCATTGATGGTGAGGTCGCGGCGGATCAGGTCTTCTTCCAGGGTAACGTCGGGGCTGGCGTGAAAGGTGAATCCGCCGTAGCCGCGTCCACTCTTGCGCTCGGTGCGCGCCAGGGCGTATTCCTCGCCGGTTTTCGGGTGCAGGAATACCGGGAAATCGGCACCGACCGGCCGATAGCCCTTGGCAAGCATTTCGTCCACGGTGGCGCCAACCACCAGCCAGTCGATATCGCTGACCGGGCGGCCTAGCAGGCGGTCGCGTACGGCGCCGCCAACTTTGTAGATGTGCATGTGCAACTCTCCATAACTGCCGACAGGATACCCTGCCGGCAGTCATTGCGTTGCACTAGAGGTGGTGGATGACGGCCAGGTCCATGCGACCGTAATCGGCGCTTTCGCCGTGCTCGCCGCGCGGTGGCATGTGGTGGGTCTTCATCACCTGATCGCCCTGCACGGTCTCCAGGTGGATATCGAAGCCCCACAGGCGGTGCAGGTGCTTGAGCACTTCGTCGGTGGATTCGCCCAGCGGTTTGCGGTTGTGCTGTTGGTGGCGCAGGGTCAGCGAGCGGTCACCACGGCGGTCGACGCTCCAGATCTGCACGTTGGGTTCACGGTTGCCCAGGTTGTACTGCGCTGCCAACTGCTCGCGAATCACCCGGTACCCTGCTTCGTCATGAATGGCGGGCACCAGCAGATCGTCGCGCTGGTCGTCATCGAGGATGCTGAACAGCTTGAGATCGCGCATCACCTTGGGCGACAGGTACTGCAGGATGAAGCTCTCGTCCTTGAAGCTGCTCATGGCGAACTTGATGGTAGAAAGCCAGTCGCTGCCGGCAATTTCGGGGAACCAGTGGCGATCTTCCTCCGTCGGGTTTTCGCACATGCGGCGGATGTCGCTGTACATGGCAAAGCCCAGTGCGTACGGGTTGATGCCGCTGTAGTACGGGCTGTCGAAACCGGGCTGGAACACAACGCTGGTGTGCGACTGCAAGAACTCCATCATGAAGCCCTCGGTGATCAGCCCCTCGTCGTACAGGTCGTTCATCAGCGTGTAGTGCCAGAAGGTTGCCCAGCCTTCGTTCATCACCTGGGTTTGGCGCTGTGGGTAGAAGTACTGGGCGATCTTGCGCACGATGCGCACCACCTCGCGCTGCCAGGGCTCGAGTAGCGGTGCATTTTTTTCGATGAAATACAGGATGTTTTCCTGCGGTTCGGCGGGGAAGCGCCCATCATCACGCTCGTTACCCTTTTCGGCGCTTTTCGGAATGGTGCGCCACAGGTCGTTGATCTGCCGCTGCAGGTGCTCCTCGCGTTCCTGTTGCCGGCGCCGCTCCTCTTCGGCGGAAATGGGGTAGGGCCGCTTGTAGCGGTCTACACCGTAGTTCATCAGGGCATGGCAAGAGTCAATCAGGTCTTCCACTGCATCGATGCCATGGCGCTCTTCGCACTGGGCGATGTACTGCTTGGCGAACACCAGGTAATCGATGATCGAACTGGCGTCGGTCCAGGTGCGGAACAGGTAGTTGCCTTTGAAGAAGCTGTTATGCCCGTAGCAGGCGTGGGCAATCACCAGTGCCTGCATGCACATGGTGTTTTCTTCCATCAGGTAGGCGATGCAGGGGTCGGAATTGATCACGATCTCGTAGGCCAGGCCCATCTGGCCGCGGCTGTACGACTTTTCCGTGCTGAGGAACTGCTTGCCATAGGACCAGTGGTGGTAGCCCAGTGGCATGCCGACCGAGGCATAGGCGTCCATCATTTGCTCGGCCGTGATCACCTCGATCTGGTTGGGGTAGGTGTCCAGGGCGTAACGCTCGGCCAGGCGGCTGATTTCCCGATCGTAGGTCTGGATCAGCTCGAACGTCCACTCGGACCCGGTGGAAATGGGTTGGCGTCTCTGTGCTCTGGCGGTCATGTGGCTAACCTGCGCTGGAAGAGTTCACGGAAGACCGGGTAGATGTCGCCGGCCGATACCAACTGCTGCTGGGCGAACGTGTCGGGGTAGGCTTCACCGATGCGTTCGTATTCATACCACAGCGCCTGGTGTTCACGGGGGGTGATCTCGACGTAAGTGTAGTACTGCACATGCGGCATGATCTGTTTGGAGAGGATCTCGCGGCAGATCGGCGAGTCGTCGTTCCAGTTGTCGCCGTCAGAGGCTTGCGCGGCATAGATGTTCCAGTCGCTGGCCGGGTAACGTTCGGCCATGATCTCCTGCATCAGCTTGAGCGCGCTGGAGACGATGGTGCCGCCGGTCTCCCGCGAGTAGAAGAACTCTTCTTCGTCGACTTCGCGGGCGCTGGTGTGGTGGCGGATGAACACCACTTCGATGCGGTCGTAGTTACGCTTGAGGAACAGGTACAGCAGGATGAAGAAGCGTTTGGCGATGTCCTTGGTGGCCTGGGTCATCGAGCCGGACACGTCCATCAGGCAGAACATCACCGCCTTGGAGCTGGGGTTGGGCTGCTTGACCAGCAGGTTGTACTTGAGGTCGAAGGTGTCGAGGAAGGGCAGGCGATTGATGCGTGCTTTCAACCGCTCGATTTCCTGTTCGACTTCCTGGATATCAGTGAAGTTGTCCGGTTCCTCGACCCGCAGGCGGTCGAGTTCCTTTTGTGCCTCACGCAACAGTGCGCGGCTGCTGCCGGTCAGGGCGATACGCCGTGCATGGGCCGAGCGCAGGGTACGCACGATGTTGATGCGTGACGGGTTGCCTTCGTTGGCGATGCCGGCGCGCACGGTCTTGAAGGTGTCTGCGCCCGTCAGGTGACGCTTGACCAGGTTGGGCAGCTCGAGGTCTTCGAACATGAACTCGAGAAACTCTTCCTGAGTGATCTGGAAGACGAATTCGTCCATGCCCTCGCCAGAATTGCCTGCCTTGCCGCGACCGCCGCCACCCCCTCCACCGCCTTGCGGCCTTGGAATGTGTTCACCGGCAGTGAATTCCTTGTTGCCAGGGTGCACGATGGTCTGTTTGCCCCCGCGGCCATGGTGCAGCACGGGTTCGTCGATGTCGCGACCGGGAATGCTGATTTGCTCGCCATGTTCCATGTCCATGATGGAACGGCGGCTCACCGCCTCTTCGACGGCCTTCTTGATGTGTTCGCGGTACCGCCGCAGGAAGCGCTGGCGGTTGACCGTGCTCTTGTTCTTGCCGTTCAGGCGTCGGTCGATAACGTAGCTCATGGTCCCTCCGGTAGCTGGGAACAGCTGCACGCTTCAAGCTACGAGCTGCTGCACGTAATGGCAGCAAAGCAGCTGCCGCCGCCCAAGGCGGGTACAACAAGCCTTGGGCGTGCGGTGCGTAGCCTGTCGCTTTATTGCGATTTCCTGACCCGCAGGTACCATTCCGACAGCAGGCGTACCTGTTTGTCGGTGTAGCCACGTTCCACCATCCGGGTGACGAAGTCGTTGTGTTTCTTCTGGTCCTCTTTGCTGGCCTTGGCGTTGAAGCTGATGACGGGCAGCAGGTCTTCTGTGTTGGAGAACATTTTCTTCTCGATCACCACCCGCAACTTTTCATAGCTCAGCCAGCTTGGGTTCTTGCCGTTGTTGTTGGCGCGTGCGCGCAACACGAAGTTGACGATCTCGTTGCGGAAGTCTTTCGGGTTGCTGATGCCGGCCGGTTTCTCGATTTTTTCCAGCTCCTCGTTGAGGGCGATGCGGTTGAGGATTTCGCCGGTTTCCGGGTCCCTGTACTCCTGGTCCTGGATCCAGAAGTCGGCGTACAGCACATAGCGGTCGAAGATGTTCTGGCCGTATTCGCTGTAGGACTCCAGGTAAGCGGTCTGGATCTCCTTGCCGATGAACTCGATGTAGCGCGGTGCCAGGTATTCCTTCAGGTAGCGCAGGTAGCGTTCGCGCACTTCGGCAGGGAACTGTTCCTGTTCAATCTGCTGTTCCAGCACATACAGCAGGTGCACCGGGTTGGCGGCAATTTCGTGTGGGTCGAAGTTGAACACCTTGGACAGGATCTTGAAGGCGAAGCGGGTCGACAGGCCGTTCATGCCCTCGTCGACGCCGGCCGAGTCGCGGTATTCCTGGATCGACTTGGCCTTTGGATCGGTATCCTTGAGGTTCTCCCCGTCGTAAACGCGCATCTTCGAATAGATATTGGAGTTTTCAGGCTCCTTGAGGCGCGAAAGCACTGTGAACTGAGCCAGCATCTTGAGGGTGTCCGGCGCGCAATGGGCTTTGGACAGCGAGCTGTTGACCAGCAATTTGTCGTAGATCTTGATTTCATCGCTGACGCGCAGGCAGTACGGCACCTTGACGATGTAGATCCGGTCGATGAACGCTTCGTTGTTCTTGTTGTTGCGGAAGGTGTGCCACTCCGATTCGTTGGAGTGCGCCAGCAGGATACCGGTATAGGGAATAGCCCCAAGGCCTTCGGTACTGTTGTAGTTACCTTCCTGGGTGGCGGTGAGCAAGGGGTGCAGGACCTTGATCGGTGCCTTGAACATTTCGACGAATTCCATCAGGCCCTGGTTGGCCCGGCACAGTGCGCCCGAGTAGCTGTAAGCATCGGCGTCGTTCTGTGGGTACTCTTCAAGCTTGCGAATATCAACCTTGCCGACCAGGGCAGAGATGTCCTGGTTGTTCTCGTCACCGGGCTCGGTCTTGGCAATGGCAACCTGGTTGAGAATCGACGGGTAGAGTTTCACCACCTTGAACTTGGAGATGTCGCCGCCAAACTCCTGCAGGCGCTTGGTGGCCCAGGGCGACATGATGGTGTTCAGGTAGCGCCGTGGGATGCCGAACTCTTCCTCGAGAATGGCCCCATCTTCGGTGGCATTGAACAAGCCCAAAGGCGACTCGAATACTGGCGAGCCCTTGATGGCGTAGAACGGTACCTTTTCCATCAGCTGCTTGAGTTTTTCCGCCAGCGACGATTTACCACCGCCTACCGGGCCCAGCAGATAGAGGATCTGTTTCTTCTCTTCCAGGCCTTGGGCGGCGTGGCGGAAGTACGAGACGATCTGGTCGATGCACTCTTCCATGCCATGGAAGTCGGCAAAGGCCGGATAGCGGCGAATAACCTTGTTGGAGAAAATGCGCGACAGCCTGGAGTTGGTAGAGGTGTCGATCAGCTCTGGCTCACCGATGGCCAGCAACAGCCGTTCGGCCGCCGATGCGTAGGCACTGCGATCCCCTTTGCACAGCTCGAGGTACTCCTGCAGCGAGAGTTCTTCCTGGCGCGTGGACTCGAAACGTTGTTGGAAGTGGCTAAAAATACTCATGACGTCACCTCGCTCGATACGTGGAGACGACGCCGGATCAGTCAGCTGATGCTGGCATGCAATCGGGTTCGCCGATTGCTGTATACCCCCCAGAACACCCTGTAACGCTACCGATGACCCGCACGCCGGTGTACCGGCTCTCCCCTTTTTTGGATGGCCTGAGCTTAAGCGTAGTTGGTTATCTGCAAGGTCAAGGGGCGAGGTGGGCAGAAGTTACGAACGACCGTTCGTCAGATAAGCCGCAAGCCCGCACAGGGCGCGGGCTGCAGTAAAAATGAAAATATTTATTCGGCAGCGCCTTGGGCTGTCTCGGCCGGGTAGGTGGTGCGCCACAGTTCAAAGCCGCCGTCGACGCTGTACACGTCGGAGAAGCCCTGGCCTACCAGGTAGGCGGCAGCGCTCTGGCTGGAGTTGCCGTGGTAGCAGACCACCAGGGTGGGGGCGTCGAGGTCGGCATTGCGGATGAACTCGGCAACCGAATGGTTATCCAGATGCCGGGCGCCGGTAATGTGGCCGGCAGCGAAGGCTTGCGAGTCACGGATATCGACCACGACCGCACCTTCTTGCTTGCGAAGCTCCAAGGCCTGCTCGGGAGGGATGCGCTTGAATTCACTCATGGGTACTACTTCCTTCAGGTGTGGTCATTGAGTGTAGTGGGTTGTGCCGGCTGGCGCAGGGTGCCGTCGTCGGCGCATTCGCAGCGGTAATATTCGCCGCTGTCGACGTTATACAGGGTCATGGCGCCGCCCCACACGCAGCCGGTGTCCAGGGCGATGACGCCGGGCTCGTCGACGCGGCCTTCGAGGGCCGCCCAGTGGCCGAAGATGATCTTCACATGCCGCGAGCGGCGGTCCTTGTGGGCAAACCAGGGTTTGTAGCCCTTGGGCGCGCTGCCCAGCCCTTCTTTGCTCTTGAGGTCGAGCTTGCCCTCGGCGGTGCAGAAGCGCATGCGTGTGAAGTAGTTGGTAATGACCCGCAGGCGTTCGATGCCGGTGAGTTTATTGCTCCACTTGTTCGGCTCGTTGCCGTACATGCCGTCGAGGTACAGCTTCAGGCGGCCATCGTCGCGTAGTACTTCTTCCACCTCGGCCGCAAGACCAAGAGCCTGACCGAGCGTCCACTGTGGCGGGATGCCGGCGTGCGCCATGGCAATACCGCGTGCCTCGTCGTAATGCAGCAGTTTTTGCTGGCGCAGCCAGTCGAACAGCTGGTCGGCGTCGGGCGCTTCGATGATTTCGCGCAGGGTGTCGCTTTTTTTCAGTCGCTCGACGTTGTGCCAGGTGGCCAGCAGGTGCAGGTCATGGTTGCCCAGCACGCAGACCAGTGACTGGCGGATCGAATACAGGAAACGCAGGGTTTCCAGTGATTCGGGGCCGCGGTTGACCAGGTCGCCGACCAGCCACAGGCGGTCGACTGCCGGGTTGAAACTGACGCGTTCGAGCAAGCACTTGAGCGGTTGCAAGCAGCCTTGCAGGTCGCCCACGGCATACGTGGCCATTAGTGCAAGGCCCCGGGTACCGCCAGGCGGAAGGGGGCGATCTCGGCGTCGAAGCGCTTACCGTCTTCGGCGAACATCTGGTAGCTGCCCTGCATGGTACCCACGCGGGTGCTGATGACTGCGCCACTGCTGTAGGTGTGGCTCTGCCCCGGGTCGATGTTGGGTTGCTGGCCGACTACGCCAGCACCGCGCACTTCCTCGACTTCGCCATTGCCGTTGGTGATCAGCCAGTGGCGCGACAGCAACTTGGCCGTGATCGAACCATTGTTCTGCACGGTAATGGTGTAGGCGAACGCGAAACGATCGTTTTCGGGGTCGGATTGTTCTTTCAGGTAGCGGGTCACGACGCTGACGTCGATTTGATAGCGGGGGTCGGACATGCAAGGGCCTTGGGCGAGCTGACGCAATAATGCAGTCTAGGCCATTGGGAGGGGGGAGGGCCAGCGGTGTAGGGGCTTGAGGGTGAGGATGGATGTACCGGCCTCTTCGCGGGCTTGCCCGCTCCCACAGGATCTCACCACATTTGAAGGTAGTGGTGTAACTGTGGGAGCGGGCAAGCCCGCGAAGAGGCCGGTACAGGCTGAATCAGGCTTGCTGCTGATCAGCCAGCTGGTCAGCCAGGCGCACAAAGGCCGCCAGGTCCAGTTGTTCGGGGCGCAGGCTGCCATCCACACCGGCCGCCTCGATGGCCGCGCTGTCGAGCAGGCCTTTCATGGTGTTGCGCAGGGTCTTGCGGCGCTGGTTGAACGCCTCGCGCACCACCTGCTCCAGCAACTTGGCATCTTTGGCCGGGTGCGGCAGCACTTCGTGCGGCACCAGGCGGACGATGGCCGAGTCTACCTTCGGCGGTGGGTTGAAGGCGCCTGGGCCTACGTTGAACAGGTGCTCGACCCGGCAGTGGTACTGCACCATGATCGACAACCGCCCCCAGTCACCGCCGCCCGGGCCGGCAGCCATGCGCTCGACCACTTCCTTCTGCAACATGAAGTGCATGTCGCGGATCAGCCCGGCATGGCTGAGCAGGTGGAAAATCAGCGGGGTGGAAATGTTGTAGGGCAGGTTGCCCACCACCTTGAGGCTGCGCGGCGGTACGCCCAGCTGGTTGAAGTCGAACTTCAGGGCGTCGCCCTGGTGCAGGCGGAAGTTGCTGCGGCCAGCAAACTTGTGTTGCAGGATCGGCACCAGGTCCTTGTCCAGTTCCACCACGTCCAGCTGTGCGCCGCTGCCCAGCAGGCCTTCGGTCAGGGCGCCCTGGCCCGGGCCGATTTCCAGCAGGTGTTCGCCGGCCTTGGCGTGGATGGCGCGCAGGATGCGGTCGATGATGCCGGCGTCGTGCAGGAAGTTCTGGCCGAAGCGCTTGCGCGCCCGGTGTTGGTATTGCTCGTTCATGGTCGGTTCTCGGCCATCTGGTAGGCGGTTTCCAGCGCGACGCGCAGGCTGCCGGTGTCGACCTTGCCGGTGCCGGCCAGGTCCAGGGCGGTGCCGTGGTCAACCGACGTGCGGATGATCGGCAGGCCCAGGGTCACATTGACCGCAGCACCGAAGCCTTTGTACTTGAGTACGGGCAGGCCTTGGTCGTGGTACATCGCCAGCACCGCGTCGCAGTGCTCCAGATATTTGGGGGTAAACAGGGTATCGGCCGGCAGCGGCCCTCGCAGGTCCATGCCTTCGGCGCGCAGGCGGGCCAGGGTCGGCTCGATGATGTCGATTTCCTCGCGGCCAAGGTGGCCGCCCTCACCCGCATGCGGGTTGAGGCCGCACACCAGGATGCGCGGGTTGGCAATGCCGAACTTGTCGCGCATGTCGGCATGCAGGATACGGGTTGCACGTTCCAGGCGCTCGGCAGTGATGGCGTCGGCTATATCACGCAGCGGCAGGTGCGTGGTCACCAGGGCCACGCGCAGGCCGTGGGTGGCCAGCATCATCACCACTTGTGCGGTGTGGGTCAGCTCGGCAAGGAACTCGGTATGCCCGGAGAAGGCGATACCGCTCTCGTTGATCACGCCTTTGTGTACAGGGGCGGTGATCATCCCGGCGAAATGCCCGTCCAGGCAGCCCCGCCCGGCACGGGTCAGGGTTTGGAGCACGAACGCGGCATTGGCCTTGTCGAGCTGGCCTGGCACTACCGGGGCCGCCAGGGGAGTATCCCAGACGTACAGGCTACCCGCTGGCGCAGGCTGGTCGGGCCATTGGCCCGGCGCTACCGGCAGCAGGCTGACAGCCAGCCCCAGCTGCGCGGCCCGCTCGGCGAGCAGGTCACGGCTGGTGATGGCGATCAGGGGGTGGGGCTGGGCGTCTGTGGCGAGCAGCAGGCACAGGTCGGGGCCTATGCCGGCCGGCTCGCCGGGGGTGACGGCAAAGCGCAGGGGCTTCACTGGGCGGCCTGGTCAGCGCCAGGCAGCTTGATTTCAACGTAGGCTTCGTCGCGGATCTGGCGCAGCCAGGTTTGCAGCTCTTCGTCGTACTTGCGGTTACGCAGTACGCTCAGTGCCTGCTGTTCGCGAGCCTGCTCGGTGCTGTCGGTGGCGCGGCGGCCCAGCACTTCCAGAACGTGCCAGCCGTACTGGGTCTTGAACGGTTTGGTCACTACGCCTTGCTGGGCGTCGGCCATCTGTTCGCGGAACTCCGGTACCAGGCTGTTCGGGTCTACCCAGTTGAGGTCGCCGCCGTTAAGCGCCGAACCTGGGTCTTCCGAGAAACTCTTCGCCAGTTCGCCGAAGTCTTCGCCGTTCTTGATGCGATCGTACAGGCGCTCGGCCAGTTGCTCGGTGGCCGCATCGCTGCGGATTTCGCTTGGCTTGATCAGGATGTGGCGTACATGCACTTCGTCACGCAGCACGTTTTCGCTACCGCCGCGCTTCTCCTCAAGCTTGAGGATGATGAAGCCGTTGGGAATGCGGATCGGCTGGGTAATTTCACCCACCGGCATGCTGCTGAGCATCTTGGCAAAGTCAGGTGGCAGCTGGCCAGCTTTACGCCAGCCCATTTCGCCGCCTTCCAGGGCGTTTTCGCTGGCGGAGCGGGCAATGGCCAACTGGCCGAAGTCCGCACCTTGCTTGAGCTGCTGGTACACATCGCCAACCTGGCGGGCGGCCGCCTGGATGGCTTCCGAATTGGCGCCTTCCGGGGTAGGAATCAGGATGTTGGCCAGACGGTACTCTTCCGACATCTGCATCTTGCCCATGTCGGAGTTGAGGAAGTTCTTCACTTCCTGCTCCGATACCTGGATGCGCTCGGCCACGCGGCGCTGGCGCACGCGGCTGATGATCATCTCGCGCTTGACCTGCTCGCGGGCGTCGTCGAACGACAGGCCGTCATGGGCCAGCGCGGCGCGGAACTGGTCCAGCGACATGCCATTGCGCTGGGCAATGGTGCCAATGGCCTGGTTCAGCTCTTCGTCGGTGATGCGGATGCCGGAGCGCTCGCCGATCTGCAGTTGCAGGTTCTCGACGATCAGGCGTTCCAGTACCTGCTGTTCAAGCGCGCCGGTCGGCGGTACGCCGCCGCCGCGCTTGGCGATGGTTTGCTGGACCTCGTGGACACGCTGGTCCAGCTGGCTTTGCATGACCACGTCGTTGTCGACGATGGCCACCACGCGATCAAGAGGTTGTACCGCGGCATGCACCGCGCCACTCAGCAAAGCGGCGCCCAGCAACACTGGGCGCAGACGATCAATAAGCTTGGTCTTCACGTTCACGGTAACCTTGAATGCCTTGGTCGAGGAAAGATTCGACCTTGTTGCCCACTACGCCACCGAGGCCTTTCAGAACGATCTGAAGGAAGATACCGTGGTCGCCTTTTTCGTTCGCCGGAAGTGCCTGGCTGAAGTCGTCGTAATCGATCCAGTAACGGTTGATCAGGCGCAGCTTCCAGCAGCAGTTGTCGTACTCGAAACCGCCCATGGCTTCCAGGGTGCGGTTGCGGTTGTAGTCATGCTGCCAGCGGGCGATGACGTTCCACTGCGGAACGATCGGCCAGATGACCGAGAAGTCATGCTGCTGGATCTTGTAGTAGTCCTTGATGTAGTTCTCGCTGCCTGGAACGCCATAGTCCCCACCGCCCACTTTCCAGGTACCGGTCTGGGAATCGTAGGAAATGGTGTCGTTGCGGTAGCGATAACCGAGGTTGACCACCTTGTTCGGGTTGTCTTCAGGCTGGTAGTGGAACATCGCGCTGCCCGAACGGGTGCTGCGGCTGTCCGGGTCCCAGTTGAAGTCCGAATTGAAGCGCCAGTCGCGGTTGAAGTAGTAGTTGTACACCAGGGCGTACGGCGACACGTCCGATTGCGAGTCGGTGCGGGTCTTGTAGTTGATGCCTGGCAACTGGACTTTGCGGTCCTTGAAGTAATACGCCTGACCGATGCTGAAATTCTGGCGCTCGAAGCCGTTGTCCTCGATCCAGCGAGTGGTCACGCCCAGGGACAGCTTGTTCTCGTCGCCGATGCGATCGGTGCCGCTGAAGCGGTTGTCGCGGAACAACGAATCGTAGCTGAACAGCGTTTCACCCGAGTCGAACAGCGGGATGTCTCGCTGGTCTTTGTAAGGTACATAGAGGTAGAACATTCGCGGCTCAAGCGTCTGCTTGTAGCTCGTGCCGAACATCGACGTGTTACGGTCGAAGTACAATCCACTATCAACGCTGAAAATCGGGACATCGCGGTTCAGCGTGCTGTTATAGCTGCCATAAGCAGGGTTGGCAGACTGGGTAATTGCTTCAGCCTTACCTTTGCTGTCGAGATCCAGATCGTAATGCGTATAGGCATACTTCAGCTTCGGCGTAATAAAGCCGTAACTGGCTTCCATCGGTAGGCTTATGGATGGGGCAACGTTCAGGCGGGTGCCATTTGCCCGTGCGATGCCTGAAATATTTTCATCAAGTCGCCGTCCCCCCAGTACCGCGTTGGTGACCGGATCGATGACGACTCCAGCAGTCCTGTCTGCCTCGCCATCCTTATTGAAAACAAGGTCGTTCTTCAGGTCACGATCGAAGCGAACGGCTTCAGATTCATAGGCGAGGTTCAACCCGCCCGGCTCGAACGGCAATTTACCATTGAAGGTAATCTGCGGCAGACGATCATACGGCGTGATCTGCGAGATGGTCGCCATCTCGTAGGCATGCACATTCAGGCGCGCGGTGTAGCTGTCGCCACGGTAGGTCAGGGCACCCTGCTGGTTCAGCAGGTCCCGGCTTTCAACACCGATCTGGTCGGATTCCAGGTCCTGGAAGTAGAACGGGTCACTGATGTCGGTGTAGTCCACCTCGGCCATCAGGCGCTCGTCCAGCCCGCCCTTGTGCTGCCAGTTGACCATCCAGCGCTGTTCTTTGTAGTCAGTCTGGTCTTTGCGGTCGTCGTTCTTGTCGTTCAGGTACGCGCCACCGAACTGGCCTTCGCTGGAAGGGGTCAGGTAGCGGAACTCGCCTTCCATCAGCAGGCCGCGTTTGGTCATGTAACGCGGGTACAACGTGGCGTCGTAGTTGGGCGCCAGGTTGAAGTAGTACGGCGTGACCAGCATGAAGCCGGTGTCGCTGCTGCTGCTGAACGATGGCGGCAGGAAGCCGGACTGGCGACGGTCGTCGATCGGGAAGTAGATGTACGGTGTGTAGAACACCGGGAAATCCTTGACCCGCAGCGTAACGTTGGTCGCGGTACCGAAACCGGTGGCCGGGTTCAGGGTGATGTTGTTGCCCTTCAACTGCCAGGCGTTGCTGCCCGGTTCGCAGGTGGTGTACGTACCGTCTTTCAGGCGGATGATGGCGTTTTCGCCACGCTTGGCGTACAGGGCGCTGCCGCGGATGTGCGACTTGTGCATCACGTATTCGGCGTTGTCGACCTGGGCTTCGCCCGTGTCGAGCTGAATCTGTGCCTCGTCACCGACCACCAGCGAGCCGTTGTCACGGATCTTGACGTTGCCCTTGAGCTCGCCACGGTTTTCGGTCTGGTAGAGGTTGGCCTCGTCGGCTTCGGCCTGCATGCTGCCCTGGCGCATCACCACGTCACCGGCGAGGGTAGCGATCTGCTGCTCCTGCTGGTACTTGGACACCTTGGCGTTGATGTAGGTCGGCGACTCGTCCTTCGGCGTGGTGTCGGCCATGCCCGGGCGGGTTGGCTCTACGTACGCACCACCGCAGTACGGGCCGGTTTCGGCCAGCTGTGCGGCAGTGAGCTTTTCACGCGGAACCCAGTCCAGGTGGCTGTAGTCTTCACTGCGCGACTTCAGGGCACGGCCTTTGGCCTCGGTGACCAGCATCGGCCGGTCCGCGGTTTCGCCTTCGCTCGCGGCTTCTGTGCCGGAACTGACGGCCGCACCTTCGTGCACCGGGCGCGGCGGCAGGTTGTTGACTGGTGCCTTGGGCTTGCAGTCCCAACCACCGGAGGCGGACACTTGGCAGTCGAATTGTTCGGCTGCCACTACGTATGAGGTGGCCAGAGGTTGCAGGGCCAGCAGACCGCCGGTTACCAGCAACGGAAACTTTCTACGAAACGCGGGGGATTTCAATGCCATCTTATTAGTCCGGGCTTCCTGCGTGCCATCTGCCCGCGTGTGGGGCCGCACGCCTCTCGATGGTCTGAAAAAGATGCTGGATAATAAAGCATGACCCGCTTGACGGCTAGGGCCGTCGGAGACCCTTGTAATGCCTGAACACGATGTACGCCTGCAACAACTGACGGTCTGGCTCGATGAGCAGCTCAATGATCTTTTCCGCAACAACGCCTGGGGCGAAGTGCCTGCAGGCAGCTTGACGGCTGCCAGCAGTGACGCGAGCTTCCGCCGCTACTTCCGCTGGCAGGGGGCTGGCCACAGCTTCGTGATCATGGATGCGCCACCCCCGCAGGAAAACTGCCGACCGTTCGTCGCCATTGACCACCTGCTGGCAAGCGCCGGCGTACATGTGCCGCTGATCCACGCCCAGGACCTGGAGCGCGGCTTCCTGCTGCTGGGCGACCTGGGTCATCAGACATACCTTGATGTGATTGATGCTGACAACGCTGATGGCCTGTTCGCCGACGCCATCGAGGCTTTGCTGGCCTTCCAGCGCCTGCCGATGGATGCGCCGCTGCCCAGCTACGACGATGCGCTGCTGCGCCGTGAAGTGGAACTGTTCCCTGAGTGGTATGTGGGGCGTGAACTGGGCCTGGCCTTCAACGATGCCCAGAAGGCTAGCTGGCAGCGTGTCAGCCAGTTGCTGATCGACAGTGCCCTGGCCCAGCCCAAGGTGCTGGTGCACCGTGACTACATGCCGCGTAACCTGATGCAGAGCACCCCTAACCCCGGCGTGCTGGACTTCCAGGACGCGGTGTACGGCCCGGTCACCTACGACATTACCTGCCTGTTCAAGGACGCCTTCCTCAGCTGGCCGCAACCACGGATTGAAGGCTGGCTGCGCGATTATTGGCAGAAGGCGCAGGCTGCCGGTATTCCAGTGCAGGCCGATTTCGAGGCGTTCCAGCGTGCCAGCGACCTGATGGGCGTGCAGCGTCACCTGAAAGTGATCGGCATTTTCGCCCGCATCTGCCACCGCGACGGCAAACCCCGTTACCTGGGCGACGTGCCGCGTTTCTTCGCCTATATAGAAGAAGTGATCAGCCGCCGACCCGAATTGGCGGAGTTGGGTGAGCTGATTGCGCAGTTGCAGGCCGGAGCGCGTGCATGAAGGCAATGATTTTGGCAGCGGGCAAGGGCGAGCGCATGCGCCCGTTGACCCTGCATACCCCCAAACCATTGGTTCCGGTGGCTGGCCAGCCACTGATCGAGTACCACCTGCGCGCCCTGGCGGCGGCGGGCATTACCGAAGTGGTGATCAATCACGCCTGGCTCGGCCAGATGATTGAAGACCACCTGGGTGACGGCAGCCGTTTTGGCCTGAGCATCCGCTATTCGCCTGAAGGCGAGCCGCTGGAAACGGGTGGCGGCATCTTCAAGGCCTTGCCATTGCTCGGTGACGCGCCATTCCTGCTGGTGAACGGCGATGTCTGGACCGACTACGATTTCGCACGCTTGCAAGCCCCGCTGCAGGGGCTGGCCCACCTGGTGCTGGTCGACAACCCTGGCCATCACGGCCGCGGTGACTTCCGCCTGGCAGGCGAGCAGGTCGTCGATGGCGATGACGCGCCTGGCACGTTGACCTTCAGCGGCCTTTCGGTGCTGCACCCGGCACTTTTTGACGGCTGCCAGCCCGGTGCATTCAAGTTGGCACCGCTGCTGCGCCAGGCCATGGCGGCAGGGCAGGTCAGCGGTGAGCACTACCGCGGGCACTGGGTGGACGTGGGCACGCTAGAGCGCCTGGCCGAGGCCGAGCGCTTGATTGGCGAGTGCGCCTGACATGTGGTGGCCAGGCACACTGATTGGCGCCGGAGCCGGCTTTGCCGTGGCCAGTATTCCGGGCGCCTTGCTTGGCGTGTTGCTCGGGCAGGCCCTGGACCGCCGCCTGCGCCTGGAAGGCTGGGATGACATGCGCGAGCGCCTGGGCGGGCGACCGTCCATGCGCGATGACGAGTTGCTGTTCGTGATGCTCGGGCGCCTGGCCAAGTGCGATGGCCGGGTGGGTGAGCAGCATATCCAGCAGGCGCGTCAGGAAATGGTGCGCCTGGACCTGGCCGAAGCGGCCCGGTTGCGTGCGATAGCCGCATTCAACCGCGGCAAAGCAGGCAAGGACAAGCTGGGTAGCCACTTGCGTCGCATCCGCCAACAGCCGCATGCGGCGGAAGGCACCTTGCGTGCCTGCTGGCGCATGGTGTGGGCCGACGGCAAGATGGGTAACAAGGAGCGCGAGCTGCTGTTGGACTGGGGGCAAAAGCTAGGCCTGAGCCGACGCCAGGTGCAGGCCATGTCGCTGGAGTACGAGCCGCGCAAGGCAGCCGGGACGGATGGGGTGGCCATGACCTATGCGGCGGCGCTGCGCCTGCTGGCGGTAGAGGCGGATACCGATGCCGGCAAGGTCAAACAGGCCTACCGGCGGCTGGTCAGCCGCCACCACCCTGACAAGCTGGCGGGCACTGGTGCCAGCGAGGCACAGGTGCGTGAAGCCACCGAGCGTACCCGTGAGTTGCACCAGGCCTACGCCATGATCCGCAAGCGCCGCGGCCTGTAAAAGCGGGGGCGCGTTGCGCCCCATCGCGACACAAGGCCGCTCCCACAGGGATTCGCGCCAGCCTTTAGAAATTGAGCAAGACAGTTGCTCCCACAGGTACAGCACATTCCCGAGCCTTTGCGCGAGCATGTGGGAGCGGCCTTGCGTCGCGAAAGGGGCGCAACGCGCCCCTGGCGATCTCGGATCAGCCCTGTGGGCTCATCCACCCCCGCACCCGGCGGAACAACTGCTCCTGCTCGGCCGCCTTGTTCCCCGGCATGGCAATCAACGACAACTGCCGATACTGGCTGTCTTTCTGCCGCTTGCTGGCCTGAAGGCGCTGCTGGGCTGCGTTGCGGTCCTGGCTGCGGGTGGCGTAGTAGATGTCGGCAGTCGGCACCTTCAAGGTGGGTGCCAGGCTTTCCAGGTCATGCTCCACCCGTGCCGGTGTCTGCGCGGCAACCATCACCAGTTTCTGCACTTGCGGTGGCTGCTTTTCGCTCAGGTAGCGGGCTGCCCAGTAGGCGCCGCTGCCATGCCCGATCAGCACGATGCTGCGGGCATTGTGCTGCTGGGCGAATGCCACGGCGGCATCCAGCCGGGCAAAGATGCGTTCTGCATCTGCGGGGTCGGTCTGATCGCTGGCCTGTTCGGCGTCGGTACTTTCCGCCGTGTCGGCATCCGCCGCCGTGGCCTGGGCAACATTCGCGTTGGCGTCGGCCGGCGCGTCCTTGGCCGGGGCACTTTCGCCCTGGTCTTTCGCAGGCTCGGCCGGGGGTTTGGCCTCGACCCGCGCCTGCGGGCTGTCGGCCAGCAGGTCTGGCAAGCTCAGGCTCAGGCTGTGCCAGCCGACATCGGGGAATTTCTGCCTCAGGGGGCCTACGGCATTTGGCCAGTCGGCCGTTTCGCCCGCACCCGGGACGATGATCACCGCGCCTTGCGGGTCACTGTCATTGGCCGGCTTCCACAAGGCCAGGAAACTGTCGGCGCCGGCCTGCAATGTCTGCTGTTCGGTCTTGGGCACCAGCCGCTCCAGCGCTTGGGCATCCTCCTGGCTGCGTTCCAGCAGGGGCGGGCGCGGCACCTCGGTGGCCGGTGCCTCGGTGGTAGTGGGTGGCTTTTCGGCATCGGCGGCCAAGGCACCGAGTGGAAGGAGCGAGGCCAGGCAGCACATTGCCAGCGTCGTGCGATAAAGTGTGGACATGAGTCAACCCGGGGCCAGAATGATACCGGCAGCCTAATAGTATTTGCCCGTGACGGCCATGCTGCATGGCCGCCTTTGCCAAGACGAGCGTTTAGATGAAGCGAGTGCGTCGCCTGTTGGTTATCGGCTGCTTGTGGCTGCCCTTGATTGCATTGGCCAGGCCCGAGGTGGTGCCCGCCGTGGTGCTGGAACCTGCGCAGCAGCAGTGGCTGGACACGCACCGCAGCTTGCGTGTCGGCCTGGTGCTGCAAGCACCTTACGCCCAGTTCGACCGGCGTCTGCAGCAGCTGTACGGGGCCAATGTGGAACTGGTGGACAGCCTGGCGCAGGCGCTGCGGCTTGACCTTACCTGGCGCAATTTTGCCGACCAGGCCAGCCTTGAGCATGCCTTGCAAGCCGGGGAAGTCGACTTTGCCCCAGGCCTTACACAGACGCCAGCCAGCCTGCGCCTGTGGTTGTTCAGCGACCCGTACATGCGCGTGCCGCAGCTGGTGGTGGGGCCGCGAACCGGTGCCATGGCCGTGGAGCTGGAAAAACTTGAGGCCGAACAGCGCGTGGCGGTGCGTATGCCCAGCCAGCTGGCGGATTACCTGCGTGGCAACTACGGCAACCTGAACTTGCAGGGGGTACCCAGCGAGCGCGAAGCGCTGCAATTGGTGGTGGGTGGCCAGGCCAGTTTCGCGGTGCTGGATGAAGCCCAGCTCAGCCGCTTGTCACGCGAAAGCGAGTTTGGCGAGCTGGCGGTGGTGGGTGATATCGGCCTGCCTCAGCTGCTGCGTATTGGCTCGCGGCGTGACTGGCCAGTGCTTGCCGATGTGCTTGAGCGGGGCTTGCAGGCGCTGCCGGCCAAGCAGCTGGAGCAACTGCACCAGCGCTGGTTGCAGCCCAAGTACCCGCGCCTGAGTGAGTCGCCCGGTTTCTGGCAGAACCTGGCCTTGCTGTTTGGCATGTTGCTGCTGTGCGCTTTGGCCACCCTGGTGTGGCAGCGCCGGCAGCAGCGCCAGTTGGAGCGCAGCCTGCTGGCGACGCGGGAAACCCTGATGGAACGGCAAGTACGAGAAGAGGCGTTGCGCCTGAGCCAGTTCGCCATCGACCAGAGCACGGTGGGCATTCTCTGGGTCAACTGGGACAGCCACGTGCGCTACGCCAACCACGCCGCCGAGCGCATGTTGGGGTACGCCGAGGGTGCGCTGCTGGAGCGGCCGCTGAGCGACTTCGAACCCAACCTGAACATGGACCGCTGGCTGGAACTGTGGAGGGGCGCGCGTACGGGGGCAGGTGGTGTAGGCCAGTTCGAGACGCAGTGCCGACGGGCCGACCACAGCTTGCTGCCAGTCGAGCTGTCACTGAGCTTTCTGCGTTTTCGTGATTCCGAATACCTGGTGGTGTACCTCGCCGACGTCACTGAGCGCCATCGTGCCCTGGCTGCGCTGCGTGAAAGCGAGGCGCGGCTCAAGGGCATTGCCGGGAACGTGCCAGGGCTGGTGTTTCGGCTGGAGCGCGACCCGGCCGAAGGCGATCTGGAATTCCCCTATATCAGTGAAGGCAGCGAGGCGCTGGTGGGCTATTCGCCTGTCGAAATCCAGCACCCCCAGATGGGCCTGCGCAACCTGGTGCACCCGGATGATCGTGCGGATTATCACCGGGTGCAGGACCTTGCCCTGGCCAGTGACCAGGACTGGTCGTGGCAGGGGCGCATCCTCACCCGCCAGGGCGAGCAGCGCTGGGCCGACATCAAGGCCAGTACCCGGCGCCTGGCCAACGGCCAGGTGGTATGGGACGGTGTGGTGTGGGACATCACCCAGGGCAAGCGCGCGGAAATGGCCTTGGGCAAGTCTCAGGAGCAGCTGCGCGAGCTGTCTGCCCACCTGGAAAGTGTGCGGGAGGAGGAAAAGGCCCGCATCGCCAGGGAAGTGCACGATGAACTGGGGCAGATGCTGACGGTGCTCAAGCTGGAGGTATCGATGTGCGAGCTTGCCTTTGCCGAGCTGGACCCCGGCCTGAACGAGCGACTGGCCAGCATGAAACGCTTGATTGCCCAGCTGTTCCAGTTGGTGCGCGACGTGGCGACGGCCTTGCGCCCGCCCATCCTTGATGCGGGCATCGCCTCGGCAATCGAGTGGCAGGCACGACGCTTTGAGGCGCGCACGCAGATCCCTTGTCTGGTGCAAGTGCCGGATAATCTGCCAGCATTGAGCGATGCCAAGGCCACTGGGCTGTTTCGTGTTCTGCAGGAGGCGCTGACCAACGTGATGCGCCATGCCCAGGCACACAGCGTGGAGATTGAGCTGGTGCATGAGCACGGGCAGTTGCGCATGACTGTCAGCGACGATGGCCAAGGCTTTTGCCGCGAGCAGCCCCGGCCCACCTCGTTTGGCCTGGTGGGCGTGCGTGAGCGGGTGTTGATGCTGGGGGGCAGCATGGCGCTGGACAGTGAGCCGGGCGAGGGCACCAGCCTGAGCGTGGCCATACCGTTGGAGTAGGAGAACGATCGTGATTCGAGTGCTGGTGGCCGAAGACCACACCATTGTCCGTGAAGGCATCAAGCAGCTGATTGGCCTGGCCAAGGACATGCAGGTGGTGGGGGAGGCCGGTAACGGCGAGCAGTTGCTTGAAACCCTGCGTCATACGCCGTGCGAAGTGGTATTGCTGGATATCTCCATGCCGGGCGTGAATGGCCTGGAGGCGATCCCGCGGATACGTGCACTGCACGATGCGCCGGCAATCCTGATGTTGTCGATGCACGATGAGGCGCAGATGGCGGCGCGGGCGCTGAAGGCTGGCGCGGCGGGCTATGCCACCAAGGACAGTGACCCGGCGCTGTTGTTGACCGCGATCCGGCGGGTGGCGGGTGGTGGGCGTTACATCGACCCTTCGCTGGCCGACCGCATGGTCTTCGAAGTGGGCCTGACCGAGTCCCGGCCGTTGCACACGTTGCTGTCGGAGCGCGAGTTCTCGGTGTTCGAGCGCCTGGCCCAGGGCGCCAACGTCAACGACATTGCCCAGCAGCTGGCGCTGTCGAGCAAAACCATCAGCACGCACAAGGCGCGCCTGATGCAGAAGCTGAAAGTGAACTCGCTGGCGGAGCTGGTGAAGTACGCCATGGAGCACAAGCTGGTCTGATTGCGACATACACCTGGCTTGCTCGGTCTTTTGTAGGAGCGGCCTTGTGTCGCGATAGGGCTGCAGAGCAGCCCCAGCAATGTGTGCACTTAAGCTGAGGCCCAAGGGGCTGCTTCGCAGCCCATCGCGACACAAGGCCGCTCCTACACGGGGATGTGTATGTCCTGAATGCGCCATCTTTGTAGGGCAATCCCTACAACAAATCTTCCAACCGGATGATGGCATTCTCTCAGCACCCCCGATTTTCGGGCGCTTGCGCCTCTTCTACTCTTTTGCCTACGCAGTCATCCAACAAAAAGGTGCAGGCATGAGCGAGGCGAAGTCGAACGCTGCAACCAGCGAAACGCTGGTCAGCTTCCGTGGTGTGCAGAAGAGCTACGACGGCGAGTCGCTGATCGTCAAAGACCTCAACCTGGATATCCGCAAAGGCGAATTCCTCACCCTGCTCGGCCCGTCCGGCTCGGGCAAGACCACCAGCCTGATGATGCTGGCCGGCTTCGAGACACCCACCGCAGGGGAAATCCAGCTGGCCGGGCGCTCGATCAACAACGTGCCGCCGCACAAGCGCGACATCGGCATGGTGTTCCAGAACTACGCGCTGTTCCCGCACATGACCGTGGCCGAGAACCTGGCCTTTCCGCTGACCGTGCGCAACCTGAGCAAGACCGACATCAGCGAGCGGGTCAAGCGCGTGCTGAACATGGTCCAGCTAGATGCCTTCGCCAAGCGCTACCCCGGGCAGCTGTCCGGTGGTCAGCAGCAACGTGTGGCCTTGGCCCGGGCGCTGGTGTTCGAGCCGCAGCTGGTGCTGATGGACGAACCGCTGGGCGCGCTGGACAAACAACTGCGTGAACACATGCAGATGGAGATCAAGCACATTCACCAGCGCCTGGGCGTGACCGTGGTCTACGTGACCCACGACCAGGGTGAAGCGCTGACCATGTCCGACCGCGTGGCGGTGTTCCATCAGGGCGAAATCCAGCAGATCGCCGACCCGCGCACGCTCTACGAGGAACCGTGCAACACCTTCGTCGCCAACTTCATCGGCGAGAACAACCGCATCAACGGCACTTTGCTGGCCAGCGATGGCAAACGCTGCCAGGTGCAACTGCCGCGCGGCGAGCGGGTGGAGGCGCTGGCGGTGAATGTGGGCCAGGCCGGCGAGCCGGTAACCCTGTCGATCCGCCCGGAGCGCGTGCGCCTGAACGGCCACAGCGAAAGCTGCGTCAACCGCTTCTCTGGCCGGGTGGCCGAATTCATTTACCTGGGCGACCACGTGCGGGTGCGCCTGGAGGTTTGCGGCAAGGGCGACTTCTTTGTGAAACAGCCGATTGCCGAGCTCGACCCGGCCTTGGCCGTGGGCGATGTGGTACCGCTGGGCTGGGAGGTGGAGCACGCCCGCGCGCTCGATCCGATTGCCGAAGCCCATTGATGGATTGCTTCACCAACCCTGTACTGTGGAGAGAATAAGAATGCGCAAGCAGTTGAAACTGACCGCCCTGGCCTTGGGGCTGTTCGCCGCTGGCCAGGCCATGGCCGCAGACCTCACCGTGATCTCGTTCGGGGGTGCCAACAAGGCAGCCCAGGTCAAAGCGTTCTACGAACCGTGGGAAAAGGCAGGTAATGGCAAGATCGTCGCCGGTGAGTACAACGGCGAAATGGCCAAGGTCAAGGCGATGGTTGACACCAAGAGTGTGTCGTGGAACCTGGTAGAGGTTGAGTCGCCAGAGCTGGCGCGTGGTTGCGACGAGGGCATGTTCGAAGAGCTCGACCCGGCACTGTTCGGTGATGAGGCCGACTATGTGCCCGGGGCCATCCAGCCTTGCGGCGTGGGCTTCTTCGTATGGTCCACGGTCATGGCCTACAACGCCGACAAGCTGAAAACCGCACCCACCAGCTGGGCCGATTTCTGGGACACCAAGCAGTTCCCGGGCAAGCGTGGCCTGCGCAAGGGCGCCAAGTACACCATGGAATTCGCACTGATGGCCGATGGCGTTGCGCCCAAGGACGTCTACAAAGTGCTGGCAACCAAGGAAGGCCAGGACCGCGCCTTCAAGAAACTCGATGAGCTCAAACCCAGCATCCAATGGTGGGAAGCGGGTGCACAGCCACCGCAGTTCTTGGCCTCGGGCGACGTGGTCATGAGTTCTGCGTACAACGGGCGTATTGCCGCCGTGCAGAAAGAGAGCAACCTCAAGGTGGTGTGGAACGGCGGCATCTACGACTTCGATGCCTGGGCGATTCCTAAAGGTGCCAAGAACGCCGATGAGGCGAAGAAGTTCATCGCCTACAGCGTCAAGCCCGAGCAGCAGAAGATCTACTCCGAAAACATCGCCTACGGCCCGGCCAACTCCAAGGCTGTGAGCCTGCTGTCGGACGAGGTGAAGAAGGACATGCCGACCACGCCTGAGAACATCGCCAACCAGGTGCAGATCGATGTGGCCTTCTGGGCTGACAACAGCGAGCAGCTGGAGCAACGCTTCAACGCCTGGGCGGCGAAGAAGTAAGCCACCGGCGTAAGGGGGCTGCGCAGCAGCCCCAATTTCAGTTCGTATCGCGGAGTTCGCCATGGCCATTGCAGTGCCCCTCAATGAAGGCGCAGGTCCAAGTCTAAAGCAGCGCCTGAAGCACGCCGAGCGGGTCAACCGCTGGAAGGCGCAGGCGTTGATCGCGCCGCTGGCGCTGTTTCTTCTGTTGGTGTTCCTGGTGCCGATCGCAGCGCTGCTGTACAAGAGCGTCGGCAACCCGGAAGTGGTCGGTGGCCTGCCGCGCACGGTCGAAGTCATCAGCCAGTGGGATGGCAAGAGCCTGCCCGGTGAGGACGTGTACAAGGCACTGAGCCAGGACCTGGCCGAGTCGCGCAAGAACCAGACCCTTGGCGACCTTTCCAAGCGCTTGAACATGGAACTGGCCGGCTACCGCAGTTTGTTGACCAAGACAGCCCGGGCGCTGCCATTCAAGGCTGAGCCTGCCTCTTATAAAGACGCGTTGCAGGCCGTCGACGAGCGTTGGGGCGATCCGGCCTACTGGCAGGCAATACGCCGCAATACCAGTTCGGTGACGTCGTTCTACCTGCTGGCCTCTGTCGACCACCGCATCGACGACCTTGGCGAACTGGCCAAGGCCACCCCGGACCAGGCCATTTACCTGGACATTTTTGCCCGTACCCTGTGGATGGGTGTAGTGATCACCGCCATCTGCCTGGTGCTGGCCTACCCGTTGGCCTACTTGCTGGCCAACCTGCCGACCCGGCAGAGCAACCTGCTGATGATTCTGGTACTGCTGCCGTTCTGGACCTCAATCCTGGTGCGGGTGGCGGCGTGGATCGTGCTGCTGCAATCGGGTGGCCTGATTAACAGTGCACTGATGGCCATGGGCATCATCGACCAGCCGCTGGAACTGGTGTTCAACCGCACTGGCGTGTACATCTCCATGGTGCATATCCTGCTGCCGTTCATGATCCTGCCGCTTTACAGCGTGATGAAGGGCATTTCGCCTACCTACATGCGTGCGGCGATCTCGCTGGGCTGCCACCCGTTCGCCAGCTTCTGGCGGGTGTACTTCCCGCAGACTTACGCGGGTGTGGGTGCCGGCTGCCTGCTGGTGTTCATCCTGGCCATTGGTTACTACATCACCCCGGCGTTGCTGGGTAGCCCGAACGACCAGATGGTCAGCTACTTCGTTGCCTTCTACACCAACACCAGCATCAACTGGGGCATGGCCACTGCGCTGGGCGGGCTGTTGCTGCTGGCGACCGTGCTGTTGTACCTGATCTATAGCTGGCTGGTCGGCGCCAGCCGCCTGCGCCTGAGCTGAGGAGGCTTGTCATGTTGAGCCCTTATATGTCGCCCGTGGAGCGGGTCTGGTTCTACAGCCTGCGCATTCTTTGCGGCTTGATCCTGCTGTTCCTGATCTTGCCGGTACTGGTGATCGTGCCGCTGTCGTTCAACAGTGGCAGCTTCCTGGTGTACCCGCTGCAGGGCTTCTCGCTGCAGTGGTACCAGGACTTCTTCGGCTCGGCCGAGTGGATGCGGGCACTGAAGAACAGCATCATTGTCGCCCCGGCGGCCACGGTACTGGCCATGGTGTTTGGCACCCTGGCTGCTATCGGCCTGACCCGTGGTGATTTCCCCGGCAAGTCGCTGGTGATGGCGCTGGTGATTTCGCCGATGGTGGTGCCGGTGGTGATCATCGGGGTGGCCAGCTACCTGTTCTTTGCCCCGCTGGGGATGGGCAACAGCTTCACGTCGTTGATCCTGGTGCATGCAGTGCTGGGTGTGCCGTTTGTCATCATTACCGTGTCGGCGACCTTGCAGGGCTTCAACTACAACCTGGTGCGTGCGGCGGCCAGCCTGGGCGCTTCGCCACTGTTGACCTTCCGTCGGGTGACCCTGCCGCTGATCGCGCCTGGGGTTATCTCGGGGGCGCTGTTTGCCTTTGCCACGTCGTTTGACGAGGTAGTGGTAACGCTGTTCCTGGCCGGGCCCGAGCAGGCGACGCTGCCGCGGCAGATGTTCAGTGGTATTCGCGAAAACCTGAGCCCGACCATTGCGGCGGCGGCGACCTTGCTGATTGCCTTCTCGGTGATATTGCTGCTGACCCTGGAGTGGTTGCGTGGGCGTAGCGAGAAGATGAGGACCCAGCAGCCGGCCTGACTGTCGGAAGGGCTTTGCCCTTTGATCGCGACACAAGGCCGCTCCTGCAGGTGACCGTGATTCCTTGTAGGAGCGGCCTTGTGTCGCGATCGGGGTGCAAAGCACCCCATGTGTCGGACACCCTTTGATACCAATCAGCCCTCATCCCTTTCCCTGAGTTACAATGCGCGCCACCGTGATTCTGCCAACAGGTGCGCCATGCAGCCCTACGCTATTGCCCCCTCCATTCTCTCTGCCGATTTCGCCCGTCTGGGCGAAGATGTCGACAAGGTACTGGCTGCGGGTGCCGACATCGTCCACTTCGATGTCATGGACAACCACTACGTTCCCAACCTGACCATCGGCCCGATGGTGTGCACTGCCCTGCGCAAGTACGGCGTGACTGCGCCGATCGACGTGCACCTGATGGTCAGCCCGGTCGACCGCATCATCGGTGACTTCATCGAGGCCGGCGCCACCTACATCACCTTCCACCCGGAAGCCACCCAGCACATCGACCGCTCGCTGCAATTGATCAAGGACGGTGGCTGCAAGGCCGGGCTGGTGTTCAACCCGGCCACCAGCCTGGACGCCCTGAAGTATGTGATGGACAAGATCGACATGGTGCTGCTGATGAGCGTCAACCCGGGCTTCGGCGGCCAGAAGTTCATCCCCGGCACCCTCGACAAGCTGCGCGAAGCGCGTGCGTTGATCGACGCCAGTGGCCGTGATATCCGCCTGGAAATCGACGGCGGCGTCAACGTCAACAACATCCGCGAGATCGCTGCCGCTGGCGCCGACACCTTCGTGGCCGGCTCGGCGATCTTCAACGCCCCGGACTATCAGGAAGTCATCGCCAAGATGCGCGCCGAACTGGCCCAGGCCCGCCCATGAGCGGCTTCGAGCAGCTGTTCCCGGGGACGCTGCCCAGGCTGGTGATGTTCGATCTGGACGGTACCCTGATCGATTCCGTGCCAGACCTGGCAGCCGCCGTGGACCGCATGCTGCTCGAACTGGGGCGCCCGCCTGCGGGCCTGGACGCCGTGCGCCACTGGGTCGGCAATGGCGCCCAGGTGCTGGTGCGCCGGGCGCTGGCGGGTGGCATCGACCACGCCGCCGTGGACGATGCGCTGGCCGACCAGGCGCTGGCGCTGTTCATGGACGCCTATGCCGAAAGCCATGAGCTGACGGTGGTCTACCCCGGTGTGCGGGACACCCTGCGCTGGCTGCGCAAGCAGGGCGTGGAAATGGCGCTGATCACCAACAAGCCCGAGCGCTTTGTCGGCCCCTTGCTGGACCAGATGAAGATCGGCAACTACTTCCGCTGGATCATCGGCGGCGACACCTTGCCGCAGAAAAAGCCGGACCCGGCGGCCTTGCTGTTCGTCATGCAGATGGCTGGCGTTACACCCCAACAGTCGCTGTTCGTGGGCGATTCGCGCAGTGATGTGCTTGCGTCCAGGGCGGCTGGCGTTCAGTGCGTGGGGCTGACCTACGGCTACAACCATGGCCGGCCGATTCATGACGAATCGCCGAGCCTTGTGATTGATGACCTGCGTGCACTGCTGCCCGGTTGCGAAGACCCGGCCACTGGGATAACGTTGGCGGAACTTCAAGCCTCACACGACAGAGAGTCCACCGTGGCGGTTACTGGCAAATTCTGGATGAAAGTCATCAAGGCCCTGGCCCGTTGGCGTTGGCGCGCCTGACTTCTGCCTGCCGGCGCGTGCCGGCCCATCCGTTTGCCCGACTTATTGCTGCTTGCCACGAGGCTACTCATGAACCGCGAAGAATTCCTGCGCCTGGCCGCTGCCGGCTATAACCGTATTCCCCTGGCCTGCGAAACCCTGGCCGACTTCGACACGCCGCTGTCGATCTACCTGAAACTGGCCGACCAGCCCAACTCGTACCTGCTCGAATCGGTACAGGGCGGTGAGAAGTGGGGCCGTTACTCCATGATCGGCCTGCCGTCACGCACCGTGATGCGCGTGCACGGCTACCACGTCAGCATCCTGCAGGATGGCGTCGAGGTGGAAAGCCACGATGTCGAAGACCCGCTGGCATTTGTCGAGGCCTTCAAGGACCGCTACAAGGTTGCCGATATTCCCGGCCTGCCGCGCTTCAATGGTGGCCTGGTCGGCTACTTCGGCTACGACTGCGTGCGTTATGTGGAAAAGCGCCTGGGTGCCAGCCCCAACCCGGACCCGTTGGGTGTGCCGGATATCCTGCTGATGGTGTCTGATGCGGTAGTGGTGTTCGACAACCTGGCGGGCAAGATGCACGCGATCGTACTGGTCGACCCGGCTGAACAGCAGGCGTTCGAGCAGGGCCAGGCACGCCTGCAAGGCCTGCTGGAAACCTTGCGTCAGCCGATTACCCCGCGCCGCGGCCTGGACCTGAGCGGCCCGCAGGCTGCGGAGCCGGAATTCCGCTCCAGCTACACCCGTGAGGATTACGAAAACGCCGTCGGCCGCATCAAGGAATACATCCTGGCCGGTGACTGCATGCAGGTGGTGCCGTCGCAGCGCATGTCGATCGACTTCAAGGCCGCGCCCATCGACCTGTACCGTGCGCTGCGCTGCTTCAACCCGACGCCGTACATGTACTTCTTCAACTTCGGCGACTTCCACGTGGTCGGCAGCTCGCCCGAGGTGCTGGTGCGTGTCGAGGACAACCTGGTTACCGTACGCCCGATTGCCGGTACCCGCCCGCGTGGCGCGACCGAAGAGGCCGACCGGGCGCTGGAAGATGACCTGCTGTCGGACGACAAGGAAATTGCCGAGCACCTGATGCTGATCGACCTGGGCCGTAACGACGTGGGCCGCGTGTCGTCGACTGGCAGCGTGCGCCTGACCGAGAAGATGGTGATCGAGCGTTATTCCAACGTGATGCACATTGTGTCCAACGTCACCGGCCAGCTGCGTGAAGGGCTGACGGCAATGGATGCACTGCGGGCGATTTTGCCGGCCGGTACCCTGTCGGGGGCGCCGAAGATTCGTGCGATGGAGATCATAGACGAGCTGGAGCCGGTCAAGCGTGGGGTTTACGGTGGTGCCGTGGGGTATTTCGCCTGGAACGGCAACATGGATACCGCGATTGCCATCCGTACGGCAGTGATCAAGGACGGCGAGCTGCATGTGCAGGCGGGGGGCGGCATCGTTGCCGACTCGGTGCCGGCGCTGGAGTGGGAAGAAACCATCAACAAGCGCCGCGCTATGTTCCGTGCGGTTGCGTTGGCTGAGCAGACTTCCGCCAAATAATTCACCGGCCTTTGGGGCTGCTTTGCAGCCCATCGCGACACAAGGCCGCTCCTACAATGGATCGCATTTCCACGGCCTTCGCGTTCCCCTGTAGGAGCGGCCTTGTGTCGCGAAAGGACCGCACAGCGGCCCCGGCAATCTAGAAGTCGATGCTTACCCCCAAGCTAACCCCCTGCTGCGTCAACTCATCACTCTTGCGCCAGTTGTAGTTCCCGCGCAAATGCACCCCCGCCACCACTTCATGACTCACCCCCAGGCTCGCCCTGGTCAGGTCGCTGTGCGGCGTATAACCGGTCAAAGTGAAGTCATTGGCCGGCAAGCTGGTCAGGTGCATCGTCACATCCTGCTGGTCATCCTCGAACTCATGCTCCTGCGCCACCTCGGCAAACAGCCGGGTACTCGGCAGCACCTGCACACTGCCCTGCAACCCCAGGCCCAAACGGCGTGACTTACGCTCCTGGTCGTCGAAGCCCAGTGCCGTCGAACGCCCGCTCTTCTCATCGTAACCATCCACCTTCACTCGCGCGTAATCAGCGCTGATGAACGGCGCCAGCTGCCAGCGGCTGCTTTCGGCTGCCAGGTTGTAGCCCAGCCGCCCGGACATCGCCCAGGCCTCACCGTCGGTGTCGCCCTTTTCACTGCGCTCGTTCACGCCAAGGGCAAAGGTGCGCTTGAGGTCGCTGTAGTCCAGGTGCCCGGCGGTCAGCGCGGCATCAGCCCACCAGCGGTCCTGGCGGTATTGGGCGAAGGCGCTGGCCAGGTAGCTATTCAGTTTGTAGTCCGAATCATTGGCGCCTGCCTCCAGTTTTTGCCGGTACACACCGCCGGCCAGGCCCAGTCGCCAGGCGTCGTTCAACCGGTAGCTGCCGCCCAGGGTCAGGTTATAGCCACGGCCATCACCGCTTGCCGCACTGCGTTGGCCGTCGAAGTCCAGGTCTTGTGCGCCGGTGGCGACAAAGGCCTGCCACTGGCCAACGGGCTGCCAGGGCGCCTGCCACTGGTTGCGCAATTCGTCCTGGTGGGCACGCAGGCTGGCGTGAGCCATTTCTGGCAGTAAGCTCAGCTCCCATGGAGCGGAGATGATCGAGTAGGCGTAGTCGGCGATCAGCTGTTGCCCGGCGATGGTCGGGTGTACCGAATCATTGAACAGGAGCTTGGTTGGGTCGGGTGTGGTGCCATTGATGCCGTACACCGGGTTTTCCACGCAACTGTCGCCGCTGTAACAGGTGCCGACCAGGTTCTGGCCGCTGGCCAGGCCAAACTGTGTCGGGTTTGCCAGGGCCTCGCCGAGCAGCACCGGAATATTCAGCGGGATGATTTCAGCATCGATCTGGTTGAGCTGGCTGATCAGCGATTGGTTGAACACGCTGGACAGCTGCGACAGCGGGTTTTGCCCTGGGGTACCGCTGAAGTTGGGTGTCTGGCCCAGGTCAGGCAGCAGCCAGACCATGATGTAGCGGGCCCCGCCTTGTTGCAGCGCCTGTGCGCTGGCCGCTAGCCTGCCACCGGCTGCTGCCGCGTCGACAGGGCTGTTCACCAGGCCTTGGAGGAAATCGTTACCGCCTCCAGTCAGGTAGTAGAGCGCATTGGGGTCGGCCCATTGGCCATTGGCCAGATACCCCGGCCGTTCGCGCAGTACCTGGCCGGCGCCCTGATTACCGGGTGGTATGACGGTCTTGGAGATGTTGGTGATCGAATCCAGAATCTGCTGCGTGGTATAGCCGCCCACTGCCCAGTTGTTGCCGTCGGGGCGGATGCCTACTGAAGTTGATGGGTTGAGGTCGTCCGGGTCAACACCCAGGCGGCTGCCAAGGATCATCGGCGACACTGGCGCATAGTTGCCGTCGGCATCACGGTTGGTGGAGCGCAACCCGGCTGTACCGCCGGTCAGGTCTGGAAACTGCCCGGCATCACTCAGGCTGTCGCCAAAGACAATCAATGTCGAGTAAGGCGACGGTGCAGCGAATGCCTGGCTGCAGGCCAGGGCTAATGAGGCGAGGGTAAAGCGCAATAACGGGGCTTTTTGCATCCTGGAACATCCTTTTCTTTGTTTTTATGAGGACAACCCGATCGACCTTAGCAAATCGCGGGGCATGCCTCCCAAGTCCATTCGTTTCCCCGTGTTTACAGGCATATTGCGCCCGCCGCCCCGGTAGGCTACTGTGCCGGGACGTATGAGCGAGACCTATCCTGTGTTGATCGTCAGCAAACTCTTGATGCGCGTTATCAAGGCTCACGCCCGTTGGCGTTGGCGCGCCTGACTTTATCCCCTGCCGGCCCGTCCGGCCCGCCCCCGTTTACCTTCTTCATTTACAGCCCTTTGTGGCGAAGCCGTGCCTGTACCGGCTGCAAGAAGGTTCGAATTCTGAAGTCAGTAAATTCAAGAGGTTTAACACCATGTTACTGATGATCGACAATTACGACTCATTCACTTACAACGTCGTTCAGTACCTTGGCGAGCTGGGAGCCGAGGTCAAGGTCATTCGCAATGACGAAATGACCATCGCCCAGATCGAAGCCCTGAACCCCGAGCGTATCGTCGTATCCCCGGGCCCGTGCACGCCGAGCGAGGCTGGCGTGTCCATCGAGGCCATCCTGCACTTTGCCGGCAAGCTGCCAATCCTGGGCGTGTGCCTGGGTCACCAGTCCATCGGCCAGGCCTTTGGCGGTGACGTGGTGCGTGCCCGCCAGGTGATGCATGGCAAGACCAGCCCGGTACACCATCGCGACCTGGGCGTGTTCACCGGCCTCAACAATCCGCTGACCGTCACCCGCTATCATTCATTGGTGGTCAAGCGCGAAACCTTGCCCGAGTGCCTGGAAGTAACCGCCTGGACCGCCCATGCTGACGGTTCGGTCGACGAGATCATGGGCCTGCGCCATAAAACGCTGAACATCGAAGGGGTGCAGTTCCACCCCGAGTCGATCCTGACCGAGCAGGGCCACGAGCTGTTCGCCAACTTCCTCAAGCAGACCGGCGGCCGCCGCTAAGGATCGAACATGGATATCAAGAGCGCGTTGAGCCGTATCGTCGGCCATCTGGACCTTTCTACCGAAGAAATGCGCGATGTCATGCGCCAGATCATGACCGGCCAGTGCAGCGAGGCGCAGATCGGCGCCTTTCTGATGGGCATGCGCATGAAAAGCGAAAGCATCGACGAAATTGTCGGTGCGGTTTCCGTGATGCGTGAGCTGGCGGACAAGGTTGAACTTGCAAGCCTCGATGGTGTGGTCGACATCGTCGGCACTGGCGGCGATGGCGCCAATATTTTCAACGTGTCCACCGCGTCTTCATTCGTTCTGGCAGCAGCGGGTTGCACCGTGGCCAAGCATGGCAACCGCGCAGTGTCGGGCAAGAGCGGCAGTGCCGACTTGCTGGAAGCTGCCGGCATCTACCTGAACCTGACACCAACTCAGGTGGCCCGCTGTATTGACAGCCTGGGCATCGGCTTCATGTTCGCGCAAAGCCATCATTCCGCCATGAAGCATGCCGCCGGCCCGCGTCGTGACCTGGGGTTGCGTACCCTGTTCAACATGCTCGGCCCGCTTACGAATCCGGCTGGAGTGAAGCACCAGGTTGTCGGCGTGTTCGCTCAGGCCCTGTGCCGCCCGTTGGCCGAGGTGTTGCAACGCCTGGGTAGCAAGCATGTGCTGGTGGTGCACTCGAAGGATGGCCTGGATGAGTTCAGCCTGGCAGCACCCACCTTCGTTGCCGAACTGAAGAACGACAAAATCACTGAATACTGGGTAGAGCCGGAAGACCTCGGGATGAAGAGCCAGAGCCTGCATGGCCTGGCCGTCGAGAACCCGCAAGCATCGCTGGAGCTGATACGGGATGCGCTGGGCCGCCGCAAGACCGAGAACGGCCAGAAAGCCGCTGAAATGATCGTGCTTAACGCGGGCGCGGCGCTCTATGCTGCCGATCATGCCATGACCCTGGCTCAGGGCGTGGAACTGGCCCACGACGTACTGCACACCGGCCTGGCCTGGGAGAAGCTGCAGGAACTGGGTGCCTTTACAGCAGTATTCAAGGTGGAGAACGAAGCATGAGTGTGCCGACGGTGCTGGAAAGGATCATTGCCCGCAAGTTCCAGGAAGTGGCCGAGCGCAGCGCGCGCGTGAGCCTTGCCGAACTGGAAAGCCTGGCCAAGGCCGCCGATGCCCCACGTGGCTTCGCCAACGCGCTGATCGAGCAGGCCAAGCGCAAGCAGCCAGCGGTAATTGCCGAAATCAAGAAGGCCTCGCCGAGCAAGGGCGTGATCCGTGAACACTTCGAGCCGGCGGAAATTGCTGTCAGCTACGAAAAGGGCGGCGCTACCTGCCTGTCGGTGCTGACCGATGTCGATTACTTCCAGGGTGCCGATGAATACTTGCAGCAGGCCCGCGCGGCGGTGTCGCTGCCGGTGATCCGCAAGGACTTCATGGTCGACCCCTACCAGATCGTCGAAGCCCGGGCTTTGGGTGCGGACTGCGTGCTGTTGATCGTGTCGGCGCTGGATGACGTGAAGATGGCCGAACTGGCCGCCACGGCCAAGGATGTCGGCCTGGATGTGCTGGTAGAAGTGCACGATGGCGATGAGCTGGAGCGCGCTCTGAAAACCCTGGATACGCCGTTGGTGGGGGTGAACAACCGTAACCTCCATACCTTTGAGGTCAGCCTGGAAACCACCCTTGACCTGCTGCCACGCATTCCGCGTGACCGTCTGGCGATTACCGAGAGCGGTATTCTCAACCGGGCCGATGTGGAGCTGATGGCGATCAACGAGGTTTACTCGTTCCTGGTGGGCGAGGCGTTCATGCGTGCCGAGCAGCCGGGGCTGGAGTTGCAGCGGTTGTTCTTCCCCGAGCAGGTGAAGAAGACTGTTCAGCAACTGGACTGATCAAATGAAGCCGGCGTTCTTGCCGGCTTTTTTGTATGCCTGCCATGGCCCTTTCGCGGGCTCGCCCGCTCCCACAGGATGGTCACCGCCTTGTGGACCTGTGATGCACCTGTGGGAGCGGGCGTGCCCGCGAATAGGCCCTTGAAAATAACATCAAAGGTGGATCAATGACCGATCAACCCCTGGCCCTGACCGTCGAGCAGGGCTTGCACGCCGAGCAGGAATTGCTCGCCGCCGTGTGCCGCGGCGAACGCGAAAGTGGCGTGCTGTTCTGGCGCCCCACCGACCATGCGCTGGTCATGCCCCGACGCATGAGCCGCCTGGATAACTTCGAAGCCGCCTGCTCGGAGCTGGCCATTAGCGGCTGGCCAGTGCTGCTGCGCGAAACCGGCGGTGAGCCGGTACCTCAATCACATGCCACCGTGAACGTTGCACTGGTCTACGCCGCGCCACGCAGCGAAGGCGATCACGGCCGTATTGAAAACGCCTACGAACGCCTGTGCCTACCCCTGTGCGATGTGCTGCGCGAGTGGGGTGGGGTAGCGTCGGTGGGGGAAATCGATGGGGCGTTCTGCGATGGCCGCTACAACGTCAACCTCAATGGCCGCAAGCTGGTAGGCACAGCCCAGCGCTGGCGCCAGGGCCTGGGCGGCAAGCGCCCTGTTGTGCTGGTACACGGAGCGTTGTTGCTGGACAACGAGCGTGAGTCGATGGTGGCGGCGGTCAACCGCTTCAATGAGTGCTGCGAGCTGGAGCAACGCTGCCGCGCCGACGCGCACATCGCTTTGCACGAAGTGGCGCCCGAGGCGCCCTGGTTCGAGCGCCTGTCGCAGGTCTACGCCAAGGTGCTGGCAGACCTGCCCAAGGACTAGCGGGTACCGTACACCACCATGGTCTTGCCCTTGACCTGTACCAGGCTGCGTTCTTCAAGGTCTTTGAGGACGCGGCCGACCATCTCCCGGGAACACCCGACGATACGGCCGATTTCCTGGCGGGTGATCTTGATCTGCATGCCGTCGGGATGGGTCATGGCGTCGGGCTGCTTGCACAGTTCCAGCAGGCAACGGGCAACCCGCCCGGTGACGTCGAAAAAGGCCAGGTCTCCGACCTTGCGGGTGGTGTTGCGCAGGCGCTGGGCCATCTGGCTGCCCAGGGCGTAGAGGATTTCCGGGTCCTGGCGGGCCAGTTCACGAAATTTCTCGTAGCTGATTTCGGCCACTTCGCACTCGGTCTTGGCTCGCACCCAGGCACTGCGTTGCTGTTCGCCGTCAACCGGTTCGAACAGCCCCAGCTCGCCAAAGAAGTCGCCATTGTTGAGGTAGGCGATGATCATTTCGTGGCCCTCGTCATCCTCGATGAGGATGGTTACCGAACCTTTGATGATGAACGACAGTGTTTCGGCCCGGTCGCCGGCGCAGATGATGTTGCTTTTGGCGGTGTAGCGGCGGCGCTGGCAATGTACCAGCAACTTGTCGATGTTCTTGATCTTGGCAGGTAGGGCGGAGGCAACCATCACGAAATCCTGTTCGATACGACGCATAGGCTTTTTATAGAGGCTGGCCGGCGCCAGGCGCCAGTCATTTGGCGCCAGCTTATCAGACACTACTGGATGTTTCGGCACTAAACCGACACGTCTCGCGCTTTTCCCACAGCCGCACAAGGTCTAAGCTGACACCCTTTTCCGAAAATCAGGAGTGCGGGTAGATGAAGGCACGTATCCAGTGGGCCGGTGAGGCCATGTTCCTCGGCGAATCGGGGAGCGGCCACGTCGTCGTTATGGACGGCCCGCCCGAGGCCGGCGGCCGCAACCTGGGTGTTCGCCCGATGGAAATGTTGCTGTTGGGCCTGGGTGGCTGCAGCAGCTTTGATGTGGTGAGCATCCTGAAGAAGTCGCGCCAGGCTGTGGAGAGCTGCGAGGCGTTTCTGGAAGCCGAACGTGCCAGTGAAGACCCGAAGGTGTTTACCAAGATTCACATGAACTTCGTGGTGAAAGGGCGTGGGTTGAAAGAAGCCCAGGTCAAGCGGGCGGTGGAGCTGTCGGCAGAGAAGTACTGCTCGGCTTCGATCATGCTGGAGCGTGCCGGGGTTGAGATTACCCATGGGTATGAAATTGTAGAGCTGGGTTAAGGCAACGATTTTTGGGGCTGCTTCGCAGCCCATCGCGACACAAGGCCGCTCCTACAGGGGGCGCTTACCTCCTGTAGGAGCGGCCTTGTGTCGCGATGGGGCGCGGAGCGGCCCCGGCAATATCAGCTGCGAAGCGCCGGCAGTGCCGCTCGCACCCATTCCGGCAAGCAACCCCGCATCACCTCGCTCAACCGCTCCCGCCGCTTCTGGTAAACCAGCCCCAGCCAGATAACCCCAAGCCCGATCAAGGTCACCACCACCGGGAACAGCAACGAATCGGCAAACACGTCGTACGAAAGATACCCAAGGTAAGCCGCCACCCCCAACGCACCAAACACCATGAACACCGGCCGGCGCAGAAGCACCGCCATACCCATCAGCGCAATGTTGATCAGGCAGTACAGGGCCTTGCCCAGTTCGCTGCCACTGTCCACCAGCGTCAAACCGCCCCAGAATGCCGCAAGCCCGGCCAGGTAGCCCCAGCGGGCGTAGTCCTCACGCGTGCGACCGTCTATCACCAGGAACACCACCAGCAGGCCCAACCCGAACCACAGCGAAACCACGCGCCTCTGCTCCCAGCTGAACGGCGAGCCGAACACCCATTCGCTCAGGTCCATCGACATGAACCACAGGGCCACGGCTATCGGCATGACGACGAACGGGTAGGGGATCAGCCGCAGCATCAGTAAACCGGCCAGCACCGTGGCGGCTTCCATGGCCAGCCAGCCGCCCTGCACATAGGTGTAGTACTGGTGATAGTCGGCCTGCGCGTCGTCCAGCGGCCACCAGCCGGCCAAACGTTCGATGGCGAACACGGCCAACGGCACAATGCTGACCGCCACCGCCGCCAACACCCCGGCAGCAACAGGCTGGCCACGGCGCTGCAGGTTGAGGGCGAACAAGGTGATCAGCAGGATATAGAGGCTGGCGATGATTAGCAGCGCGCCGTCACCAATGCTCATCCACGCTTCGGTGAGCAACCAGCCCATGGCCGCCATGATCAGCATGGCGCCAAAATAGAAAGCGACATGGGCCAGTTGGAAGCTGCCACGTGCAGCCGGTTGCTGGCGCAGGAATGCCAGCAGGCTTTGGTCCTGGCCCGGCTGGAGAATACCGGCCTGCACGGCGCGCGCCAGGTCCTTGGCGTCGAAACGGTCCGTCATGGTGATGCCTTCAGATGCGGTAAGTGCTCTTGGTCATGACCTTGGCCAGCAAGCTCATGCCAAAGCGGACCGGCGCCGGGAAACGATAACCGCCGGCTTCCAGTGCGGACTCGGCGTGCTGCTCTTCGTCGATGCGCATTTGCTCGAGAATGGCGCGGGACTTTTCGTCTTCGTGCGGGATCTGCTCCAGATGCTCGTCAAGGTGCTTGCACACCTGGTGCTCGGTGGCGGCGACGAAGCCCAGGCTGACCTTGTCGCTGACCAGCCCGGCAAGTGCGCCGATGCCGAATGACATGCCGTAGAACAGGGGGTTGAGCACGCTCGGGTGGCTGTTCAGCTGGCGGATGCGTTGCTCGCACCAGGCCAGGTGGTCCACTTCCTCCTCGGCAGCATGCTCCATGGCCTTGCGCACTTCTGGCAGCTTGGCGGTCAGGGCCTGGCCCTGGTACAGCGCCTGGGCGCACACTTCACCGGTGTGGTTGATGCGCATCAGCCCGGCGATGTGGCGGGTCTGCTGCTCGTCGAGGTCGACGTCCGGCTGGACGATGGCCGGCGATGGCCGGGCAGGTTGGCCGCTGAAGGGCAGCAAGGTGCGCATGGCGGTATCGGCCTGCAGCAACAAGCGGTCGAGCGGCGAGTAGTGACGTTCGGTAGCCATCGGGCACCTCCGCAAGAATGTGCCCGACAGTTTACCGCAATAGCGGCGGGGTCGCTTGCCGTGGATCAGCCCGGTGGCCAGTTCATCTGGCGCTGGCCAAGCACGTGCATATGGATGTGGTAGACGGTCTGGCCGCCTTTCGGGTTGCAGTTCATGACCACGCGGAAACCTTCCTCGCAGCCTTGCTCGACTGCCAGGCGCTGGGCGGTGAACAGAATGTGGCCAGCCAGCGCCTTGTCTTCTTCGGTCAGGTCATTGAGCGTACGGATGTGTTTTTTCGGGATGACCAGAAAATGTACCGGTGCCGCGGGTGCAATGTCCTTGAAGGCCAGGATCTGGTCGTCTTCGTAGATGATATCCGCCGGGATTTCCCGGTTGATGATTTTGAGGAATAGATCGTCCACAGCACTTGCTCCATGGTGAGGGTCGGGCCGAGTGTACTCAGCCAGGCGCCGCTCGCCCAGTGGCTATTCCATGCCGGCCGGGCAATAGCGCCGGTGGAGGGCCCCGGCCAGTTTGCACACCAGCCAGCGCGGCAGCAGGCGCGGCGCAAACGCCAGCCAGCGGTTGCGCCGGCCAGGCAGGATCAGTGCGCGGTTCTTGTCCAGGGCGCGTACGGTATACAGTGCCACTTCCTCGGGGCTGAGGCAGCGGGACTTGCCATCGAGTCGCGCGATACGCCGGCGCGAGGAGCGCACCGGGCCGGGGCACAGCACCGAAACCTTGATGCCGGCACGCTTGAGCTCTTCGCGCAGGGCCTGGGAAAAACTCAGTACGTACGCCTTGCTGGCAGCATAGGCTGCCATCCAGGGGCCAGGTGCGACCCCGGCCAGGCCTGCGACATTGAGGATCTGCCCACCCCCCTGCACGGCCATCAGGTTGCCGATGGCGTGGCACAGGCGGCTCAGGGCCAATACGTTGACCTCCAGCAGGTCCTGCTCGTCGGCCCACTCATGGGCCAGGAACGGCCCGTAGGTACGCAAGCCGGCACAGTTCACCAGCAGGTCGATACGCCGTTCGCCTTCTTCCAGCTCCAGCACGAAGCCAGACAGGCGTAGCGGCTGGCTGAGGTCGCAGGCGCGGAACAGCACCTCGACACCAAAGCGCTGGGTCAGTTCGATGGCAACCGGTTCCAGCGTTTCGCGCTGGCGTGCCACCAGGATCAGGTTGCGCCCGCGCCGTGCCAGGGCTTCCGCCAGGGCCAGGCCCAGGCCGCTGGAAGCACCAGTAATCATGGCGTAACGGGTCATGCAAGGCTCCTGGGGGCGGAAGAGGGCGCCTAGTGTACAGCTTGGCCGGGCAAGGTGTTGCCTTTTGCTACAAGGTGCGGGCGTGCAGGGCCTGGCAGCGCTCCAGGGCCTCCCGGTACTCTTTGTGCAGCCGCTCGATCAATACACTGGCGCTGGGCATGTCATGGATTTCGCCGACGCCCTGGCCTGCCGACCATACGGTCTTCCAGGCTTTGGCTTCTTCGTCGATCGGCTTGAGTTTGCCTGGTTCGTGGCCGCCCTTCAGGGCGTTCATGTCGTAGCCGGCCTGTTCCAGGCTCGGGCGCAGGAAGCTGGCGGGGATGCCGGACACTGCCGGGGTGTGGATGATATCGGCAGCATGGGCATCGAGCAGCATCTGCTTGTAGGCATCCTGGGCCTGGCTTTCTGCGGTGGCAATGAAGCGTGTGCCCATGTATGCCAGGTCCGCTCCTAGCAGTTGCGCCGCCAGGATCTCGTGGCCGTGGTTGAGGCAGCCGGCCAGCAGCAGGGTTTTATCGAAGAATTGGCGTATCTCTGCGGCCAGGGCGAACGGGCTCCAGGTACCCGCATGGCCTCCCGCGCCAGCGGCGACGGCAATCAGCCCGTCGACACCCGCTTCGGCGGCCTTCTCGGCATGCCGGCGTGTAGTGACATCGTGAAACACCAGTCCACCGTAACTGTGCACGGCATCGACCACTTCCTTCACTGCGCCCAGGCTGGTGATCACGATCGGCACGCGGTGTTCCACGCACAACGCCAGGTCGGCCTGCAGGCGTGGGTTGGTCGGGTGCACGATCAGATTGACCGCATAGGGCGCGGGCGCCTGCAATTGTGCAAGACCCGCCTCGATCTCTTCCAGCCAGGCCTTGAAGCCGGCACTGTCGCGCTGGTTCAGGGCCGGGAAACTGCCCACTACGCCGCTGGCGCAACAGGCCAGCACCAGTTGCGGGTTGGAAATCAGGAACATCGGTGCGGCAACCACGGGCAGACGCAGGCGTTGTTCGAGCGAGGCGGGTAGCGACATGGCAAGGCTCCTTGAACGGGTGGCTATGTCAGAACGGTTTGACCACCACCAGAATTACGATACCCAACAGCAACAGCACGGGCACTTCGTTGAACCATCGATAGTAGACGTGGCTGCGGGTGTTGGTGCCGCTGGCGAAGCGTTTGCGCTGGGCGCCGCACACGTGATGGTAGCCGGTCAGCAGGATGACAAGTGTCAGCTTGGCATGCAGCCAGCCCTGGCTCAGCCAGCCGGGGGTGAGGTAGAGCATCCACGCACCGAACACATAAGTGGCGATCATCGCCGGGTTCATGATGCCGCGGTACAGCTTGCGCTCCATGGTCACGAAGCGGTCCTGGCTGATGCTGTCCTGGCTCTGGGCGTGGTAGACGAACAGCCGGGGCAGGTAGAAAAGGCCAGCGAACCAGCAGACCACGCTGACGATATGCAGCGCTTTGATCCATAAGTAAAGCATTGAGGGAGTTCCTTCAGGTATTCACGGTCGTCAGATAGTAGTGGCCAAGCGGCCGAAGGGTCACCCGAAGAGTTGTTACAGGCGCCTTGCGCCCCTATTATCGTGCGCTTTCCAGACGGCTCGTTGATAAGGGGCAAGCGTTATGATCAAGGTCGGTATCGTCGGCGGCACGGGTTACACCGGCGTCGAACTGTTGCGTCTGCTGGCACAGCATCCACAGGCCGAAGTGGCGGTCATCACTTCGCGCTCCGAGGCGGGCGTGGCGGTGGCGGACATGTACCCGAACCTGCGCGGCCACTATGACGGGCTGGCGTTCAGCGTGCCGGACAGCAAGGCCCTGGCTGCCTGCGATGTGGTGTTCTTTGCCACCCCGCACGGTGTTGCCCATGCCCTGGCCGGCGAGTTGCTGGCGGCTGGCACCAAGGTGATCGACCTGTCGGCCGACTTCCGCCTGCAGGATGCCACCGAGTGGGGCAAGTGGTACGGCCAGCCGCACGGTGCGCCAGAGCTGCTCAAGGATGCGGTATATGGCCTGCCTGAGGTCAACCGCGAGAAAATCCGCCAGGCGCGCCTGATTGCTGTGCCGGGTTGCTACCCGACCGCAACCCAGTTGGGCTTCTTGCCGCTGCTGGAAGCAGGCCTGGCCGACCCGTCGCGTTTGATCGCCGACTGCAAGTCGGGTGTCAGCGGCGCTGGCCGTGGTGCGGCAGTGGGGTCGCTGTTCTGCGAGGCCGGTGAAAGCATGAAGGCCTATGCGGTCAAGGGGCATCGTCACCTGCCTGAAATCAGCCAAGGCCTGCGCCTGGCGGCTGGCAAGGACATCGGCCTGACCTTCGTACCGCACCTGACGCCGATGATCCGTGGTATCCATGCCACCTTGTACGCGAATGTGGTCGACACCTCGGTTGACCTGCAGGCGCTGTTCGAGAAGCGTTACGCCGATGAGCCGTTCGTCGACGTGATGCCAGCGGGCAGCCACCCTGAAACCCGTAGCGTGCGCGGCGCCAACGTCTGCCGCATTGCGGTTCATCGCCCGCAGGGTGGTGACCTGGTGGTGGTGCTGTCGGTGATCGACAACCTGGTCAAGGGTGCGTCGGGCCAGGCGGTACAGAACCTGAACATCCTGTTCGGCCTGGACGAGCGCATGGGGCTGTCCCACGCGGGCCTGCTGCCGTAATCATGAGGTGCAGAAAAGGGCCCGCCTTGTGCGGGCCTTTTTGTTTGTCACGACTAAAGCCGCACAATTCTTGACCAATTTTCTCGGAGAAGCGGATAATGCGCGTCATCGAGTTTTAAGGCGGCTACCGCGCCGGGAGAATCAACATGAGCGTCGAAACCTTCACCCCTACCGGCCTGGAATTCACCCATGGGGCAGCCCAGAAAGTGAAAAACCTGGTCAACGAGGAAGGCAATGAACGTCTGAAACTGCGGGTGTTCGTGACCGGTGGTGGTTGCTCGGGCTTCCAGTACGGCTTCACTTTCGATGAGGATGTGGCCGAAGACGACACCATCGTCGAGCGTGAAGGCGTATCGCTGGTGGTCGATCCCATGAGCTTCCAGTACCTGGCCGGTGCTGAAGTGGACTACCAGGAAGGCCTGGAAGGCTCGCGTTTCGTGATCAAGAACCCGAATGCCGCCACTACCTGCGGTTGCGGGTCTTCGTTCTCGATCTGAAGCCTGGCCATACGAAAACGCCGCGCAATTGCGCGGCGTTTTGCTTTCTGGCGTAGCGGTTACGCCGGGTAGATCGCGCCCAGTACGCGCAGGCCTTTGGCGGCCGTGACGCTGGGCCGGTTGGCGGCGATGCCCTCGAGGCAACAGTGGGCCAGCCAGGCAAACGCCATGGCCTCTACCCAATCCGGGTCAACGCCATGGGCGCCAGTGCTGGTGACGCGCGCTTCGGGCAACAACTGGCCGAGACGGGTCATCAGTGCACCATTGCGTGCGCCGCCACCACATACCAACAGTGCTTGCGTGCCTTGTTGGGCATTGACCAGCGAATCGATGATGCTGCGTGCGGTCAGTTCCAAAAGTGTCGCCTGTACATCCTCGTCGCGGTAGGCAGGCAGGCGGGCCAGGTGGCCATCCAGCCAAGGCAGGTTGAACACCTCGCGGCCTGTGCTCTTGGGGCCGCTGCCGGCGAAGAACGGGTCGGCCAGCAATGCGCTGAGCAAGCCGGGCTGCACCACGCCAGACGCGGCCCAGACGCCGTCGGCATCATAGGCCTGGCCGCGCTTGCGCTCGATCCAGGCGTCCAGCAACACGTTACCGGGGCCGCAGTCGAAACCGTGCACCGGCTTGCCTTGCTCGATCAGGCTGAGGTTGCTGAAACCGCCTACGTTCAAGACTGCCAGGCGCTGGCCGAGGTGGCCGAACAGGGTTTCGTGGAAGGCCGGCACCAGTGGCGCGCCTTGGCCGCCGGCAGCCACATCACGCCGCCGGAAGTCGGCAACCACGCTGATGCCGGTAAGCTCGGCGAGCAGCGCCGGGTTACCGATCTGCACGGTAAAGCCGCGAGCCGGTTCATGGCGGATGGTCTGGCCGTGGCTACCGATGGCGCGGATGGCATTGGCCTGCAGACCCTGACGGGCCAGCAGTTGGCGGATGCCTTCGCCTGCCAGGCTGGCCCAGCGGTTTTCCGCCAGCGCCGCACGTGCGACCTCGTCGGGGCCGCTGCTGCACAGGGCGAGCAGATCCTGACGCAGGTCACCTGGCATTGGCAGGTAATGGGTGGCGAGCAGTTCAAGCTGCTCGCCTTGTTCGATCAACGCAATGTCCAGGCCATCGAGGCTGGTGCCGGACATTACTCCCAGGTAAAGCGCCATGGGCTTAGCGCTTGTTCGCTGCGAGCAGGGTGGCCTTTTCCTGATCCATGCGGGCGATCAGGGGCTGGCTCTGCTGCAGGAAGCGCTGGCGCTCGTTCTTGGCGATCGGGTCGGCCATCGGAACCTTCTGGCTCAGTGGGTCGACATGCACGCCATTGACCTGGAACTCGTAATGCAGGTGAGGCCCGGTGGACAGGCCCGTGGTGCCGATGTAGCCAATGATCTGGCCCTGCTTCACGGTGCCGCCAGTCTTGATGCCCTTGGCAAAGCCCTGCATGTGGCCGTACAGCGTCTTGTAACGGTTGCCATGCTGGATGATCACGGTATTGCCATAGCCGCCACGGCGCCCGGCCAGTTCGATGCGGCCGTCACCTGCAGCCTTGATTGGCGTACCGCGAGGGGCGGCATAGTCAACGCCCTTGTGGGCGCGGATCTTGTTCAGGATCGGGTGCTTGCGGCCTGCGGAGAAGCGCGAGCTGATGCGGGCGAAATCTACAGGGGTGCGGATAAAGGCCTTGCGCAGGCTGTTGCCATCGGCGGTGTAGTAGGTGGTATTGCCCTGTTTGTTGGTGTAGCGCACGGCGGTGTAGGTCTTGCCGCGGTTGGTGAAGCGGGCAGACAGGATGTTGCCGGTGCCGACCACCTTGCCGTCCATCACCTTCTGCTCGTAGACCACATCAAATTCATCGCCTGGGCGAATATCCTGGGCGAAGTCGATGTCGTAGCCCAGCACACGTGCCATGTCCATGGTCATGCTGTGGGACAGGCCGGCGCGCTGGGCCGAGGCCGACAGCGAGCTTTTGATCACGCCGTGTGCATAGGCGGTGCGTACCACCGGCTTGCTGATCTCACGGTTGAAGGTGTAGCCCTTGGCAGACTTGGTCAGGCGAATGGTTTCCAGGTTGCTGACCTTGCTGTGCAGGCTGGCCAGTTGGCCGTCTTTGTCGAGTTCGAACTGCAGTACCTGGCCGTGCTTGAGCTGGCTGAACTGCTTGGCCTGCTTGTTACTTGCCAGCAGGTCATGCACTGCATTGGCCGGCAGGCCAACTTTGGCAAACAGGGTGGACAGTGTATCGCCACGGGCCACGGTAACTTCGCGGTGGCCAGGCTCCTTGGCAGCCTCGGCGACGGGTTCGACCGCAGGGGCTTGCTGTTCGGCTTTCTGGGTCTCGGGTGCTGCCTCTTCGATCTGGGCGAACGGCGAGCCTTGCTCGCCCTCGGCCTGCACCAGGGGGGCAGCGCGGGATTCGTCTTTCAGCTGCTCGGCAGGGCTCTCCAGCTCAAGGTTGAGGGTGGTTTTCTTGGCTTCCACTTCGCTGGACGGAAACACCAGCAGAGCAAGGCTGAGCAGGGCGGCTATGCCGCTGGCGGCCAACAGATGGCTTTTCGGATAAAGCGGGGGCGCTTTAGGCGGTTCGTTGGTCATGGGCAAGGTGACTTTGAAAAAAGTGAAATGGAAAAGATGAATGACATGATGAAGATGAAATAACTGTATAAAATATAACCAAATCCATTTTCACGCAAGGGCGCGTAGACGCCGCAAGCCTGTGTCCGGGTCACATTCCTTTGCGAAACTTGTATTTGACGGCCGATCTTGTATGGTTGGCTCCCCCTGAATCTGAGCCTTGCGGGTTTGTCTATGAAGTCGGTTGAAGAGCAGCTGGCGCTTATAAAGCGCGGCGCGGAAGAAGTACTGGTCGAGTCGGAACTGGTGGAGAAGCTCAAGCGCGGCCAGCCTCTGCGCATCAAGGCCGGCTTCGACCCGACTGCACCTGACCTGCACCTTGGCCACACGGTGCTGATCAACAAGCTGCGCCAGTTCCAGGAGTTGGGCCACCAAGTCATCTTCCTGATCGGTGACTTCACCGGCATGATCGGTGACCCAAGTGGCAAGAGCGCCACGCGCCCACCGCTGACCCGTGAGCAGGTGCTGGACAACGCCGAGACCTACAAGCAGCAGGTGTTCAAGATTCTCGATCCGGCCAAGACCGAGGTTGCGTTCAACTCCACCTGGATGGACAAGCTGACCCCGGCCGACTTCATTCGCCTGGCGTCGCAGTACACCGTGGCGCGCATGCTTGAGCGCGACGACTTCGACAAGCGTTACACCACCAACCAGCCGATCGCCATTCACGAGTTCCTCTACCCGCTGGTCCAGGGTTATGACTCGGTAGCGCTGAAGGCGGACGTCGAGTTGGGTGGTACCGACCAGAAGTTCAACCTGCTGATGGGGCGCGAACTGCAGCGCGCCTACGGCCAGGAAGCGCAGAACATCGTGACCATGCCGTTGCTCGAAGGGCTTGATGGCGTGAAGAAGATGTCCAAGTCGCTGGGCAACTATGTGGGCATCCAGGAGGCGCCCGGGGTGATGTACAGCAAGCTGGTGTCGATCCCGGATACCTTGATGTGGCGTTACTTCGAGCTGCTGAGCTTCCGTTCGATGGAAGAGATCGAGCAGTTCCGTGCCGATGTCGCCAATGGTGCCAACCCTCGTGACATCAAGATCAAGCTGGCGGAAGAGATTGTTGCGCGCTTCCACGGTGAAGAGGCTGCGGCCAACGCTCACCGTGCTGCGGGTAACCGTATGAAGGAAGGCGAACTGCCGGAGGACCTGCCGGAGATCCAAGTGGCTGCGGCGGAAGACCTGCCGATTGCTGCCGTGCTCAACCGGGCTGGCCTGGTGAAGAACTCGGCGCAAGCGCGGGACCTGCTGGGTGCAGGTGCGGTGAAGGTTGATGGTGCAGTGGTCGACAAGGACTTCATGTTTGCGCTCGGTGCTACCCATGTATGCCGGGCGGGCAAGAAGTCGTTTGGCCGGGTGACACTCAAGGCCGAGTGAGCGCCTGGTGGCGTAGCTATATAGAAGAGGGGAGGCCGAAAGGCCTCCCTTCTTTGTTTTTCAGCGATATTAAAGTTTCTTGAAATTAAGGGTTGACGCCCTCTCGAATCCCCTTATAATGCGCCCCACTTCCAGCGACAACGGAACGACAAACTCCTTGAGATTCAATGAGTTAGCCGATTCGAAAGGTGCTGAAAGGGCTACGATCGAATGATCGCAAGCGGTTAAGATGGTGGTTGACAGTGCTTTTAAACGCTGTATGATTCGCCTCCCGCTACGAGAGATCGCAGCGAGCCAAGTGTTTGAAGCTAAACGAGTTTCTCGCAAAAAACTTCAAAATAAACGCTTGACAGGCTCTGAGGAAAGCGTAGAATGCGCGCCTCGGTTGAGACGAAAAGCTCTTAACCAAACGCTCTTTAA
>NZ_JBNNVS010000038.1:0-56211 GCF_050280665.1 Pseudomonas sp. NPDC089547 | reverse complement strand
CGGGGCCGATTTGGGCCCAAGCGCGACACAAGGCCGCTCCTACAAGGGTTATGCATTCCCCTGTAGGAGCGGCCTTGTGTCGCGATGGGCTGCAAAGCAGCCCCAGGTTCCCGGTAGCGCGGATCAGCGATCCGGCAGGGTAATGTTCAGCTCCAGAATCGAGCAGCTGCCCTGGTTTTCCAGCTCGATATGCACGTCATCGTTGCCGATGTTCACATACTTGCGGATCACTTCCAGAAGTTCTTTCTGCAGCGCCGGCAAATAGTCCGGTTCGCTGCGTTGGCCGCGCTCGTGCGCCACGATGATCTGTAGACGCTCTTTCGCTACCGACGCGCTGGTCTGTTTCTGTCTGCCACGAAAGAAGTCAAAAAGGTTCATGGTTTACTTGCCTCCAAACAGACGCGCGAAGAATCCTTGCTTCGGCACTTCGATGAACCGCAGGGGTTTTTCTTTACCCAGCAGACGGTCGACGGTATCGCTGTAGGCCTGGCCGGCATCGCTCTGGTCGTCGAGGATGACCGGGATACCCTGGTTGGAAGCCTTGAGCACGGCCTGGGACTCGGGGATAACGCCCTTGAGCTTGATTGCCAGGATTTCTTCGACGTCGGCGATGCTCAGCATTTCGCCCTTTTCCACACGCTCTGGGTGGTAGCGGGTGATCAGCAGGTGTTCCTTGATCGGCTCTTCGCCGTTTTCCGAGCGGCGCGACTTGCTCGACAGGATGCCCAGCATGCGGTCGGAGTCGCGTACCGAGGAAACCTCAGGGTTGGTAACCACGATGGCTTCGTCAGCGAAGTACATGGCCAGGTGCGCGCCTTTCTCGATACCGGCTGGCGAATCGCAGATCACGTAATCGAACTGTTCTTTCAGTTCCATCAGGACCTTTTCCACGCCTTCCTGGGTCAGCGCGTCTTTGTCGCGGGTCTGGCTGGCGGCCAGCACGAACAGGTTTTCCAGGCGCTTGTCCTTGATCAGCGCCTGCTGCAGGTTGGCTTCGCCGTTGACCACGTTGACGAAGTCGTACACCACGCGGCGTTCGCAGCCCATGATCAGGTCGAGGTTACGCAGGCCCACGTCGAAGTCGACGATGACGGTCTTGTGGCCACGCAGTGCGAGGCCGGTACCAATGGCGGCGCTGGTGGTGGTCTTGCCCACACCCCCCTTGCCGGAAGTAACCACGAGAATCTTGGCCAAGGTGTTTCACCCCTAAAATGATCGGGACACGAGTCCCTGCAAATAACTGAAATAGCGTAAATAACGGCAACGGTAAAAAAGTTGCTCTAAAAATGCTGGCAAGTATCCGTTAAAGACGGGTGATGTTCAACACGTCACCAGACAAGCTGACTTGCACACCGAAACCCCACAGCGGGTCGCGGCGCAGGTCTTCGCAGACCTTGTACTGGCCGGCGATGGAGACCATTTCGGCGGTCATCTGCTGGCAGAAGATACGGGCCTTGGTGTTGCCTTTGATGCCGGCCAGGGCCCGGCCGCGCATGGCGCCGTACACATGGATGTTGCCATCTGCCAGAAGTTCCGCACCCGGGCTGACCGAGGCGGTGACGATCAGGTCGCCACCCTGGGCGTAGATCTGCTGGCCGCCCCGTACCGGCGAGGTAATGATGCGGGTCGGGCGCACCTCGGGCTCGGGGGCGGGTGGTGGCGCCGGGGCTGGCTCGGGCTTTTTGACCACCTCGGGTTCAGGGTCCAGCGGCCGTTCGCGTGCCCCGGACGGTGGCAGTACCGGCAGGTCGATGGCGATGGCGGCAGCGATGTCCTCGATGCGGTTGGCGCGGATGGCCAGGGTACGCAGGCCATGGTGGCGGCAGATCCGCATCAAGCCGGGCAGGTCGATCGCCCCTTCGTCGGCCGGCAGCTTGTCCAGCGCCAGCACCAGCGGCGTGTTGCTGAAGAAGTTGGGCGCCTGGGCGACTTTGGCCGCCAGCTGGCGGTCAAGGGCTTCAAGGTCATTGCGCGCCAGTTCCAGCACTGTAATGGCGAGCATGCTGCCCTTGAGCTGGAACACGGAGGCGGTGTCGGGTGTGTGGTTTGGGCTCATGGTCTGCATAGACGGCTTGTTGCGAAAAAAGTGCCCTGACTTATAACGAGAACACCGGTTGCCCGCAACATACGCTGATCCGTTGTAGAATGCGCAGCCTTTGTCTTTCCGGAAGCTTCAATGGAACGCCCGCGTTTTCGTCCCTATTACCTTCACCCCAAGTTCTGGGGCCTGTGGCTGGGCCTGGGCCTGCTGTGGCTGGTGGTCCAGTTGCCGTATCGGGTGCTGTTGAAAGTCGGTGCCGCGCTGGGGGCGGTGATGTACCGCTTTGCCGGCGAGCGGCGGCGCATTGCCGCGCGCAACCTGGAGCTGTGCTTCCCGGAGCTGTCGGTCGACGAGCGGCAGCGTTTGCTCAAGGCCAACTTCGCCTCTACCGGCATCGCCTTCTTCGAAATGGCCATGAGCTGGTGGTGGCCCAAGGCCAGGCTGGCGCGCCTGGCCCATATCGAGGGGCTAGAGCACTTGCAGGCCGCCCAGCAGGCGGGGCAGGGCGCCATCCTTATGGCGGTACACTTCACCACGCTGGAAATCGGCGCTGCACTGCTCGGCCAGCAGCACACCATCGACGGCATGTACCGTGAGCATGGTAACGCACTGTTCGACTTCATCCAGCGTAGCGGCCGTGAGCGCCATAACCTCGACTCGTTGGCGGTGGAGCGTGAAGACGTGCGCGGCATGCTCAAGCTGCTGCGTTCGGGCCGCGCGATCTGGTACGCACCGGATCAGGACTACGGCGCCAAACAGAGCATTTTCGTACCGCTGTTCGGCATCCAGGCGGCGACGGTAACCGCCACTACCAAGTTTGCCCGGCTGGGCAAGGCACAGGTGATTCCGTTTACCCAGAGGCGCCTGGAGGATGGCAGCGGCTATCGTCTGGTTATTCACCCGCCATTGGCGGACTTCCCGGGCGAAAGCGAAGAGGCCGATTGCCTGCGCATCAACCAGTGGGTGGAAGGCGTGTTACGCGAGTGCCCCGAGCAATACCTGTGGGCGCACCGCCGGTTCAAGTCGCGGCCCGAAGGGGCGCCGCGGCTGTACGACAAGAAAAAGCGCTGAACCTTGTGTAAGCAGGTCTGGCCTCTTCGCGGGTAAACCCGCTCCCACAGGAGTAACACAGGTCCTGAATATTGTGGGGTCCCTGTGGGAGCGGGTTTACCCGCGAAAGGGCCGGGCCTGAAAACAGCTGATCCAGGAAGGACTCCATGGCCCCACCCCCGGTAACCGGTCTTATCCTTTCTGGCGGCGGCGCCCGCGCCGCCTATCAGGTCGGCGTACTGGCCGGCATCGCCGAGCTGCTGCCGGCCGGCGCGCACAACCCCTTTCCAGTCATCGTCGGCACCTCTGCCGGGGCCATCAACGCCGTTACCCTGGCCAGCGGCGCTACCCACTTCAACGATGCCGTGCAGCGGCTCACCGCCTTCTGGCAGAATTTCCGCAGCCAGCTGGTCATCCGCAGCGACTGGCCCGGGGTAGTGCGCCAGGCCAGCCGCTTCGTCGGCCACAGCCTGCTCGGGCTGGGCGGGCAGGCGCCAGTGGCACTGCTGGACAGCAGCCCACTGCGCAGCCTGTTGCAAGCCCACCTGAACCTGGAGGGTATCGGCCATTCCCTGGCCGCCGAGCAACTGCGTGCCGTGGCAGTCACCGCCTTTGGGTATGAGTCTGGCCAGGCGGTCACCTTCTACCAGGGCCGCGGCACCATCGAAGCCTGGTTGCGCCATCGCCGCATCGGCGTACCCACGCCATTGACCATCGACCACCTGCTGGCCAGTGCGGCGATCCCGCTGCTGTTCGCGCCGGTACAGTTGGGTGACGAATACTACGGTGATGGCGCGGTGCGCCAGTCGGCGCCGATCAGCCCGGCCCTGCACCTGGGCGCCAGCCGCGTGCTGGTGGTCGGGGTCAGTGGCAACCCGCAGCGGCCAGCGCCGCCGTTGCCGACCCAGCGGGTGTTCAGCGGGCAGCAGCCGAGCCTGGCGCAGATTGGCGGGCACATGCTCAACAGCACGTTCATCGACAGCCTGGAGGATGACATCGAGCTGTTGCAGCGGCTCAATCATCTGAGCCGGTTGCTACCGGCGCACCTGGATGCCCGGCGCCTGGGGCTGGCGCCGATCGACGTGCTGGTAGTGGCGCCCAGCCAGCTACTGGACGAAATCGCCGCCCGGCATCGGCGCGAGTTGCCAGCGGCGTTGCGCCTGTTCCTGCGAGGGCCGGGGGCGACGCGTACCAGTGGGGCGGGGGTGTTGAGCTATTTGCTGTTCGAGGCGAGCTATTGCAGTGAGCTGATCGAACTGGGGCGGCGCGATGCCTTGGCCAAGAAGCGGGAGCTGTGCCAGTTCCTGGGAATATGACCTGCAGACGCAGTCCCCTGTAGGAGCGGCCTTGTGTCGCGAAAGGGCCGCATAGCGGCCCCGGCGATATCTGTTGCGAAGCTGAAATCCTGGGGGCGCTTCGCACCCCTTTCGCGACACAAGGCCGCTCCTACAGGGATCGAGTCAGCTGCACATCCGCTTACTCGGCTATCTGCAACTTGCGCGCCTGGGTATACACATACCGCACTTTCTCGTACTCGAACGGCGAGTTCAGCTGGCCATAGCGGAAGTTGGTGGTATAGCGCTTGTCCACCACTTTCAAGGCAAAGATTTCCGGGTGGTCGGTGCTGGCTTCGGCCACGTTCAGGTAGTTGATGGCTTGCTCGCCCGCATAGTCCACCACCAGGCCGGTGGTATCACGCAGGTTCGATGGGCCCAGCACCGGCAGCATCAGGTACGGCCCCTCAGGTACGCCATAGAAACCCAGGGTCTGGCCAAAGTCTTCGCTCTGGCGCGGCAGGCCCATGCTGGTCGCCGGGTCCCACAGCCCACCTACACCGATGATGGTGTTGAACATCAGCCGTGCGGTGATCTCCGCCGAGCGCTTGGCCTTGAGCTGCAACACGCTGTTGAACAGGTTCGGCACATCACCAATGTTGTTGAAGAAGTTGCTCACCCCCGTGCGCACAAAGCGCGGGGTGACGTACTGGTAACCGCTTACCAGCGGCAGCAGCACCCATTGGTCCAGCCGGTAGTTGAAGTGATAGACGCGCCGGTTGATCGACTCCAGCGGGTCGTACACGTTCAGCGCCTCCAGGGTAGAGCGCTCGAACTCGCGCTGGTCCAGCCCCGGGTTGAATTTCAGCTCGCGCAGCGGGTCGATGAAGCCATCGGCTTCGGGCACCAGAGGGGCGGTCCCCACGACCTGCGGGTCGGCCTCCACTACGCTGGCCCGTGGGGCGGTTTCGGCTGCCTGGGTGTGGCCGGCGGCAAGCAGGGCAGTGGCGAAGAGGAGTTTGTTAACCACGGAAGAACTCCAGCATGGCGTCGCTGTTGACGCGGTAATTGAGGTTGCCGCAATGGCCGCCATGGGGGTAAAGGGTCAGGCGCTCACCAAACACTTTGCGTAGGAACCCGATATCGCCAGGGCCGAGGATGACGTCGTCGGCGTTGTGCATCACGGCAATCTTGTCACTGCTTTGCAGGTAGTCGGCCAGGGCATACAGGCTCACCTGGTTGGTCAGTTGCAAAATGCTGTTGCCGCCGGTGCGGGCGCGCCACATCGGGATTACCTGCTCGGTCATGTAGCAGTCGAAGTCGCATTGCAGGGCGCGCTTGAAGAATGGCGTGAGGCTGCTGCCCTCGGTGATCGGGAACTTCGGTGGAATGATCAGGCCGCGACGGTTGATCAGGTCGGAGGTAAAGGCAATGTCGGCCGCCGAGAAGCGGAACGAGGTGCCGATCAGCATGGCCATCTGTTCGTTGGACAAGTGCTGTTTCGATTGCTGGAAGTCGTACAGCAGGGCGTCGTTGAGGTCGATGTAGCCCTTGTCCTGGAAGTAACGCGTAAGCTTCTGCAGCATCAGCTCATAGAACGTGGTGCTGCGGTCGATGCCCTTGACCTGGGTTTGCACCAGTTTGTCGAGGTTGTTGATCGAGGTGTACAGGTTGACCGGCGGGTTGAGCAGCAGCACGCGCTTGAAGTTGAAGCTGCGGCGGGTTTCGTCCAAATGGCTGACAAAGGCCGCATCGAGCGCGCCCAGGCTGTAGCCGGTGAGGAAGAACTCGCTGATTGGCAAGCGCGGGTGCTGGGCGCGCACGGCCTGCATCACCCGGTACATGTCTTCGGCGTCTTCCTGGCTGACACCGGGGGTGGCAAAACGCGAGGCGGCGCTCATGAAGTCGTAGCTGGTGGGCGACGACAGCTGCACCACGTGGAAGCCGGCCTGGTAGAACAGCTTCTTCAGGTACTCGTTGATGCTGCTGCTGTAGGGCGCGCCGGTGCCCGCGATGATGAAGATCAGCGGTGCCTCGTGGTCCTGGCGGGCCATGCGGTACTTGAGCTTTTTCACCGCCCAGAAGTTGTCGGGCAGGGTGAACTCGCGCTCCGGGCGCAGGTTCAGGCTGTAGTCGGACTGGTTGATTTCGTCGTCGCTGGGCAGGGTCGGGCGCTGCTCCGGCGGCGTAGTGGCGATGGTCGCCTCGAACGGGTTGGTCAAGGGGTAGCCGTAGCTCGCGGCGTCGATATCCCGCGCCGAAGCGGCCACAGCCATGAGCAGGCTGCCGAGCAAGGCAGCGAGGCGCAAAGATCGAAGCATGTAATCCCCCAAAAGAACGCAAGGTCGAGCAGTGTGCAGGCTAGGACCACATCAACGCGGGCAAAGTTGCCTGGCGCGGTGGCCTTTGGTGTGCTGGTTATCTGCAACATAGCTGCAGGGTTGTGATTTTGCCTTACAACCGGGCATAAGCGATCATGGATGCTTTCGATTACCGCTATTGGAGAACAGGATGTCTCGTTCGCTACCGGCTGCGCTACTGGTGCTTTGTATCGGGCTGTGGCTCGCGGCCAGTTATGGCGTGCGCTATGGGCTGATGGAGGATGGCCAGTGGGTTGGGTTGTGCACGGTGCCGGCGGCGTACTGGCAGTGTGAGGTGCGTTCGTTGCTGGGGTTGGGCATTCACCACCAGGTGCTGGCCTGGAGCGGGTTGGGCCTGGCGCTGCTGGCGCAGGTGGTTGCCGGCCGTGCCGGCTGGTGGCTGGCGGTGGTGGCCCTGGTGTTCGCGGTGCCGGCGCTGGTGCTGTATACCGCCAGCATTGCCGTGTTTGCGCTGGTGCTGGCGGGGCTGCGTCTTGTAAGAGAAGGCAAAGCGACGCGGTCCCTGTAGGAGCGGCCTTGTGTCGCGATGGGCCGCAAAGCGGCCCCGGCAATCTGTGCTGCTGCATGAATCGTGGGGCCGCTTTGCGGCCCATCGCGACACAAGGCCGCTCCTACACGGACCGCGCCGGCTGTAGAAGCGGGCTTAGCCGCAAACTCCGCCACAAGGCCGCCGTCATCAGCACACTCACCACTGCCCAACCCCAGGCCTGCCGGTTCTCCAGCCCCTCCACAAACAACTGCGGCGCCACCCCGGCTCCGACGATGAACGCCAGCAGCGCCACCTCTGCCCGCCGCGCCCGCACCGGCCACAGCACATACACCAGCGCCGGCAACGCCAGTGCCGCACTGGGGAAGCTACGGTAGCGTGGGTCGAACACCATCGCCAGCATGTTCACCGCCGCGGCAAAGCCTGCCGCCAGCAACAGCCAGCCGGCCCGTGCCTGCAGCCAGGCGAACAAGCGCTCGCGCCAACCGGCGCGCTGCGCCAGGGCCAGCAGGGCATGGGCCAGCACCAGCAGGTTCAGCCCGGCCAGTGCAACTGCCCACAGCCACTCCCCGGCAAAGCGTGCATGGGTACGCATCAGTTCACCCCACAAGCCCAGGCAGCCCGCGCCAAACGCCGCCAGCAACGGCAGCAGCAAGGCTGCCTGCGCGCTAACAGGGCGCCCGGCCAGCACCAGCATGACCAACATCAGCATTGCACTGGCCAGCAACCATTGCGGCCAGTAATGCAGATTGCTCACCGGCCCTTCCAGCACGCCCTTGTCCTGCCGGTCGGCGTCGTACAACCCCCAGTACCCGCCCACTGCACCTTCGTTGGCGCGCTTCCACGGCTGATCGAATGCTTCGATCAGGTTGTAATGCCAACCGTTGCTCTCGGCCATGGCCACAAAGCCACGAATGAAGCGCGCTTCGTTGACCCGGCTGGGTACGGCGGTCTCGCGCTGGCGGCCTTCGCTGGGCCAGCCGGTTTCGCCAATCACGATGTCCTTGGGCGCAAAGCGCGTGCCGAATACCCGGCGGACATCGGCCACGTGGGCCAGGGCGTCGTCGATGCCGCGTGGGTCGTCTTCCCAGTAGGGCAGCAGGTGGATGGTCAGGAAATCCACCGCCGGGGCAATCTGCGGGTGCTGCAACCAGAATTCCCAGACATCCGCGTAGGTCACCGGCACCTTCACCTGGCTTTTCACCCGGGCGATCAGCTTGGCCAGGTGTGCACCGGTCACCTCTTTGCGCAGCAACGTTTCGTTGCCCACGATCACCGCGCTGACCACATCGGGGTTGGCGTTGGCGGTGGCGATCAGCAGCTCGATTTCCTTGTCGGTGTCTGCCGGGTGGGCGTTCACCCAGGCGCCCAGCATCACTTTCAGGCCATGTTTGCGGGCCAGCGCGGGGATTGCCTCAAGACCGGTCATGGAATAGGTGCGGATGCACTGGAATCGCTCGGCCAGCAACGCCAGGTCGGCGTCCATGCGGGCCGGGCGCAGGCGAAACGGCTGGTCGTAGGGCGACTGGTCCTTGTCGAACGGCGTGTAGGACGCGCACTGCAACTTGTGTGTCGGGCTGGCCGCATCGGGCAGGTGCACCGGCTTGCCAAGCCCGTACCAGAGCCCGGCGAGCCCGAGCAGGGCCAATAGGCAGGCAAGCAGGTACAGCGGCAACAGCAAGCGGGCAGAACTGGGCATCGGGCGGTCCATCGTCAGGCGCAAAAGGGTAGATAGTAGCCCGGCGCCAAAGCTTTGGCATGCAAGGATCGCGCAGGCCGCTGTAGGCCGATGGCGCTAATGGCACAGTGCTGTCGCATATGGGGCGGGTACAGGTCGTAGCTGGATCAGGTCGCCCGCTGTTGCAGGCAGATGATGCAATCTCCAAGACCTGACGAGGGGATGCTTTGATGGCAACTTTGAAAAAAATGCGACGTTTCCTGGGTGTAGGCACCGCCCTGGTACTGGGAATGAGCGCAGCACAGGCAATGGCCAAAGAAGTAAGCATCGGTTACGTGGATGGCTGGGCCGACAGTGTGGCCACCACCAACGTGGCTGCAGAAGTGATCAAGCAGAAGCTTGGCTACGACGTGAAGTTGCAGGCCGTGGCCACGGGGATCATGTGGCAGGGCGTGGCAACTGGCAAGCTTGACGCCATGTTGTCGGCCTGGCTGCCAGTGACCCACGGCGAGTACTGGGCCAAGAACAAGGACAACGTGGTCGACTACGGCGCCAACTTCAAGGACGCCAAGATCGGCCTGATCGTCCCCGAGTACGTCAAGGCGGTGAGCATTGCCGACCTCAAGACCGACAGCAGCTTCAAGCAGAAAATCGTCGGCATTGACGCCGGCTCCGGCGTGATGCTCAAGACCGACCAGGCGATCAAGGACTACGACCTCACCGGCTACAAGCTGCAGGCCAGTTCCGGCGCGGCCATGACCGCAGAGCTGGGCCGTGCCTATGCCAAGCAGCAGTCGATTGCGGTAACCGGGTGGGTGCCGCACTGGATGTTCGCCAAGTGGAAGCTGAAGTTCCTCGAAGACCCGAAAGGCGTGTATGGCGCGGCAGAAACCGTGAACAGCATCGGCAGCAAGGAACTGGCCACCAAGGCGCCGGAAGTGGCGGAGTTCCTGAAGAAGTTCAGCTGGCAGTCCAAGGATGAGATTGGCGAGGTGATGCTGGCGATTCAGGAAGGGGCCAAGCCTGAAGCGGCGGCCAAGGACTGGGTGGCCAAGCACCCTGATCGTGTGAAGGAGTGGACTGGCAAGTAAGAACTTCAGGGCCAGTTTTGCTGCTTCGCGGGCTTGCCCGCTCCCACAGGTGTATCACTGCCCTCAGGCCTTGTGATCCCCCTGTGGGAGCGGGCAAGCCCGCGAAAGGGCCGGCACTTTGTTACGCAATCGGTAAAACACCGTTGCATCTAAGACTAAGGTCGTCTGGTTGCCGTCCAACAGCCGCATAAAGTAAGGGCGTGGGTTTCATCCCCTACCTGTGCTGCTAGGACAAAAACAATGAACGACAGCATTTACCTCTCGATACAAAACAGCCCCCGCTTCAAGGAGCTGGTCACCAAACGCGAACGGTTCGCCTGGATACTCTCGGCGATCATGCTCGGCCTGTACTGCGCCTTCATCCTCCTGATCGCCTACGGTCCTCAAGTGCTCGGCGCCAAGCTAAGCCCTGAGTCATCGATTACCTGGGGCATTCCCCTGGGCGTCGGCCTGATCGTTTCGGCATTCGTCCTGACCGCCATCTACGTACGCCGCGCCAACGGCGAATTCGATGAGCTGAACAAGGCCATCCTGAAGGAGGCGCAACAATGATTCGCCACGCCAAAGCCCTGGCCGTACTGGCCTGCGGAGCCTTCGCACCCGCCGTGTGGGCCGCCGATGCCCTGACCGGCGAGGTGCAGAAACAACCGCTTAACGTTTCCGCCATCGCCATGTTCGTGGCCTTCGTCGCCTTCACCCTCGGCATTACCTACTGGGCCTCCAAACGCAACAAGTCGGCGTCGGACTACTACGCTGCCGGCGGCAAGATCACCGGCTTCCAGAACGGCCTGGCAATCGCTGGCGACTACATGTCGGCAGCCTCCTTCCTGGGTATTTCCGCGCTGGTGTTCACCTCGGGCTACGACGGCCTGATCTACTCGATCGGCTTTCTGGTCGGTTGGCCGATCATTCTGTTCCTGATCGCCGAGCGCCTGCGCAACCTGGGCAAGTACACCTTCGCTGACGTCGCCTCGTACCGCCTCGGGCAGAAGGAAATCCGCACCCTGTCGGCCTCGGGTTCGCTGGTGGTGGTGGCCTTCTACCTGATCGCGCAGATGGTCGGCGCCGGCAAGCTGATAGAGCTGCTGTTCGGCCTGGACTACCACGTGGCGGTGATCCTGGTGGGTATCCTGATGTGCCTGTACGTGCTGTTTGGCGGCATGCTGGCCACCACCTGGGTACAGATCATCAAGGCCGTGCTGTTGCTGTCCGGTGCCAGCTTCATGGCGCTGATGGTGATGAAGCACGTGGGCTTCGACTTCAACACGCTGTTCTCCGAAGCGATCAAGGTACACGCCAAGGGCGAGGCAATCATGAGCCCGGGTGGCCTGGTCAAGGACCCGATCTCGGCCTTCTCGCTGGGCCTGGCGCTGATGTTCGGTACCGCTGGCCTGCCGCATATCCTGATGCGCTTCTTCACCGTCAGTGACGCTAAAGAGGCGCGCAAGAGCGTGCTGTACGCCACCGGCTTCATCGGCTACTTCTACATCCTTACCTTCATCATCGGCTTTGGCGCCATCCTGCTGGTCAGCACCAACCCGGACTTCAAAGACGCCGCAGGCGCCTTGCTGGGCGGCAACAACATGGCGGCAGTGCACCTGGCCAATGCCGTGGGTGGCAGCGTGTTCCTCGGCTTTATCTCGGCGGTCGCCTTTGCCACCATCCTGGCAGTGGTTGCGGGCCTGACCCTGGCCGGTGCCTCGGCGGTGTCCCACGACCTGTACGCCAGCGTGTGGCGCAAGGGCAAGGCCAACGACAAGGACGAGATCCGCGTGTCGAAGATCACCACCGTCGCCCTGGGCGTGCTGGCGATCGGCCTGGGCATCCTGTTCGAGAAACAGAACATCGCCTTCATGGTTGGCCTGGCGTTCTCCATTGCCGCCAGCTGCAACTTCCCGGTACTGCTGCTCTCGATGTACTGGAAGAAGCTGACCACCCGCGGCGCCATGATTGGCGGCTGGCTGGGCCTGGTAAGTGCGGTGACGCTGATGATCCTCGGCCCGACCATCTGGGTACAGATCCTCGGCCACGAGAAAGCCATCTACCCGTACGAGTACCCGGCACTGTTCTCGATGGCGATTGCCTTCGTCAGCATCTGGTTCTTCTCGATCACCGACAAGTCCAAGGCGGCTGATGACGAGCGTGCGAAATTCTTCCCGCAGTTCGTGCGTTCGCAGACTGGTTTGGGTGCCAGCGGGGCGGTTTCCCACTGATGTTGTAGCTGCCAAACCGTGAAACGCACAACGCCCCGCTAGCCGGGGCGTTGTGCGTTTCACGGTTTGGCAGCGCATAGTGGCAAAATGAATTTGCTTGGGAAATTTCCTAAATTCGCTCGGAACGGTCCTAATCATTCCGCGCCAGCGTTCACGAATAATCGCCTCCACTGATCGGGCAGTCGCCCGTCAGCCAGTGATTCCTTCAAGGAGATTTGATTCGTGAAACGTATGTTCTTCGCCCTTCCGCTGGCCCTGCTTTTCGCCGGCGCGGCCCACGCGGTCGACCCGATTGAAAAACAGGTGCAGGTAACCGCCCAGGTACCGACCGATGCCTTCTTCGTCGAGCCGGTTGGCGGCAACTGGATGAACGACCCTCAGGAGTTGGGCTGGAACCCCTACCAAGCCAAGCTCGAGCCAATCCGCAAGGAACTGCAAGTCAAAAGCACCGTCGGCCCTATCACCGCCTACCTGGTATCGCCTGCCGTGATTGCCAATGGCACCAACAACATCGGCCTGGACGTCAAGGTTGGCGACACCGTATTGCAGACCACGCCAAACGAAGTGGTAAGCGCCAGCCAGGCGGCACCGGGGGCGATCATTGGCTTTGAAGTCGCCGCACAACCGGCACCCGCCGCCGGCTACGAGCCAGGCAACTACCAGGGCCTGGTCAGCATGATCTTCGAAACCGCCGCGCCCTGATTCACCCTCACCGTTCATCCGTTGTTGCCTGCTCCTGCCCTCGGCCCCTGCCGCGGGGCGGGCAGGTATTGCCTGCAAGCGACACTCATGACCAGATACTTCCCGTTACGTGCGCTGTACCGCAGCCTGCCGGTGGCAGCCTGCCTGGCCGTTGCACCTGTGAATGGCCAGGCAGCGCCTGCGGCGTTCGGCGGCACCGAAGGCCTGCCGCGAGAATTCGAGGCGCACTTCTATGAAGTACCGCTGGCCGTCAGGGTGGACCTGGACGGCCGCTACCTGGGCGATGCCATGGTGGTGCTAAGCCGCGATCAGCGCGTGCAGTTGCTGGAATTTACCGAAACCCTCGACAGCCGTGAGCCGGAGAGCCTGCGGCGGCGCTGGCGCGAACGCCTGGTCGACGGCCGGCCACTGGGCGACTGCGAGGTGGATTGCCCCGATGGTTTGCGCGCAGTGCATTACAGCCTGGTCAACTCGCAGCTGTCACTGCTCACCGACCAGGCCGAAGCATCAACGGCAGGCGAGCGTTACCACCGGCTTCCCGAACAAGGCAGCTACGGCCTGTTGCTGCGTAACCAGCTCAACCTGGTGAATGACGGCCGCGCCACCAGCGGGCGCTATGCGCTGCAAGGGCAGGGCAGCCTGGGTAACTGGACAACCTTGGCCGATGGCCAGCTCGACCGTGGCAGCGACAGCCAGCAGAGCACGCGTTACCGGGTTGACCAGCTGTATGGGGAGCGTCTTGTACAAGATCACTTCTACCGACTTGGCTATTTCACCCCCAGTGCCCAAGGCCTGACCCGCCAGCCACGGCTGATGGGCACCAGCCCAGACACCACGCTGGGGCTGATGTTTGGCAGCAGCGACAGCCTGGCCATCGACAATGGCGCGCCCAGTGCGACGCCCATCTACGTCACCCCCAATCGCCCCGCCGTGGCGGAGATCTACCGCAATGGGGTGCTGATCAACAGCCAGCCGGTGCAGCCAGGCCTGCAGACGCTGGACAGCAAAGTGCTGCCCGGTGGCATCTATGAAGTGGAAATACGCCTGGTCGAGGATGGCCAGGTCACTTCGCGCAGCCAGGCGTTCATCTACAAACCCAGCAACTGGCGCAGCACCGATGCCCCGTGGCGCTACAACCTGTACCTGGGCCGGCAGAGCAGCGTGCTCAGCAACTGGCAGCACGACGCCGATGACAGCCTGGCCGCAGGCGTGCTGGCCAACTACCTGCTACACCCGCGGGCTATCGTCGGCCTGTCGGCGCAGCGCATCGACGAGACCCTGCAATACGGAACCTCGCTGGACTGGGATGTACGCGACCGCTTCAAACTGTACGGCAACCTGTTCCGGGCCGAGGGCTACGGCAACGGTTACGACCTGCAACTGATCCATGCCGGGGAAAGCAGCTCGTTGGTAGCTAGCCAGAGCAGCACCTGGCTGGCGCGCCCGGAGTCGCTGCGCGAGGCCCGTGAACCGACCAACTGGCAGGCCCGGCAAACGCAGACGTCACTGTCGTACAACCACCGCCTGGACCCGCGCAATACCGCCAGTGTGCGTGTGTCGCACAGCACCGGATCCAGCGCGGGTACGGGGGTGGACCTGGGCTGGTCGTACTTCGGCCAGTTACTGGGTTCGCAGGCCAACTGGCGCCTGTCGCTGTTCGACCGGCCGGGCAACGCTGGCACCGGCGAGGCCCGCAGCCGCGGTGTCAACCTGAGCCTCAGCATGAGCCTGGGCGGCACGGGCGGCCGGCGCCTGTCGGCCAGCGTCGGCACCCGTACCGCACGCGACGGCGGGCGTGACCTGAATGCCGCGTTGGCCTACCAACAGGACGTCGACCTCGGCCCGCTGCGCAGCGTTGGCCTGACCGCCAGCGCCGACCGCTATGGTGCCGGCTTGGGGGGCGACACGCAGTTTGAAAACCAGCAGTTGCATGGCGATGCCTACTTCCAGCGCTCTTCGTACAACGGTGAGTTCAGCGGCGGCCTCAACCTTGAAAGCATGCTGGCGGTGGGGGCCGGCAAGGCAGCGGTGAGTGGCCAGTACCTGCCCCACCAGGCGGGGATTATCGTCGACGTGGAAAGCGACATCGCAGGGCTGAAGCTGCGTGCAGACGACCGTCATGGCGGTACTGCCAACTTGCGGCCCGGGCGCAACGTTGTGCCGGTGGCGGCGTACAAGGCCGGCCATGTGCAGTTCGACCTCGAAGGTACGGACGCCACCGCAGCCGTAATCCAGCCGTCCAGCGTGGACTACCACCTGAACCGTGGCGGCATCGCCTACCGGCAACTGCGGGTACTGCGCACCCTGACCGTGATCGGCCGCCTGCTCGACAGCCATGGGCAGCCGCTGCGCGGTGCCCAGGTGATCAACCACGCCAGCCGCAGTGTCAGCGAAGCCGATGGCTTTTTCGCCGTGGAGATGAGCGAGTCTACCCCCACCCTGGAAATTCGCCAGCAAGGGGAGGCCGTATGCCTGCTGACGCTGGACCTGGCGCAACTGGCGCGTGAAGACGATGTGCTGTTGGCCGGCGACCAGCGTTGCACGCCAGCAAGCCTGGCCAAGGCTGGCGCCGCAGGTAGCGAGCGCGGCAGGAGCTAGACCTTGATCAGACACAGAGCCGCCCTACCGTCAGTTCAGACGGGTCCTACAACTCCTACGAGGGCAGCCGTTTTACGGTATGCCCATCGCTGCACTTACCCAAGGAGCCTTCAACCGTGAATATCCATCGCCTGATTGCCCTGGCACTGCTGGTTGCGCCACTGGCCACCCACGCAGCCCCCGAGCTCAATGTCGGTGCGCTCTATGATTACCTTGACGGTGGCAAGAGCACCTTGCTTAAACGGGTGCGCAACGGCGGCGACACAACCGCCTTCGTCAAGGTCAGCGTCGCCGAGCTGGTGTACGACAGCGATGGCAATGCCCGCGAAGTCAATACCGATGGCCTGCCGCTGGAGCAGCGCGGCCTGGTGGCCAGCCCGGCGCGGCTGATCGTGCCGGCCCAGGGTATGCAGGCCGTGCGTTTGCTGTACCGCGGTGAGCGCGACAAAGAGCGTTACTTCCGCTTGCGCTTCGTGCCGGTATTGCCAGAGCTGGGCGATGGCTTTGCCGTCGATGCACAGGAGGCCGAACAGTACCGCGAACACCTCAAGGCCGGGGTCAACCTGCTGGCAGGCTACGGCTCGTTGTTGTTCGTGCGGCCGGCCGAGGTGCAATTCCAGACGCCGGTGCAGCGCCAGGGCGGCAAGCTCACGGTCAGCAACCAGGGTAACAGCACCGTGGTGCTGGACCAGTTCCGCCAGTGCCAGTCTGCCGGTGAGGCGTGTGAACCGGCGACCAAGCATCACTTGCTGCCTGGGCGTACCCGAGAGTTCGAAGGGCAGGCGGGCAAATTGCACCAGTTCGAGTTGCATGAAGGGTCAACGTTGACCGCGATGGCGGTGGAAGGATGAGGCCGGCCAAGGGCATGGCGGCATTGGCCAGTCTGCGCAATGCCCTGGCGCTGGCGATGTTGTTGCTGGCGCCACTGGCCAGCGCGATTGAGTTGACGATTACGGCGCAATACCGGGGGGGTGGTTCGGGGCGGTTCGAAAACACCACGCCGCCCGGCCATATGTGTGAGCGCTGGCCCTTGTCGTGCCGGGGTAGGACCACTGTCGATCTGCCTATCAGCTTTACCAAAAAAACAGTGAAAGGCGCGCCGGACTGGCGTGACAGGGGCTTCTTGCAGGCCCCTGCCGCGCGGGAAATCGATGTTTATCATGAATCTGGCGAGCCGCGCCGCATGCGCTTCAAGTGGGAACTGTTGAGCTTCGCCGCGTACAGTCCCCGCCTTGACCGCAACCCTTTCTGGAGCCAGTTGGGAGGTGGTTGCACCAGCGGCGGCCAAAGTGGCGGCTGGGCAAATGGCCGAGCCGCGCGCGCTATTTTTCTGTCCAATCCTGATGCCCCCGAGCCGTGCTGGACTGACAGCACTTATGCACCCGAGGGCACGGTCATGACGGTCAACATGACTGAGTTCGCCGCCGCCTTCGTGCTGGATATGCCACCGCCTTACCGCCTCAGGTCTGGCATCTATCGCGGTACAACTACTTACCGCATCGGCCCGGGTGGTGATTTCGACTTCGGCAACGATGTCACCGACTTGAGTACCGATACCCTTACCCTCAATTTCGAGCTGGATGTTCAGCATCCCTTCCTTGTCGAGTTTCCACCTGGCTCCGAGCGCGCCGTGCTCGAACCCAAAGGGGGGTGGCAGGCCTGGCTGTCCGGCGGCAAAGCGCCCGGGCGGCTTTACCGAGACCTGCCGTTCCGCTTGTGGTCGACCGGCCCGTTCAAGGCCTACAAGCTGTGCCAGTACGACAGCGGCGCGGGTTGCGCGATCCGCAATGACAACAACGAAAATGCAGCCGTGCAGGTCAGCCTGAGCCTGCCGCCCGGTGTGCAGTACCTCGGCAACCCGGTCCAGCACCTGGCCTTGCCGACCGGTCGGCATGCTGCGCTGCATTTCGAGGCATCGATGCCGACCATCAATCGCCCGGGCCAACTGCATTTCGAGGCTGGCCGCGACGAGGTGCAGGGCATGCTCAAGAACCCGGGGCAGACCTACACCGGGCAAGTCACCGTGATCTTCGATGCTGAGTTATGACGTGGCATTTTCCAGGAGCAAGCCATGCACAAGGTCCTGGTGGTAGACGACCACCCGTTCATCCGCGCCACCGTGTGCATGCTGCTGCGCAAGGAGCGGCTCGATGTCGTCGGCCAGACCGACAACGGCATCGATGCGGTGCGCCTGGTGCGTGAGCTGGGCCCGGACCTGGTAATCCTCGACATCGCCATGCCTGGGCTGGATGGGCTTGAGGTGATTGCCCGGCTCAAGGCCGTGACCCAGCCGCCCAAGGTCCTGGTGCTGACGTCGCAATTGCCCGAGGCCTATTCGCTGCGTTGCATGCAGGCCGGCGCGGCAGGCTTCGTGGCCAAGACCGATGAGCTGGACGAGCTGGGCAAGGCAGTGCGCGCCGCGCTGTCGGGCTATACCTATTTCCCCGAGGTGGCGCTGAGTTCGGTGCACAAGCAGGACCTCAAGTACACGGACGCGCAATGCATTGCCTCGTTGACCGACCGCGAGCTGATGGTCTTGCAACAGCTGGCCCGCGGGCTTAGCAACAAAGCAATCGGCGAGGCCATGCTGCTGAGCAACAAGACCATCAGCACCTACAAGGCCCGGCTCATGGAAAAACTGCGGGTCAACTCGCTGATCGACCTGGCGGACTTCGCCCGTCGCAATGCGCTGCTCTAGTCGCTACCCGTGCCAATCCGAACCTTGCTGCTGTGGCTGCTGTATTGCCTTAGTCCATTATCCGTCCTCGCCGCACCGCAGCTGTACACCCGTGGCGTGGAGGCGGGTGCCCCTGCGTCGCTGGCCGTCGCAGACCTGCGCTGGTTGTGGGAGAAGCGCCAGCTGAACCTGGGCGTCATCGGCCGCGACAATCCACCCTTCGACATGCTCGGCACCGGTCATGCCTACGAAGGCATCAGCGCCGAGTACGCCAGTCTGCTGGGCGAGAAGCTTGGCCTGGAAGTACGCCTGAAAGTATTCGACACGTACAGCGCAGCGTTTGCTGCCTTGCGCGCGGGGGCTGTCGACATGGTCAGCTCGGTATCCGCAGAACAGGCGCAAGCGGCAGATCTGCATGTGTCTACCCCCTACATCATCGACCAGCCACTGCTGTTGGCCAGCGAGCGCGGTGTCAGTGGCGGCAGCGAAGGCACTCGGTTGCTGATGGTCGACGGTTATCGACCATTGCCACTGTTGCAGCGCGAACACCCCAATGCACGGATACTGCTTCACCCAACACCTTACAGCGCCCTGGCGGCGTTACAGCTCGGGGAAGCCGAGCTGTACCTCGGCAGTGGCTTGGGCACTCGCTACCTCTTGGCCCGCGGGCAGTTGCCCGGCATCGAAGCCGTCGAGTGGCCAGATTTGCCAGCTCAGGCCTTGGGCTTTGCCATGCTCGACAACGAAGGCCCACTCCCCCGGTTGGTCGACGCCGTTTTGCAAGGCCTTGACGAGCAGCAGCATGCCCGCATTCGCGGGTATTGGAGCCCCCAGCTTGCCAGCCCGGGCAAACTCGTGCGGGTTGAACTCACCGAAGCACAGCAGCGCTGGCTGGCGACAAACCCCGTAGTCAAAGTGTTGCTCGGCGAGCAGCAGCTTCCGTTGAGCTACCGCGATGGGCATGGCCAATTGCGCGGTTTGAGCCTGGACGTGCTGGACCGCATCAGCCGCCTCACCGGCTTGCGCTTCGAGGTACAGGCGGGCAGCGATGCCCAGCGCATGATCGAGCAGGTACGCGGGGGCCAGGCCGACCTGGTTGCCGGCCTGGCATATAGCCCCGCACACGCCCGCCAACTGCGGTTCAGCCGTGCTTACTTGAGCGCTGCGCAGGTGTTGGTAACGCGTAACGAGGCGGTAGCGCCCGGCAGCCTGGAGCCGTTCGACAGGCAGGTGCTGGCACTTGACCAGGCACGCTCGCTGGTTGCGCGTCACTCCCCTGGCAGGCTGCGTATCACTGCCAGCCTTGCGCTGCCACCGGTGCATTTCGCCTTTGCTGGCAGCCACGCTGACGAACAGCTATTGGGTATTGTCGATAAGGCCTTGCTCGCACTGCCACCGGCGGAAATGGAGGCAATGGTGCGACGCTGGCGTAACCCGACGATCGTTGACGATGGTTTCTTGCACCGCTATGGCGGTCGCGTGCTGGCGGGGTTTGCCACCACGTGTAGCCTGTTGCTGCTGGCCCTGCTGTGGGTCCGCTACCTGCGCCGGATGCAGGTGCAACTGCGGCGCGCAAAACGTGACGCTGATGCGGCCAACCAGGCCAAGACGCAGTTCCTTGCCGCCATGAGCCATGAAATCCGCACACCGTTGCATGCCCTGCTGGGTATGCTGGAGCTTGCCCGACGTAAAGCCGGGCAGGGCGAACTGGACCACCTGGCCATTGAAGTGGCGGCTGATGCCGCCATGGGGCTACAAGAGCTGATAGGGGATGTGCTCGATATCACACGCATCGAAACCGGCCAGCTGCAGCTGGTACTGGTGCCTGTGAGCCTGCGTGAGCAGGTGGCGCGGGTTGTGCAGCTGTTCGAGCAGCAGGCACACGGCAAAGGGCTTGCCCTGAACGTGGTGTGCAAAGGCGCGGTGAACAGCTGGGTCATGCTTGACCCGGTGCGTTTCAAACAGGTGCTGGCCAACCTGGTCAACAATGCGATCAAGTTTACCCCCCAAGGCGAGGTGTTGGTGAGCCTGAGCATGCAGGCTGCTGCCGGCCGGGCAAGCGTGTTGCTGGAAGTTGCAGACACCGGCATCGGTATTGCCCAGTCCGAGCTGGCAAGCCTTGGCCAACCGTTTCACCAGGCCAGCAATCAGCGCCAGTCACCGCGTAGCAGTACAGGGCTGGGGCTTGGCATCAGCCGCAGTTTGTGTGAAATGCTCGGCGGGCAGTTGCGTTTGCACAGCGTGCTGGGCCAAGGCACGCGGATTGAAATCCGCCTTGACCTGATGCTGGCAGCTGCGCCGGTGGTGGCTGCCTCGGTGCTGCCGCAGGGTGATCCAGCCAGGTTGGCAGGCTTGCGCGTGCTGGTCGTCGATGACTATCCCGCCAACCGCTTGTTGCTGGCGCACCAGCTGGAGTTTCTTGGCCATGAGGTCCAGGTTGCCGAGGATGGCGATCAGGCCCTGCGCCTGTGGTTGCGGCACCCGTTCGATGTGGTCATCAGCGATTGCAACATGCCCAGGCTTGGTGGTTTTGCGCTGGCCCGGGCAATTCGCGAACACGAGCGCCGCAGGGGCCTGCCACGTTGTCGGGTGGTGGGGCTCACCGCCAGCGCCATGCAGGCGGAGCGCCGCCGCGCCAGAGCAGCAGGTATGGACCATTGCCTGTTCAAGCCGCTGGACCTGGATACACTCAAGCAGACATTGCGTGCCTGCCAGCCGACCGGTCAGGGGCCGCCAATTGTCGATCTGGCACATCTGCATAAACTGGTCTGTGGCGACCAGGCAGTATTGGTGGCCCTGATGGCCGACCTCGCCAAAAGCAACAGGGAGGATCTGACAAAGCTTGCCGCGTCGTTACACCAGCCGTCGGCGCTTGCCGAGCTGGCCCACAGGGTAAAAGGTGCAGCGCGCATCGCACCGGGGCACGCCTTGATAGCGTTGTGTGAACGGCTTGAAGCGCAGTGCGGGCACTCCCCGCCGGACCCTTTGCAGGTGCGCCGGGCAGCCCTCGCGCTGAAGGACGCGATGCTGCGCCTGGATCGCTGGCTCGCCAGCTACCTCGCGCAGCACGCGGACTTGCCTGGAACCCCGCCGCCAGGCGGGATGGCTCATATCATGCCTAACAGCAGCAGCACGAGCAGGATGACCAGCACCACGCCGACAATACCGGACGGGCCGTAGCCCCAGCTGCGCGAGTGTGGGAAGACCGGTAAGCCACCGATCAGCAGCAGGATCAGGATGATGATGAGGATCGTGGTCATGGTGGAGTCCTTGCGTGGTTGAGGGGCAAGGGCCTCGGACTGCAGGCCTCTTGTAACTTCGGACTGCTGCCGCTTGGGAAAGATTCCATTTTGTGTGCTGCGAAGCGGCCGGCACTGACTGCATGGTCATGCCCGCCCATTCACTACCCTGATGAACCCTGCCGATACACAGGCCCTTGTTTAGACTCCCCTCACTACCCACCTGAACAAGGCCTGCCACCATGCAAAACCGCATCATGATCACCGGCGCAGGGTCCGGCCTCGGGCGCGAAATCGCCTTGCGCTGGGCGCGTGAGGGCTGGCGCCTGGCGCTGGCCGATGTCAATGAAAGCGGCCTGCGCGAAACCCTGGAGCTGGCCCGCGCGGCTGGTGGCGAAGGCTTCGTCCAGCGCTGCGACGTGCGCGACTACAGCCAGCTCACCGCGCTGGCCCAGGCCTGCACCGAACAGTTTGGCGGCATCGATGTGATCGTCAACAACGCGGGCGTGGCCTCGGGTGGGTTCTTCGCCGAGCTGTCGCTGGAGGACTGGGACTGGCAGATCGCGGTCAACCTGATGGGCGTGGTCAAAGGCTGCAAGGCCTTCTTGCCGCTGCTGGAGCGCAGCAAGGGGCGCATCATCAACATCGCCTCGATGGCCGCGCTGATGCAGGGCCCAGGCATGAGCAACTACAACGTGGCCAAGGCCGGCGTGCTGGCGCTGTCGGAAAGCCTGCTGGTGGAGCTGCGCCAGCAGGAGGTGGCGGTGCACGTGGTGTGCCCGTCGTTCTTCCAGACCAACCTGCTGGACTCGTTCCGCGGGCCCAACCCGGCGATGAAGGCCCAGGTGGGCAAGCTGCTGGAGGGCTCGCCGATCAACGCGGCAGAGATTGCCGAGTATATCCATCAGCAAGTGGCCGCCGGCGAGTTCCTGATCCTGCCCCATGAGGCAGGTCGACAAGCCTGGGCACTGAAGCGCGAAGCCCCCGAGCGACTGTATGACGAAATGGCCGGCATGGCGGTAAAAATGCGTGCCAAAGCGCATTCTCGGTGAAAGTTCTGTAGGAGGAGTTACCGGCGAATGTAGGGCGCTTCTGATTTGCCGTGGAAGTATTGAGTAGGTTTATGTCCACGATGCACGCTCCGTTTTTACCTGTCGCTGAAGGAGCGGAACATGCTGGTAATCGGGCGCGAAGTGGGCGAGATCATCGTGATTGGCGATGACATTCGCATCATGGTGGTAGAGACGCGGGACGGGGTGGTGCGTTTCGGGGTAGAGGCGCCGAGGGCGGTGCCGGTGCACCGGGCCGAAGTGTACAAGCGCATCAAGCAGGGAGGGCAGGACAAGACCCGCAGGGCTTGATGGAGCCTTTGCCGGCCCCTTTCGCGGGCTTGCCCGCGAAGGGGCCGGGCCTGCTAATCGAGCAACTCGCGGGGCACATCATGCCTGGCCAGCAACTGGCACTGCTGGCTCTCCGGGTCGAACAGGATGAACGCCTGCCCCTTGGCCAACGCCTGGCGCACCCGCAGCACGCGGGTTTCCAGCGGGGTATCGTCGCCGTTATCGGTGCCGTCGCGGGTGACGAAGTCTTCGATCAGGCGGGTCAGGGTTTCTGCTTGCAGTTGGTCGTAGGGGATCAGCATGGTGGGCGTTGCCTAGGGTGTTGGTGCAGGCATGCTACGCGAAACCTTCAAGCATTTGGGGCCGCTCTGCGGCCCATCGCGACACAAGGCCGCTCCTACAGGGGATCGCATACACCTGTAGGAGCGGCCTTGTGTCGCGATGGGCTGCAAAGCAGCCCCCAAGGCCCTCAAACCTTATTGCCAACCAGGCTGTCCACCGCCGGCACCCGCGTGTCGCTTTCCATCTGGGCATCGTGCTCCAGCTGGTGGCTGAACCTTTCAAGCGAAGCATTGGCCGGCTGTGAGTCGCTGGCGAACACCGGTGGGCTCAGCAGGTACGCCGACAGCAACCGGCTCAATGCCGCAAGGCTGTCGATGTGCGTGCGTTCGTAGCCATGGGTGGCGTCGCAACCAAATGCCACCAGCGCGGTACGTATATCGTGCCCCGCTGTCACCGCCGAGTGGGCATCGCTGAAGTAGTAGCGGAACAAGTCGCGTCGCACCGGCAGGTCGTGGTCGCCGGCAAGCTTGAGCAGGTGCCGGGACAGGTGGTAGTCGTAAGGCCCCGACGAGTCCTGCATGGCCACGCTCACCGCATGCTCGCTGGAGGCTTGCCCGGGGGCTACCGGCGCAATGTCGATCCCCACGAACTCGCTGACGTCCCAGGGCAGGGCGCCGGCTGCGCCCGAGCCGGTCTCTTCGGTGATGGTGAACAACGGGTGGCAGTCGATCAACGGCTGGTGGCCACTCTCTACCACGGCCTTCAAAGCGGCGAGCAGCGCCGCTACGCCGGCCTTATCGTCCAGGTGGCGGGCGCTGATGTGGCCACTTTCGGTGAACTCGGGCAGCGGGTCGAAGGCAACGAAGTCACCAATGCTCACGCCCAACGCTTCGCAATCGGCGCGGGTGGCGCAGTAGGCGTCGAGGCGCAGTTCAACGTGATCCCAGCTGACCGGCATCTGGTCGATGGCGGTGTTGAAGGCATGCCCGCTGGCCATCAGCGGCAGCACGCTGCCACGCACCACACCGGTGTCGGTGAACACGCTGACCCGGCTGCCTTCGGCAAAACGGCTGGACCAGCAGCCCACTGGCGCCAGGCCCAGGCGGCCGTTGTCCTGCAACTGGCGCACGCTGGCGCCGATGGTGTCGAGGTGGGCCGAGACGGCGCGGTCGGGGGAGGTTTGCCGGCCCTTGAGGGTGGCGCGAATGGTGCCGCGGCGAGTCAGCTCGAAGGGGATGCCCAGCTCGTCCAGGCGTTCGGCCACGTAGCGCACGATGGTGTCGGTGAAACCGGTGGGGCTGGGGATGGCGAGCATTTCCAGCAGCACGCGTTTGAGGTAGTCGAGATCGGGTTCCGGGAGTCGTTCGGACATGAGTACTCCTTGAAAGTTGTGTTGGTTTCTTCGCGGGCATGCCCGCTCCCACAGGTAATGCACAAGTCCCAGGCCCTGTGGCGGACCTGTGGGAGCGGGCGTGCCCGCGAAGAGGCCATCAGCTGTTACGCCAGAGGCCGGCTATGCGGAAACAGCAGGTCGATAAACCGCTCCGCCGTAGGCTGCGGTTCATGGTTGGCCAACCCGGCACGCTCGTTGGCCTCGATGATCACGTACTCCGGTTGCCCGGCATCGCGCACCATGAAGTCCAGCCCTACTACCGGTATCTCCAGCGCCCGAGCAGCGCGCACGGCCGCGTCGGCCAGCACCGGGTGCAGGCGTTCGGTTACGTCTTCCAGGGTGCCACCGGTGTGGAGGTTGGCGGTGCGCCGTACGGCCAGGCGCTGGCCGGCGGGCAATACGTCGTCGTAGGCAAAGCCCGCTGTACGCAGGGTGCGCTCGGTTTCGTCGTCCAGCGGAATGCGGCTTTCTCCCCCGGTGGCCGCCTGGCGTCGACGGCTCTGGGCTTCAATCAACTGGCGGATGCTGTGTTTGCCGTCGCCCAACACCTGGGCCGGGTGACGGATGGCGGCGGCCACCACTTCGTAGCCGATCACCACGATGCGCAAGTCGAACCCCGCATGGAAGCTCTCCAGCAGCACGCGGCTGTCGAACTGGCGGGCGTTTGCCACGGCGCGGGTAATGTCGTCGATGCAGGTCAGGTTCACCGCTACGCCTTGGCCTTGTTCGCCGTCCACCGGTTTGACCACCACCGCGCCATGCTCGTCAAGAAAGGCCAGGTTGTCGTCGGCATTGCCAGCCAGTTGCTGCGCCGGCACCTGCAGCCCGGCGTGGTGCAGGGCATGCTGGGTCAGGCGCTTGTCCTGGCACAGGGTCATGGTCACGGCGCTGGTCAGGTCACTGAGCGACTCGCGGCAGCGAATTCTGCGCCCGCCCAGGCTCAGGGTAAACAGGCCGCCCGCAGCGTCATCTACCTGCACGTCGATGCCGCGGCGCAAGGCCTCGTCAACGATGATGCGGGCGTAGGGGTTCAGCGCTGCCTCAGGGCCCGGGCCAAGGAACAGCTGCTGGTTGATGCCGTTCTTGCGCTTGACCGCAAAGGTGGGCAGGTTGCGAAAACCCAGCTTCTGGTACAGGCGCTTGGCCTGGCGGTTGTCGTGCAGCACCGACAGGTCCAGGTAGGCCAGGCCACGGCTCATGAAGTGTTCGATCAGGTGGCGCACCAGCACTTCGCCGACGCCGGGTCGGGTGCAGTGTGGGTCCACCGCCAGGCACCACAGGCTGCTGCCGTGCTCCGGGTCGTCAAAGGCTTTTGCGTGGTTCAGGCCCATGACGCTGCCGATCACCGCGCCGTTGTCTTCGTCTTCGGCCAGCCAGTACACCGGGCCACCCAGGTGCCGCGGTGTTATCCGATCGGCGTCGACCGGCAGCATGCCGCGCGCCTGGTACAGGGTGTTGATGGCCTGCCAGTCGGCCGCGTTTTGTGCCCGGCGCACACGAAAGCCGCGGAACACCCGCTGTGCTGGCCGGTAGTCGGTGAACCACAAGCGCAGTGTGTCGGACGGGTCGAGGAACAGTTGCTGCGGCGCCTGGGCCAGCAGCTGCTGGGGCGCGGCCACGTACAAGGCGATGTCGCGCTCACCGGGGCATTCGTCCAGCAGTTCTTCGGCCAGGCTGGCCGGGTTGGGGTAGGTGTGGCCGATCAGCAGCCGGCCCCAACCGCAGTGCACGGCACGCGGCTGGTCGTGGGGCTGGCTGCCATCGCCGGCCAGGCGCGCTTGCAGGCGTTCGTAGGACGGCGCCTGGCCGCGCAACAGGCGCTGACCGTAAGCGATTTCGTGGGCTTTCATCGGTCAGATTCCTTGTTCACTCAGCCACAGGTTCAGTGCTGCCAGCTGCCACAGCTTGGAGCCCCGTAGCGGCGTAAGCTGGCCGTGTGGGTTGCTCAGCAAGCGGTCGAGCATGGCCGGGTTGAACAGGCCCCGGTCCTGGCTGGGGTCGGTCAGCAGTTCGCGCACCCAACCCAGGGTGGCGCCCTCCAGGTGCTTCAGGCCCGGTACCGGGAAGTAGCCCTTCTTGCGGTCGATCACCTCATGCGGAATCACCCGCCGCGCCGCCTGCTTGAGCACCTGCTTGCCGCCGTCGGGCAACTTGAACCGCGCCGGGATGCGCGCCGACAACTCCACCAAGCGGTAGTCGAGGAACGGCGTGCGCGCCTCCAGGCCCCAGGCCATGGTCATGTTGTCCACGCGCTTGACCGGGTCGTCCACCAGCATCACCGTGCTGTCCAGGCGCAGGGCCTTGTCCACGGCGTCGCGGGCACCGGGGCGGGCGAAGTGCTCGCGCACGAAATCGCCAGCGGCGTCGGTTTCCAGAAGCCAGGGCGCCTGCACGGTGTCGCGGTACTCGGCGTGGCTGCGGTCGAAAAACGCATCGCGGTAGGCCGCAAAGGGGTCTTCGGCGCCGTCTACCTGCGGGTACCAGTGGTAGCCGGCAAACAGCTCGTCGGCGCCTTGGCCGCTTTGCACGCCTTTGCAGTGCTTGGCCACTTCACGCGACAGCAGGTAGAAGGCGATGCAGTCGTGGCTGACCATCGGCTCGCTCATGGCGCGGAAGGCGGCCGGCAGCTGGTCGATGATCTCGTGTTCGGCAATGCGCAACTGGTGGTGGCGGGTACCGTAGTGTTTGGCAATCAGGTCGGAATACTGGAACTCGTCGCCGCGCTCGCCGCCGGCATCTTCAAAGCCGATGGAGAAGGTCGACAGGTCGTCCACGCCCACTTCGCGCAGCAGGCCGACCAGCAGGCTGGAATCAACCCCGCCGGACAGCAGCACACCGACGTCGACGGCGGCACGTTGGCGGATGGCCACGGCGTCGCGGGTGGCGTCGAGCACGCGGGTGGTCCAGCCTTCCAGGTCCAGCTCACGCTCGTCCGGGTTGGCGCCGTATTTCAGCTGCCACCAGGTCTGGCGTTCCACTTCACCATGGCGGTCGATGCGCATCCAGGTGCCGGGCTCCAGCTTCTGCACATTGGCCAGCAAGGTGCGCGGCGCCGGTACCACGGCGTGGAAGTTCAGGTAATGGTTGAGCGCGACCGGGTCGAGCATGGGGTCGATGTCGCCACCCTTGAGCAAGGCCGGCAGGGTCGAGGCAAAGCGCAGGCGTTCGCCGTTGCGCGACAGGTACAGGGGTTTGACACCCAGGCGGTCGCGGGCCAGGAACAGGCGCTGGTTGTCGCGCTCCCAGATGGCCAGGGCGAACATGCCGTTGAGCTTGGGCAGCAAGGCCGCGCCCCAAGCGTGGTAGCCCTTCAACAGCACCTCGGTGTCGCCATCGGACCAGAAGGTGTAGCCCAGGTCTTGCAACTCCTGGCGCAGTTCGGGGAAGTTGTAGACAGCGCCGTTGAAGGCCAGCGAAAGGCCCAGGGTGTTGTCGACCATCGGCTGCGCCGAGCCGTCGGACAGGTCCATTATTTTCAGTCGCCGGTGGCCCAGGGCGATCGGGCCCTGACTATGGAAGCCCCAGGCATCCGGGCCACGCGGGGCCAGGTGATGGGTGATGCGCTCTACCGCAGCCAGGTCGGCTGGGCGAGGGGCTTGGTCGATGGGGGTGAAACGCAACTCTCCTGCTAATCCGCACATAAGTCCTTACCGGTTTTTCCGTTGGGGAGGTGATGCCCCGGATTAGGGCACCTTAAGGAACTGACCTATGTGCTTTGTGAGAGTTTTAGAACAATCTGTTATATGGGGCTGCTGTGCAGCCCTTCGCGGGCATGCCCGCTCCCACAGGTTTTTCGCCAGCCTCTGACATTGCGCGATCCCTGTGGGAGCGGGCGTGACCGCGAAGGGCCGCATAGCGGCCCCATCCCTTATTTGCCCCGGATCAACTTGCGCAGGGCAAACCGGTTCGGATGACAAGCCTCCGCCACCGCCCGCGGCAACGGCAGCGGCTCCCCGCACACCCACGCCGCCACCAGCTCGCCACTCAAGGGCGCCGTGATCAACCCACGCGAGCCATGTCCGCTGTTCACATACAAGCCCTCCAGCCAAGGGCAGGCTACATCCGGCACCTGCCGCGCATCCCGGCTCAGCACCGCATACGCCTCGGCAAACGCCGGCCCATCGGCCACCGGCCCGACAATTGGCAAGTAGTCCGGGCTGGTGCAACGGAACGCCGCACGCCCCTGCAATTGCTCAGGGGCCAGCTCTGCCGCGCCCAGGCGCTGGGCCAGATCAGTGGAGATTTCATCCAGTAACGCCAGGTTGCCCTGATGCTCGGCCACTGTCGGCGCCAGGTCTTCGCTGTGGAAATCAAAGCTCGCGCCCAAGGTGTGCTCACCCCCGCGCGGCGGCGCCACATAACCTTCCGCGCACACCACGGTGCGCAGTGCCCGGCTGCTGGCGGTGGCCGGCAGCCGGGTGATCTGCCCACGGATGCGCTTGAGTGGCAACTGCGCGCAAGGCTCGAAGCGCCGCACCTCGGCGGCACCGGCCAGAACGACCACCGGCGCGCTGGCGAGCAGGCGCTCGCCAGCCCAGGCTTGCCAGTGGTCATCCACCTTGCGCAGCTCGATGACTTCCTGGTGCGTCAGCAGGCGAATCCCAGGGTGTTGCAACTGCTGCGCGGATAGCGCTGGCGGATGCACCCAGCCGCCTTCGGGGTAGTACAAGCCGCCAGCCGGCAAGGCTACCCCGGCGATGGCTTCGGCTTCAGCGCGTTCCAGCGATTGCAGCAGGTTGTGGTCGAAGGCAGCGGCCAGCTTGCCCTGGCGCTCGGCTTCCTTGCTGTCGAAGGCAAGTTGCAGCACGCCGCAGGCATCCCAATCGTGGCCACGTTGCAGGCGCTCGAGCTGGCGCCGGGTGTAGCCGAAACCGGACAGGATCATTTGCGACAGCGCAGTGCCATGGGCAGACAGCTTGAGGTACAACACCCCTTGCGGGTTGCCCGAGGCCTCCTGCGCCGGGCCATCGTGGCGCTCCAGCACGGTCACCTGCCAGCCACGCCGGGCCAGGCTGGCTGCGGTTGTGCTGCCCGCGAGCCCGGCGCCGACCACCAGGGCCTCACGTGGGCCAGGTGCGGTACGCGGGCGCGCATACCAGGGCGCGCTGGGGCCGGGCTGTGGGCCGACGTAAGCGCCGCTCATCACCTCCCACTTCTTGCCGATGCCCGGCACCTTCTTCATGGCAAAGCCAGCTTCGACCAGGCTGCGGCGTACCCACCCCGTGGTGGTGAAGGTGCCCAGCACGGTACCCGGGTGCGACAGCCGCGCCAGCTGCGCGAACAGCGCCGGGGTCCACATGTCGGGGTTCTTGGCCGGGGCGAAGCCATCGAGGAACCACACGTCGACCTGCGCATCCAGCTGCGGCAGCTGTTCCAGCACATCGCCGATCAGCAGGGTAAGGGTGACCTGGCCATTGGCCAGCGTGAACTGTTGAAAGCCTGGGTGCACCGCCACGTACTGTTCCAGCAACGGCTCGGTATAGGCAGCAAGCTCCGGCCACAGGCGCACCGCACGTACCATATCGTCGAGGCCGAGGGGGTATTTCTCGACACTGACGAAGTGCAGGCGTGCGTCACTGTGGGCATGTTCGTCAAACAGCTGCCACGCACAGAAGAAGTTCATGCCAGTGCCAAAACCGGTTTCGCCAATCACCGTACAGGTATGCGGGGCCAGGCTGGCAAAGCGCTCGGCCAGGCGGGTCTGGCCGAGGAACACGTGTTTGGTTTCTTCGATGCCTTCGTTGACTGCGAAATAGACGTCGTCGTATTGCCGCGAATGGGGGCGGCCTTGGTCGTCCCAGTCGATCTGGGCGTGCTGGAGGAGGGTGGACATGGTTGGCTCGGTTGCAGCAGATGCGCGGGATTTTATGCCATCTGATGATTTTGCGCAGGCACAGGCAACCCACAAATCCGCTAGTCTTGCTTATCCATTGAAGGAGCCAGTGCATGTTCGAATCCGCCGAAATCGGCCACAGCATCGACAAGGAGGCTTACGACGCCGAGGTACCCGCTTTGCGCGAGGCCCTGCTCGAAGCCCAGTACGAACTCAAGCAGCAGGCGCGCTTCCCGGTGATCGTGCTGATCAACGGCGTCGAAGGCGCGGGCAAGGGCGAGACGGTCAAGCTGCTCAACGAGTGGATGGACCCGCGCATGATCGATGTGCTCACCTTCGACCAGCAGACCGACGAAGAGCTGGCCCGCCCGCCGGCCTGGCGCTACTGGCGGGCCCTGCCACCGAAGGGGCGGATGGGCGTGTTCTTCGGCAACTGGTACAGCCAGATGTTGCAGGGGCGGGTGCACGGGGTGTTCAAGGATGCCGTGCTCGATCAGGCCATAACCGGCGCCGAGCGGCTGGAGGAAATGCTGTGCGATGAAGGCGCGCTGATCATCAAGTTCTGGTTCCACCTGTCCAGGAAGCAGATGAAGGCACGGCTGAAATCGCTCAAGGACGACCCGCTGCACAGCTGGAAGATCAGCCCGCTGGACTGGCAGCAGTCGGAAACGTACGACCGCTTCGTGCGCTTTGGCGAGCGTGTACTGCGCCGCACCAGCCGCGACTATGCGCCTTGGCATATCGTCGAAGGCGTCGACCCGAACTACCGCAGCCTGGCGGTGGGGCGCATCCTGCTGGAAAGCCTGCAAGCTGCGCTAGCCAATAACCCCAAGGGCAAGCACCGGGGCAACGTTGCCCCGCTGGGCCGAAGCATCGATGACCGCAGCCTGCTCGGTGCCCTGGACATGGCCCTGCGCCTGGACAAGGCCGACTACCAGGAACAGCTGGTGACCGAACAGGCCCGCCTGGCCGGCCTGCTGCGTGACAAGCACATGCGTCGGCATGCCCTGGTGGCGGTGTTCGAAGGTAACGATGCCGCTGGCAAGGGTGGCGCCATCCGCCGTGTAGCGGCGGCACTGGACCCACGCCAATACCGCATCGTGCCGATTGCCGCGCCCACCGAAGAAGAGCGCGCACAGCCGTACTTGTGGCGGTTCTGGCGGCATATCCCGGCGCGTGGCAAATTCACCATCTTCGACCGCTCCTGGTACGGCCGGGTGCTGGTGGAGCGGGTTGAGGGCTTCTGCACCCCGGCCGACTGGATGCGCGCCTACAGCGAGATCAATGACTTTGAAGAGCAGTTGGTCAATGCCGGCGTGGTGGTGGTCAAGTTCTGGCTGTCCATTGATCAGCAGACCCAGCTGGAACGCTTCGAAGAGCGCCAGCAGATCCCGTTCAAGCGCTACAAGATCACCGAGGACGACTGGCGCAACCGCGAAAAGTGGGACGACTATGCCCAGGCGGTGGGCGACATGGTCGACCGTACCAGCAGCGAGATCGCGCCATGGACGCTGGTGGAGGCCAACGACAAGCGCTGGGCGCGAGTGAAGGTGTTGCGCACCATCAACCAGGCGCTTGAGGCAGCGTTTGCCAAGGACAAGAAATAGCTGAAGGTGATGTCGCCTGTTCTGGCCTCTTCGCGGGCACGCCCGCTCCCACAGGATCATCACAGGGCTGAGCGTTGTGCGGTCCCTGTGGGAGCGGGCTTGCCCGCGAAGAGGCCGGAACAGGCACCTCATCTGGCAAACCATGCCCCGAAAGAATGACCTGATGAATTCTTTTCTCGGCACTCTCCACCGTAGGCACCCTCCAAGCCCGTAGAATTCAATCACCCCCACCACGGGCTTGATCGAGGACGCTATGCACACCACTTCCGGCCGTTGGAGCTACGGCCTGTTCCTGGCACTTCTGACTGCGCTGCTTTGGGGCATCCTGCCAATCAAGCTCAAGCAGGTGCTGCAAGTGGTCGACCCGATCACCGTTACCTGGTACCGCCTGCTGGTCTCCGGTGGCTTGCTGTTCGCCTGGCTCGCGGCCAAACGGCGGCTTCCTTCATTCGCCAGGCTTGCGCCCAAGGGCAAGGGCCTGGTGGCGGTTGCCGTACTTGGCCTGATGGGCAACTACGTGCTGTACCTGATCGGGCTCAACCTGTTAAGCCCCGGCACCGCGCAGTTGGTGGTGCAGCTCGGCCCGGTGCTGTTGCTGGTGGCCAGCGTATTCGTGTTCCATGAGCGTTTCAGCGTGGGGCAGGGCGTTGGGCTGCTGATATTGCTGGCGGGTTTCGGGCTGTTCTTCAACCAGCGCCTGGAAGAGCTGCTGACTTCGCTGGGCACCTACACCACCGGCGTGCTGACCATTTTGCTGGCCACCAGCATCTGGGTGTTCTACGCGTTGAGCCAGAAGCAGTTGCTGACCGTGTGGCATTCCCAGCAGGTGATGATGGTGATCTACCTCAGTTGCGCTGCGCTGCTGACGCCTTGGGTGCACCCGCTGGAGGCGTTGCAGCTGACCCCGGTGCAGGGCTGGCTATTGCTGGCCTGCTGCCTGAACACCCTGGTGGCCTACGGCGCGTTTGCCGAAGCGCTGGCGCATTGGGAGGCATCACGGGTGAGTGCCACGCTGGCGTTGACGCCGCTGGTGACCTTTGTTGCGGTGGCTGCGGCGGCCGTGGTGTGGCCTGACTATGTGCATGCCGAGGACATCAATGCCTTGGGTTACGTGGGGGCGGTGACCGTGGTGCTGGGTTCGGCGCTGGTGGCGCTGGGGCCGTCGCTGGTAGCTGGGTGGCGGGCCCGCAAATTCAAGAAAGTTGCGCGCTCTATGTAGGAGCGGCCTTGTGTCGCGATGGGCTGCGCAGCAGCCCCAGAGATCTCGACAGTGGCATAGATTTTGGGGCTGCTGCGCAGCCCATCGCGACACAAGGCCGCTCCTACAGGGGGTTGCGGACCTGGGCCATTACCCTTTGCCACCCGGTGCCAGCATGTTCTCCGGCCTTACCCATTGGTCGAACTGCTCATTTGTCAGGTACTTCAACTCCAGCGCAGCCTCGCGCAAGGTCTTGCCCTCGCTGTAAGCCTTCTTGGCAATCTCCGCCGCCTTGTCATACCCGATATGCGGGTTAAGCGCCGTCACCAGCATCAACCCGCGCTCCAGGTGCGCAGCCATCTGCCCGGCATCCGGCTCGATGCCCGCCACGCAGTGCAGCTGGAAGTTGCTGCAGCCATCGGCCAGCAGTTCGATCGACTGCAACAGGTTATGGATGATCACCGGCTTGAACACATTGAGCTGCAAATGCCCCTGGCTGGCGGCAAAACCGATGGCCGCGTCGTTGCCCAGCACCTGGCAGGCCAGCATCGACAGCGCCTCGCACTGGGTAGGGTTGACCTTGCCCGGCATGATCGAGCTGCCCGGCTCGTTGGCCGGCAGGCGCACTTCGGCCAGCCCGGCGCGTGGGCCGGAGCCGAGCAGGCGCAGGTCATTGGCAATTTTCATCAGGGCCACGGCCAGGGTCTTCAGGGCGCCCGCCAGGCTGGTCAGCGGTTCGTGGCCGGCGAGGGCGGCAAACTTGTTCGGCGCGGTGACGAACGGCAGGCCGGATTCCGCCGCAAGTTCCGCAGCGATGGCCTCGGCAAAGCCATGCGGGGCATTAAGGCCGGTACCCACGGCAGTGCCGCCCTGGGCCAGCTCGCATACCGCCGGCAAGGTAGCGCGGATGGCACGCTGGGCGTAGTCAAGTTGGGCGACGAAGGCTGAAACCTCCTGGCCGAAGGTGATCGGCGTAGCGTCCATCATGTGCGTACGGCCGGTCTTCACCAGCTTCTGGTGGCGCGCCGACAACTCCGCCAGCCCCGACGACAGCTCGGCAATCGCCGGCAGCAGTTTTTCATGCACGGCCTGGGCCGCTGCAATGTGCATGGCCGTGGGGAAGCAGTCGTTGGAGCTCTGCGAGCGGTTGACGTGGTCGTTGGGATGCACCGGTGCCTTGCCGCCGCGGCCCTTGCCGGCCAGTTCGTTGGCGCGCCCGGCAATCACTTCGTTGACGTTCATGTTGCTCTGGGTGCCGCTGCCGGTCTGCCAGACGACCAACGGAAACTGGTCGTCATGCTGGCCCGCCAGCACTTCGTCGGCAGCCTGTTCGATAAGACGGGCGATGTCGGCCGGCAGGTCGCCATTGCGGTCGTTGACGCGTGCCGCGGCCTTCTTGATCAGCGCCAGGGCGTGCAGTACCGCGAGGGGCATGCGTTCCTTGCCAATGGCGAAGTTGATCAGCGAACGCTGGGTCTGCGCACCCCAGTAGGCGTTCTCCGGAACTTCCACCGGGCCCAGGCTGTCTGTCTCGATACGGCTCATTCTGTACTCACTCCTGTGTAGTTCGAATTCGCAGTTTAGGCCCTGAATCGACCGAGCGGTTCAGTCGCTCGTCGTGCCACTTGAGCACATCGCCACCACGGCGCAGAATGCTCTACTCTGAGGTACCCGCCTCCCTCTCCTTGAAGGAAATGCAATGACCCGTCTCCGTGTCCTTTGTGCCGCCGTTGCCCTGGTTTGCGCCAGCGGCCAGGTACTCGCTGCCACCGCCAGCCATAACGCTGCTGCCGAGAAATTCCTGACCCTGGCCAACGCCGACAAGCTGGGCACCCCGGTGTACATGCAAGTGCAGCAGATGTTCGCCCAGCGCTTCGCCCAGACCAAGGCGCCGGCCGCCAAGCAGCCAGTGCTGGAAAGCTACCAGGCCAAGGCTAACGCCGCGCTGGACAACGCCATCGGCTGGAACAAGCTGAAGCCGAAGATGGTCGACCTCTACACCCAGACCTTCACCGAGCAGGAACTGAAAGACCTGGTCAAGTTCTACGAGTCGCCGCTGGGCAAGAAAGTACTGCGTGAAATGCCCAAGGTCACCCAGCAGTCGGCCCAGCTGACCCAGCAGAGCCTGGAGCCAGCAGTACCGGTGGTGAACAAGCTGCTGGAAGACATGACCAAGGAGCTGGACCCGAACGCTGGCAAGGCCGCTGCCCCAGCCAAGAAGTGAGCACCCCGCGATGACCATGCAACAGCGCATTGAACAACAGCTGGCCGCCCTGGCGCCGCAACACCTGCAAGTGCTCAACGAAAGCCACATGCACAGTCGTGGTCAGGAGACCCACTACAAGGCAGTGATCGTCTGCGAGCAGTTTGCCGGGTTGAACAGCGTCAAGCGCCATCAGAAGGTATACGCCACCATGGGCGAGCTGATGGGCGAAATTCACGCCCTGGCCATCCACACCTACACCGCCGAAGAGTGGGCCAAGGTCGGTGTTGCACCGGCCTCGCCGGTGTGCGCGGGCGGCGGGCACTGAAACCTTTCTGTCGTTCTGGTAGAATCCTGCAAAATCCGGGGGCCGCTTTGCGGCCCTTTCGCGACACAAGGCCGCTCCTACAGTGGATCGCACCCGCCATCGGGTTGTGCATTCTCCTGTAGGAGCGGCCTTGTGTCGCGAAAGGGGCGCAAAGCGCCCCCATGCTTTTTCTACACCTGTCAAACCCGGTCCGCCCCTTACGAGGGCAACCACCTGGAGAACCTGCTTCATGTCCCAAGCCATCGTCGTCGCGGCGCTGTACAAATTCGTTACCCTTGAAGACTACGTCGAGCTGCGCGAGCCGCTGCTCAAGGCCATGCTCGACAACAACGTCAAAGGCACCCTGTTGCTGGCCAATGAGGGCATCAACGGCACCGTGTCGGCCACCCGCGAAGGCATCGATGGCCTGCTGGCCTGGCTGCGCAACGACCCGCGCCTGGTCGATGTCGACCATAAAGAGTCGTACTGCGACGAACAACCGTTCTACCGCACCAAGGTCAAGCTCAAGAAAGAGATCGTCACCCTCGGCGTGCCGGGCGTGGACCCGAACCAGGCGGTCGGCACCTACGTCGAACCCAAGGACTGGAACGCCCTGATCAGTGACCCGGAAGTGCTGCTGATCGACACCCGCAACGATTACGAAGTGGCCATCGGCACCTTCAAGGGCGCCATCGACCCCAAGACCGAAACCTTCCGCGAGTTCCCGGACTACATCAAGGCCAACTTCGACCCCAGCAAGCACAAGAAGGTCGCCATGTTCTGTACCGGCGGCATCCGTTGCGAAAAAGCTTCCAGCTACATGCTCGGTGAAGGCTTTGATGCGGTCTATCATCTTAAGGGCGGCATCCTGAAATACTTCGAGGAAGTACCTCAGGAAGAGAGCCTGTGGGACGGCGACTGCTTCGTCTTCGACAACCGCGTCACGGTGCGCCATGACCTGAGCGAAGGCGAGTACGACCAGTGCCACGCCTGCCGCCACCCGATCAATGCAGAGGAGCGCGCGTCCGAGCACTATTCGCCAGGTGTCAGCTGCCCGCATTGCTGGGACACCCTGAGCGAAAAGACCCGGCGCAGCGCCATCGACCGGCAGAAGCAGATCGAGCTGGCCAAGGCCCGCAACCTGCCGCACCCGATCGGTTACAACTACAAAGCCGAGGCCTGATGCATGTCTGCACGCCTGATCTATGTGATGGACCCGATGTGCTCCTGGTGCTGGGGTTTCGCGCCAGTGGCGGCGGCCCTGATCGCCCAGGCGCGTGAAGCGGGCATTGCCACCCGGCTGGTGGTGGGTGGCTTGCGCACCGGTGGCAGCGCCCTGGACAGCTCTACCCGCAAGTACATCCTCGAACACTGGCAGGCGGTGGCCGAGGCTACCGGCCAGCCGTTCCGCTTCGAGGGCGCCATGCCCGACGGTTTTGTCTACGACACCGAGCCGGCCTGCCGTGCCTTGGTCACCGCCCGCGAGCTGGATGCCGAGCGTGTCTGGCCGCTGCTGGCGTTGATCCAGCGTTCGTTCTACGAGCAGGGCGTGGATGTGACCACCGCGCCACAGTTGGTCGAGCTGGCGGAGCAGGCAGGCTTCGACCGCGCCGTGTTCGCCGAAACCTTCGCCCGTGCCGATACACGCGCTGCCACCGCAGCCGATTTCAGCTGGGCCCAGGACCTGGGTATTGCCGGTTTCCCGACCCTTCTGGCCGAGCGCAATGGCCAACTGGCCTTGCTGACCAACGGCTACCAGGCGCTGGAGCGCCTGCAACCCTTGCTCGGCCGCTGGCTGCAGCAGGCCGCCTGTGCTTGATGTGCCTGGGTCACCCGACCCGGTGCCGGGCAAACCTCACACTGCGGGCGATCGACTGAGCTGGGCGGAAATCCGTCGCCTGGCCATGCATCACAAGAAGAACCTCTGGTCCGCCAATTTCATCGCCGTACTGGCAGCCTGTTGCAGCGTGCCGATTCCGCTGCTGCTGCCGCTGCTGGTGGATGAAGTGTTGCTGGGCCATGGCGATGCCGCGCTCAAGTGGATGAACCACCTGTTGCCGTCCGGTTGGCAGGTAGCGGCCGGGTACATCGGGCTGATGCTGGCACTTACCCTGTGCCTGCGCCTGGCTGCACTGGCGTTCAACGTGGTGCAGGCCAAGCTGTTCGCCGGCCTGGCCAAGGACATCGTCTATCGCTTGCGCATCCGTCTGATCGAGCGGCTCAAGCGCATTTCGCTGAAGGAGTACGAGAGCCTGGGCAGTGGCACGGTGACCACCCACCTGGTCACCGACCTGGACACCCTCGACAAGTTCGTTGGCGAAACGCTCAGCCGCTTCCTGGTGGCCATGCTGACGTTGACTGGCACTGCGGCAATCCTTATCTGGATGCACTGGCAGCTGGCCTTGCTGATCTTGCTGTTCAACCCGCTGGTGATCTACTTCACCGTGCAGCTCGGCAAGCGCGTCAAACACCTGAAAAAGCTTGAGAACGACAGCACTGCACGCTTTACCCAGGCGCTGACGGAAACCCTCGATGCCATCCAGGAAATCCGCGCCAGCAACCGCCAGGGCTACTTCCTGGGGCGCCTGGGCCTGCGTGCCCGCGAAGTGCGCGACTACGCCGTGGACTCGCAGTGGAAAAGCGATGCCAGTGGCCGTGCCAGTGGCTTGCTGTTCCAGTTTGGTATCGACATATTCCGCGCGGCAGCCATGCTTACCGTGCTGTTCTCCGACCTGTCGATCGGCCAGATGCTGGCAGTGTTCAGCTACCTGTGGTTCATGATCGGCCCGGTGGAGCAGTTGCTCAACCTGCAATATGCCTACTACGCCGCCGGTGGTGCGCTGAGCCGCCTCAACGAGCTGCTGGCGCGTGCCGACGAGCCACAGTACCCGGCCGCCTGCGACCCGTTCGCGGGGCGCGAGACGGTGGGTATCGACGTGCGCGACCTGCGCTTTGCCTATGCCGACGAGCCGGTGTTGGACAACCTCGGCTTGTCCATCGCGCCGGGCGAAAAGGTGGCGATAGTCGGCGCCAGTGGTGGTGGCAAGAGCACCTTGGTGCAACTGTTGCTGGGCCTGTACAGCGCCCAGGCCGGGACTATCCGCTTTGGGGGCGCCAGCCTGCAGGAAATCGGCCTGGAAACCCTGCGCGAGAATGTTGCGGTGGTATTGCAGCACCCGTCGCTGTTCAATGATACCGTGCGCGCCAACCTGGCCATGGGCCGCGATTGCAGCGATGACGCCTGCTGGCAGGCGCTGCGCATCGCCCAGCTGGATGCCACCATCGCTGCCTTGCCGCAGGGCCTGGACAGTGTGGTGGGGCGCTCCGGCGTGCGCTTGTCCGGCGGCCAGCGCCAGCGCCTGGCCATTGCCCGCATGGTGCTGGCCGAGCCCAAGGTAGTGATCCTTGACGAGGCCACCTCGGCCCTGGATGCGGCTACCGAGTACAACCTGCACCAGGCCTTGGCGCGCTTCCTCAGCGGCCGTACCACACTGATCATTGCCCACCGCCTGTCGGCGGTGAAACAGGCCGACCGGGTGCTGGTGTTCGATGGCGGGCATGTGGCCGAAGATGGCGACCACCAGCAGCTGATTGCCGAAGGTGGGTTGTATGCCAAGCTTTATGGGCACCTGCAGCAGAGCTGAATGTCTGGTTGCCTTTACCGGCTTCTTCGCGGGTAAACCCGCTCCCACAGGTACAGCACAGGCCTCAAGTGCTGTGATATCACTGTGGGAGCGGGTTCACCCGCGAAGAGGGCGGCGCAGGCTGTACAAATCCCCCGACTCCTTGTCATAAAAATCCCCTCCACAGCGATGGCAAATGGCCTACGCTGTGCTTGTCTGGGTTGATTTGCGCCTTATCTGCTCTGTGACAGGGAATCCATGAAGGGACATCGCACTCTAGAAGCGCCCAAGCTGCTTGGCATCACCTGGCCCTTCATCGCCGTTGTGGTCTTCCAGGTGGCGCTGGGTAGCCTCAGCCTGTATACGCTGTCGGCCGTGCGCGCCTATGTGGCGGGCGAAAGCCTGTGGTCCAAGGCGCAGAAAGACGCCATCTATTACCTCAACCTGTACGCCGAAACCCGCGACGACAGCACCTACCAGCGCTATCGCCAGGCTATTACCGTGCCCCAGGGCGACCACCAGTTGCGCGAGGTGCTGGACCAGCCCAACCCTGACCTGGATGCCGCGCGCCAGGCGGTGCTGCAAGGCGGCAACCACCCCGATGATGTCACGCGGATCATCTGGTTCTATCGCAACTTCCGCAATGTCAGCTACATGCAGACAGCCATTGACTACTGGGACATCGGCGACGATTACCTGGCCAAGCTGGATGTGCTGGCCGGCGAGATGCGCCAACGCTTTGCCAGTGGCCCCGTCGACGCCCAGACGTTAAGCGCCTGGAAGGCCCGTATCGTTACCATCAACGAGGGTGTTACCCCCGCCGCCAAGGCCTTCAGCGATGCCTTGGGTGAAGGCTCGCGCATGCTGCTGCGGGTGCTGATGATTACCAACCTGCTGACGGCGATGTTCCTCATTACCATCGCCTGGCGCCGCTCCAGCAAGCTGCTGGCCCAGCGTCAGGCCTTTGCCAGTGCCTTGCAGGAGGAAAAGGAGCGGGCGCAGATCACCTTGCAGGCCATTGGCGATGCGGTGATTACCACCGATGTGGACGGCTGCATCGGCTACATGAACCCGGCCGCCGAGCAATTGACCCACTGGCAGTCTGGCCAGGCCCAGGGCTTGCCGCTGTCGGCGCTGTTCAGCCTGGTGGACGAGCAGGCCGAGGAAGACGGCGGCAGCCTGGTAGAGCAGGTGCTCAGCGGCAGCCTCAAGGGGGGCGCCGAGCATGCCCGGCTGATCCAGCGCCTGGATGGCAGCACGGTGTCGATCAACCTGGTGGGCTCGCCGATCCTCAATGACGGCCAGGTCAGCGGCATCGTGCTGGTGCTGCACGACATGACCCAGGAACGCCAGTACATCGCCAACCTGTCCTGGCAAGCTACCCACGACGCTTTGACCGGCCTGGCCAACCGCCGCGAGTTCGAATACCGCCTGGAGCAGGCGCTGAACGGCCTGGCGCGTCAGGCCGGCCGGCATTCGCTGATGTTCCTTGACCTTGACCAGTTCAAACTGGTCAACGATACCTCTGGGCATGCCGCGGGTGACGAACTGCTGCGGCACATCTGCGCCGTGCTGCAATCGGGCCTGCGCGAAGGTGACACCCTGGCGCGGCTGGGTGGCGACGAGTTCGGCGTGCTGCTGGAAAACTGCCCGCCCGACCAGGCCGAGCGCATTGCCGAGCAATTGCGCCAGATGGTGCAAAGCCTGCACTTCGTGTGGAAGGGGCGACCCTTCGTCACCACCGTGAGCGTTGGCCTGGTGCACATGGCACAGGCCCCCGGCACCCTCGAAACCTCGCTGCGTGCTGCCGACATGGCCTGCTACATGGCCAAGGAAAAGGGGCGCAACCGCGTGCAGGTGTACCACGCCGACGACAGCGAACTGTCCATGCGCTTTGGTGAGATGGCCTGGATCCAGCGCTTGCACGTGGCCCTGGAAGAAAACCGCTTCTGCCTGTACGCCCAGGAAATTGCCCCGCTGAAAACCTTTGAAGGCCCGGGGCATATTGAAATCCTGCTGCGCCTGCACGACGAAAACGGCCGCACCATCCTGCCCAGCAGCTTCATTCCGGCGGCCGAACGCTACGGCCTGATGACCGCGCTGGACCGCTGGGTGGTGCGCAATGTGTTCCAGGTCATCCGCCAGTGCCTGGACGAACAGCGCGAAGGGCCGCTGTCGATCTGTGCGATCAACTTGTCAGGGTCGAGCATCGGCGATGACAACTTCCTCGAATACCTGCAGCGGCTGTTTGTCGAATACGCCATCCCGCCACGGATGATCTGTTTCGAGATTACCGAAACCAGCGCCATCGCCAACCTGGGCAGCGCCATCCGCTTCATCAACGAGTTGAAGGGGCTGGGTTGCCGCTTCTCGCTCGATGATTTCTGCGCCGGCATGTCTTCGTTCGCCTACCTCAAGCATTTGCCCGTGGATTTCCTGAAAATCGACGGCAGTTTCGTCAAGGATATGCTCGACGACCCGGTCAACCGGGCCATGGTCGAGGTCATCAACCACATCGGCCATGTCATGGGGAAACGCACCATCGCCGAGTTTGTCGAAACACCCTTGATCGAGCAGGCCCTACAGGAGATAGGCGTGGATTACGCCCAGGGCTACCTGATCGAACGCCCCCAGGTGTTCACCTGTGACAGTCTGCAGCGCCAACGGATCGCCGCCCGGCCTCTGTTGCAGCGGGCACCTGGCACGTTTCGCTAGCTAGAAATCACAAGGATCAAGGAGCTGAAAAGTGATTGATGCATTCGTTCGTATCGGGCCTTTGATGGACCCCGCCAGCTACCCCCAATGGGCCCAGCAACTGATTGAAGATTGCCGTGAAAGCAAGCGCCGGGTGGTCGAGCATGAGTTCTACGCGCGCCTGCGCGACGGGCAGTTGAAGCAGTCGACCATCCGTCAGTACCTGATTGGTGGCTGGCCGGTAGTGGAGCAGTTTTCGCTGTACATGGCCCACAACCTGACCAAGACCCGTTATGGCCGCCATCAGGGCGAAGACATGGCGCGGCGCTGGCTGATGCGCAATATTCGTGTGGAACTCAACCATGCCGACTATTGGGTGAACTGGTGCCAGGCGCACGGGGTGCACCTGCACGAATTGCAGGCGCAGGAAGTGCCGCCCGAGCTGAACGGCCTGAACGACTGGTGCTGGCGGGTGTGTGCCACCGAGAACCTGGCGATTTCCATGGCCGCGACCAACTACGCCATCGAAGGCGCGACCGGCGAATGGTCGGCGGTGGTGTGCTCGACCGACACCTATGCACAGGGCTTCCCTGAGGAAGGGCGCAAGCGGGCGATGAAGTGGCTGAAGATGCATGCCCAGTATGATGATGCGCATCCGTGGGAGGCGTTGGAAATCATCTGTACCCTGGCCGGCGAGAACCCGACGCTGGGGCTGCGTACAGAGTTACGCAGGGCGATTTGCAAGAGTTATGACTGCATGTTCCTGTTTTTGGAGCGCTGCATGCAGTTGGAGGGGCGCCAGCAAGGCCGTTTGCGCCCGGCGTTGGCGGCGGGGTAGGCCCCCGGGGGACGCTGCGCGCCCATCGCGACACAAGGCCGCTCCTACAGGAGATCGCGTGCTCTTGTAGGAGCGGCCTTGCGTCGCGATGGGCTGCACAGCAGCCCCGACAATCTCAAGCCTTACTGAGCGTTGAACGCCTGCCCGTTCACCCCGGTGCTGTCCGGCCCCATCAGGTACAGGTACACCGGCATGATTTCTTCAGGCAGCGGGTTGTTCTGCGGGTTCTCGCTGGGGTACGCCTGGGCGCGCATTGCCGTGCGCGTTGCCCCCGGGTTGATACTGTTGGAGCGCACCGGCGCCACGCCTTCCAGCTCGTCGGCCAAGGTCTGCATCAGGCCCTCGGTGGCAAACTTCGAAACGCCATAAGCGCCCCAGTATGCACGGCCTTTGCGCCCGACACTGCTGCTGGTGAACACCACCGAAGCGTCTTCAGATAGCTTCAGCAGTGGCAGCAGGGTGCTGGTGAGCATGAAGGTGGCATCGACGTTGATGTGCATCACACGCATGAAGTTGTCGCCTGACAACTGCTCCAGGGGTGTGCGCGGGCCAATGATCGAGGCATTGTTCAGCAGGCCGTCCAGGCGGCCGAACTGGTCCTCGATCATCACCGCCAGTTCGTCGTACTGGTGGGGCAGGGCGGTTTCCAGGTTGAACGGGATGACCACCGGCTGCGGGTGCCCCGCAGCTTCGATCTGGTCGTAGACCTCGTTCAGGTTGGCCTCGGTCTTGCCCAGCAGCAGCACGGTAGCGCCGAGCGCGGCATAAGCCTTGGCAGCGGCGGCACCGATGCCGCGGCCGGCACCGGTAATCAGGATGACCCGGCCTTGCAGCAGGTCGGGGCGGGCGGTGTATTCGAACATCAGATTTTTCCCTTGTTCATTGGGCAACGCCGAAGCTTGTGGGAGCGGGCATGCCCGCGAACACCGGCAAAGCCGGTGCCATCCACCGCAGTGCCTGCTTCGCGGGCATGCCCGCTCCCACAGGGTCCGTCGTCAGCCGTTGCAACTCAGCAGCCGCACAGCGCGCTGTCGATCACCTTGCGCAGTTCCAGCGGGTGGTCCACCACCACGTCGGCACCCCAGTTGTTGGGGTTGTCCTCTGGATGAATATAGCCGTAGCGCACGGCCGCCGTGCGGGTGCCGGCGTCGCGGCCAGATTCGATGTCGCGCAGGTCGTCGCCGACGAACAGCACGGTGGCCGGGTCCAGGTCCAGGGTTTTGCAGGCCAGGATCAGCGGCTCGGGGTCGGGTTTGCTGTTTTTCACGTGGTCCGGGCAGATCAGCAGCGCCGAACGCTCGGCCAGGCCCAACTGCTGCATGATCGGCTCGGCGAAGCGCACCGGCTTATTGGTGACTACGCCCCACAGCAGGTTGCCTTTCTCGATATCGCTCAGCAACTCGGCCATGCCATCGAACAGCTTGCTGTGTACCGCGCAGTCGCGTTGGTAGCGTTCAAGGAACTCCAGGCGCAAGGGCTCGAAGCCCTCGGCTTGCGGGTCCATGGCGAACGTGGCCGCAACCATGGCCCGGGCACCGCCGGAAATCACATCGCGGATCAGTTTGTCATCGACGGGCGGCAGGCCGCGCTCGGCGAGCATGGCCTGGCAGATGGCGATGAAGTCCGGCGCCGTGTCGAGCAAGGTGCCGTCCATGTCGAAGAGTACTGCTCGCAAACGCATGCTTATTCCTCGCGCAGGGTCTGGATCATGTAGTTGACGTCGACGTCGCTGTTAAGCTTGTAGTGCTTGGTCAGCGGGTTGTAGGTGAGGCCGATGATGTCCTTCACCTGCAGGCCGGCATCGCGGCTCCAGGCGCCCAGTTCGGAGGGGCGGATGAACTTCTTGAAGTCATGGGTGCCGCGCGGCAGCATCTTCAGGATGTATTCGGCGCCGACGATGGCCAGCAGGTAGGCCTTCGGGTTGCGGTTGATGGTGGAGAAGAACACCTGGCCGCCCGGCTTGACCATGCGGTAGCAGGCGCGAATCACCGAAGACGGGTCGGGCACGTGCTCGAGCATTTCCAGGCAGGTGACCACGTCGAACTGTTCAGGCATTTCCTCGGCCAGCGCTTCGGCAGTGATCTGCCGGTATTCCACTTGCACGCCGGACTCCAGCTGGTGCAGTTGGGCCACCGCCAGGGGCGCTTCGCCCATGTCGATGCCGGTGACCGTGGCACCGCGCAGGGCCATGGCTTCGCTGAGGATGCCGCCGCCGCAGCCTACGTCCAGCACTTTCTTGCCGGCCAGGCTGGCGCGTTCGTCGATCCAGTTGACGCGCAGCGGGTTGATTTCGTGCAGCGGCTTGAACTCGCTTTCGCGGTCCCACCAGCGGTGGGCCAGCGCTTCGAACTTGGCGATTTCGGCGCGGTCGACGTTGCTCATTGAACAGTCCTCTGAAACTTCGCAAAATTGCGCCGGAGTATACCCGAGCGCTTGGCCCCGAGGGTCGCTATAATCGCCGGTTTTTGACATGCGAACGACGGGGAGAGGCGATGCGCGAGCGACTTTTGGCGGCGGAGAAGGTGACCGGGATCCGCTGGCAGGGCGGCATCTTGCACCTGCTCGACCAGCGCCTGCTGCCGTCGGAAGAACGCTGGCTGGCCTGCGACAATGTTGCGCAGGTGGCGGCGGCAATCCGCGACATGGCGGTGCGCGGCGCTTCGGCCATCGGTATTGCTGCGGCCTATGGCCTGGTGCTGGCCCTGGAAGAGCGGCTGGCCGAAGGTGGCGACTGGGAGCTGGACCTGGAAGAAGACTTCCTTAGCCTGGCCGAGGCGCGCCCCACGGCCGCCAACCTGTTCTGGGCGCTGAACTGCATGCGTGAGCGCCTGCAAAGGCTGCGCCCGGATGAAGATGTGCTGGCAGCGCTGGAGGCCGAAGCAGTGGCCATCCACGAAAGCGACCGTGAAGCCAACCTGACCATGGCCCAGCAAGGCATCGAGCTGATCCGCCGCCACCAGGGCAATGCCCAGACCCTGCTTACCTACGGCAATGCCGGCGCCCTTGCCAGTGGCGGCTTTGGCACCGCGCTGGGGGTGATTCGTGCCGGCTACCTGGACGGCATGGTCGAACGGGTGTATGCCGGCGAGACCCGCCCCTGGCTGCAAGGCTCGCGGCTGACTGCCTGGGAACTGGCCGACGAAGGCATCCCGGTAACCCTGTGCGCCGACTCGGCGTTGGCCCACCTGATGAAGACCAAGGGCATCACCTGGGTAGTGGTGGGTGCCGACTGCATTGCGGCCAACGGCGACATGGCCAGCAAGATCGGCACCTATCAGCTGGCGGTCAGCGCCATGCACCACGGTGTGCGTTTCATGGTGGTGGCGCCGAGCACCAGCATCGACCTGAACCTGGCCACTGGCGAGGATATCCCGCTGGAAGAGCGTGATGCCGACGAACTGCTGGACATAGCGGGTACCCGGGTGGCGCCGGATGTCGAGGTGTTCAACCCTGTATTCGACGTGACCCCGGCCGACCTGATCGATGTGATCGTGACCGAGCGCGGCGTGGTGGAACGGCCGGATGCCGCCAAACTGGCGCAGTTGATGTGCCGCAAGCGGTTGCACTGATAGTTGTATTGCCTGTGCCGGCCTCTTCGCGGGCATGCCCGCTCCCACAGGGATAGCACAAGGCCCTGTGGGAGCGGGCGTGCCCGCGAAGAAGCCAGTGAAAACTCCAGGATTGAAACCCGCTTCTGGCCGCCTGCCACATCTCCCCACCGCCCCCGCCTTTGTGGTAACATCCGGCAGTTTCCAAGACCGCCCATCACGGCGGCCTTCATTGCGCAGATCCATGGCACAACTCATTGATTTGTCGTAAGTCGTCGCACCCTTATGCGCTGCGGCGGCGAGCTTCGTTCGGCCCTTGATGGAGCTGCGAAGTTTCACCAGAAAAAGGAATCAGGCTTCTCATGGGCGAACTGGCCAAAGAAATCCTCCCGGTCAATATCGAAGACGAACTGAGACAGTCTTACCTCGACTACGCGATGAGCGTGATTGTCGGGCGAGCGCTGCCCGATGCGCGTGACGGCTTGAAGCCCGTGCATCGTCGCGTTCTCTATGCGATGAGCGAACTGGGCAACGACTGGAACAAGCCGTACAAGAAATCCGCCCGTGTGGTCGGTGACGTGATCGGTAAGTACCACCCGCACGGCGACACTGCGGTCTACGACACCATCGTGCGTATGGCCCAGCCGTTCTCGCTGCGTTACCTGCTGGTCGACGGCCAGGGCAACTTCGGTTCGGTGGACGGCGACAACGCCGCAGCCATGCGATACACCGAAGTGCGCATGACCAAGCTGGCTCACGAGCTGCTGGCCGACCTGCACAAGGAAACCGTCGACTGGGTGCCCAACTACGACGGCACCGAGCAGATCCCGGCGGTCATGCCGACCCGTATTCCCAACCTGCTGGTCAACGGTTCCAGCGGCATCGCTGTGGGCATGGCGACCAACATCCCGCCACACAACCTCGGTGAAGTCATCGACGGTTGCCTGGCGCTTATCGACAACCCGGAAGTCACCATCGATGAGCTGATGCAGTTCATCCCCGGGCCAGACTTCCCGACTGCCGGTATCATCAACGGTCGCCAGGGCATCATCGAGGCCTATCGTACCGGTCGTGGCCGCATCTACATGCGTGCCCGTTCCGAAGTCGAAGACATCGACAAGGTCGGCGGCCGCCAGCAGATCGTCGTGACCGAGCTGCCGTACCAGCTGAACAAGGCGCGCCTGATCGAAAAGATCGCCGAGCTGGTAAAAGAGAAGAAGATCGAAGGCATCACCGAGTTGCGCGACGAGTCCGACAAGGACGGTATGCGAATCGTCATCGAGCTGCGCCGCGGCGAGGTGCCGGAGGTGGTGCTCAACAACCTCTACCAGCAAACCCAGCTGCAGAGCGTATTCGGCATCAACGTGGTGGCCCTGATCGACGGCCGTCCACGCCTGCTCAACCTCAAGGACCTGCTTGAAGCGTTCGTCCGTCACCGCCGTGAAGTGGTGACCCGCCGTACCGTGTTCGAGCTGCGCAAGGCCCGCGAGCGTGGCCACATCCTTGAAGGCCAGGCGGTTGCGCTGTCCAACATCGACCCGGTCATCGCCCTGATCAAGGCCTCGCCGACCCCGTCCGAAGCCAAGGAAGCCCTGGTTTCCACGCCGTGGGAATCCAGTGCCGTGCAGGTCATGGTCGAGCGCGCAGGCGCCGATTCCTGCCGCCCTGAAGACCTGCCGGAGCAGTATGGCCTGCACGATGGCAAGTACTTCCTGTCGCCGGAACAGGCCCAGGCCATTCTTGACCTGCGCCTGCACCGCCTGACCGGCCTGGAGCACGAGAAGCTGCTGGCCGAGTACCAGGAAATCCTCGAGCAGATCGGCGAGCTGATCCGCATCCTCAGCAGCGCCGAGCGCCTGATGGAAGTGATCCGCGAAGAACTGGAAGCCATCCGCGCCGAATACGGCGATGCCCGTCGTACCGAAATCCTCAACGCCAGCCACGACCTCAACTACGGCGACATGATCCCGGAGGAGGAGCGCGTGGTCACCATCTCCCACGGTGGTTATGCCAAGACCCAGCCATTGTCGGCCTACCAGGCTCAGCGCCGTGGCGGTAAAGGCAAGTCGGCTACCGGCGTGAAGGACGAGGACTACATCGAGCACCTGTTGGTCGCCAACAGCCACGCCACCCTTTTGCTGTTCTCCAGCAAGGGCAAGGTGTACTGGAAGAAGACCTACGAAATCCCTGAAGCGTCCCGCGCTGCCCGTGGTCGCCCGTTGGTCAACCTGCTGCCGCTGGAGGAGGGTGAGCGCATCACCGCCATGCTGCAGATCGACCTCGAAGCGCTGCAGCAGAACGCCGACCTGGACGAAGAGCTGGAAGACGCTGAAGACACCGTGCTCGAGGGTGAGCTGGTAGAGCCCGAGGAAGTCGACGAAGAAGACGGCGACACGCCGGAGTGGGTCGCAGAGCCGACCGGCGCGTACATCTTCATGGCCACCGCTTCGGGTACCGTCAAGAAGACCCCGCTGGTGCAGTTTGCCCGTCCGCGCTCCAACGGCCTGATCGCCCTGAAGCTTAAAGAAGGTGACACCCTGATTGCTGCGGCCATTACCGACGGCGCCAAGGAAGTCATGATGTTCTCCGATGCCGGCAAGGTCATCCGCTTCGCCGAAAGCGTAGTGCGTGAAATGGGCCGTACTGCCCGTGGTGTGCGCGGCATGAAGCTGGGTAAAGGTCAGCAGATCATTTCCATGCTGATCCCGGAGTCCGGTTCGCAGATCCTTACCGCTTCCGAGCGTGGCTTCGGCAAGCGCACCCCGCTGTCCAAGTTCCCGCGTCGCGGCCGTGGTGGCCAGGGCGTTATCGCCATGGGTACCAAAGGGCGCAACGGCTTGCTGATTGGTGCCATCCAGGTACAGGAAGGCGAGGAGATCATGCTGATCTCCGACCAGGGCACGCTGGTGCGCACGCGGGTTGGTGAAGTTTCCAGCCTGAGCCGGAACACCCAGGGTGTTACGCTGATCAAGCTGGCGGCTGACGAGACACTGGTGGGCCTGGAGCGTATCCAGGAGCCGTCCGAGGACGAACTCGATGATGTGATCGAGACGGGCGAGGAGGGCGTCGAGGCCGAAGCGCCAGACAATGATGAGGCTGCGGGTGCCGAAGAGGCGCCGCAGGAGTAAGCAAGTGTAAAACCCGAACGGGGCGACCAAGGTCGCCCCGTTTGACTGATTGCAGCAGGCGAAGCCCGGCCTAGTGCGGGCGAGCTTTTTGTAGGAGCGGCCTTGTGTCGCGAAAGGGGCGCGAAGCGGCCCCAGGGTTTCAGCGTCAACAGATGAATTGCTGGGGCCGCTTTGCGGCCCTTTCGCGACACAAGGCCGCTCCTACAAAGAGCAGTGCGCGGCCTGCAAGAAATGAATTAGTACCATTTGGCAGAGCGAGAGTGGATGTGAGCAAACGAGCCTTTAACTTCTGCGCAGGCCCTGCCGCGCTTCCTGACGCTGTGTTGCAGCGCGCCCAGGCCGAGATGCTGGACTGGAACGGCAAGGGCTTGTCGGTGATGGAAATGAGCCATCGCAGCGACGACTACGTGGCCATCGCCGAAAAGGCCGAGCAGGACCTGCGTGACCTGCTGTCCGTCCCCTCCAATTACAAGGTGCTGTTCCTGCAGGGCGGCGCCAGCCAGCAGTTCGCCGAAATCCCGCTGAACCTGCTGCCGGAAAACGGCACTGCCGACTACATCGAAACCGGCATCTGGTCGAAAAAGGCCATCGAGGAAGCGCGCCGCTTCGGCAACATCAACGTTGCTGCCAGCGCCAAGCCCTACGACTACCTGGCCATCCCGGGCCAGAACGAGTGGAGCCTGACCAAAAACGCCGCCTACGTGCACTATGCGTCCAACGAAACCATCGGCGGCCTGCAGTTTGACTGGGTGCCAGAAACCGGTGACGTGCCGCTGGTGGTCGACATGTCGTCCGACATCCTCTCGCGCCCTATCGATGTGTCGCAGTTCGGCCTGATCTACGCTGGCGCGCAGAAAAACATCGGCCCTAGCGGCCTGGTAGTGGTGATCGTGCGTGAAGACCTGCTGGGCCATGCCCGCAGCAGCTGCCCGACCATGCTCGACTACAAGGTTTCGGCTGACAACGGTTCGATGTACAACACCCCGGCCACGTATTCCTGGTACCTCTCGGGCCTGGTCTTCGAGTGGCTGAAAGAGCAGGGTGGCGTCGATGCCATGGAGCAGCGCAACCGCGCCAAGAAAGAACGCCTGTACGGCTTTATCGACAACAGCGATTTCTACACCAACCCGATCAGCGTCAACGCCCGTTCGTGGATGAACGTGCCGTTCCGCCTGGCTGACGAGCGCCTGGACAAGGCCTTCCTCGCCGGTGCCGATGCCCGCGGCCTGCTCAACCTGAAGGGCCACCGTTCGGTGGGCGGCATGCGTGCCTCCATCTACAACGCCCTGGGCCTGGAAGCAGTTGAAGCGCTGGTTGGCTACATGGCTGAATTCGAGAAGGAGCACGGCTGATGTCCGAACAGGAGCTCAAGGCGCTGCGCGTACGCATCGACAGCCTCGACGAGAAAATCCTCGAGCTGATCAGCGACCGCGCCCGTTGCGCCGAAGAAGTAGCCCGGGTCAAGACGGCCTCGCTGAAAGAAGGCGAAAAACCGGTGTTCTACCGCCCCGAGCGTGAAGCCGCGGTGCTCAAGCGCGTGATGGAGCGCAACAAGGGCCCGCTGGGCAACGAAGAGATGGCGCGGCTGTTCCGCGAAATCATGTCTTCGTGCCTGGCCCTCGAAGAGCCGCTGAAAATCGCCTACCTCGGCCCTGAAGGTACCTTCACCCAGGCTGCGGCCATGAAGCACTTCGGCCATGCGGTGATCAGCCGGCCGATGGCGGCCATCGACGAAGTGTTCCGCGAAGTGGCGGCCGGCGCCGTCAATTTCGGCGTGGTGCCGGTGGAAAACTCCACCGAAGGCGCAGTCAGCCACACCCTGGACAGCTTCCTTGAGCACGACATGGTTATTTGCGGCGAAGTCGAGCTGCGCATCCACCATCACCTGCTGGTAGGCGAGAACACCAAGACCGACAGCATTACCCGCATCTACTCCCACGCCCAGTCGCTGGCCCAGTGCCGCAAATGGCTGGACGCGCACTACCCGAACGTAGAGCGCGTGGCGGTATCGAGCAATGCCGAGGCGGCCAAGCGCGTCAAGGGCGAGTGGAACTCGGCGGCGATCGCCGGTGACATGGCGGCCAACCTGTATGGTTTGACCCGCCTGGCCGAAAAGATCGAAGACCGCCCGGACAACTCCACGCGCTTTTTGATGATCGGCCAGCAGGAAGTGCCGCCGACCGGCGACGACAAGACCTCGATCATCGTCTCGATGAGCAACAAGCCAGGTGCGCTGCACGAGCTGCTGGTGCCGTTCCACGAGAACGGCATCGACCTGACCCGCATCGAGACTCGCCCGTCGCGCAGTGGCAAGTGGACCTACGTGTTCTTCATCGACTTCGTTGGCCACCACCGCGACCCGTTGATCAAGGCGGTGCTGGAGCAGATCAGCCAGGAGGCTGTGGCGCTGAAGGTGCTGGGCTCGTATCCGAAGGCAGTACTTTGATTTGAGGTTGTTGGGGGGCGCTTCGCGCCCCATCGCGACACAAGGCCGCTCCTACAGGTACCGCGCACCTGTGGAGGGGCAATCTACAGGTTTGCACGGTCCCTGTAGGAGCGGCCTTGTGTCGCGATGGGCTGCAAAGCAGCCCCAATGGCCCTAACAGGCTGTCTAGATTTCTGAACAGGGTTCGCACCAGTGGTAAAAGCAGCAAAAACCAAACCCGCACCAATCATCAATCGCCTGGTCGTGGTCGGCCTCGGCCTGATCGGTGGCTCGTTTGCCAAAGGCCTGCGTGAAAGCGGCCTGTGCCGCGAAGTGGTCGGTGTCGACCTGGATGCACCCTCGCGCAAGCAGGCCGTGGCCCTGGGCGTGGTCGACCGCTGTGAAGAAGACCTCGCCGCCGCCTGCGTGGGCGCCGATGTCATCCAGCTGGCCGTACCGATCCTGGCCATGGAAAAGGTCCTGGCGCGCCTGGCTCGGCTCGACCTCGGCAACGCCATTATCACCGACGTCGGCAGTGCCAAGGGCAATGTCGTCCGTGAGGCACGTTCGGTCTTTGGTCAGCGCCTGCCGCGCTTCGTCCCCGGCCACCCCATCGCCGGCTCCGAGCAGAGCGGGGTAGAGGCCTCCAACGCCACCCTGTTCCGCCGCCACAAGGTCATTCTCACGCCGCTGGCCGAAACCGACCCGGCCGCGCTGGCCCTGGTCGACCGCCTGTGGCGCGCGCTGGATGCCGATGTGGAGCACATGTCGGTCGAGCGCCACGACGAAGTGCTGGCCGCCACCAGCCATTTGCCGCACCTGCTGGCCTTTGGCTTGGTCGACTCGCTGGCCAAGCGCAATGAAAACCTCGAGATCTTCCGGTACGCTGCGGGAGGCTTCCGCGATTTCACAAGAATCGCCGGCAGCGACCCGACCATGTGGCATGACATCTTCCTCGCCAACCGCGACGCTGTCCTGCGCACACTCGATACATATCGCAGCGATCTCGACGCCTTGCGCGACGCGATCGCTGAAGGGGACGGGCACCAGCTGCTGGGTGTATTCACCCGCGCACGGGTTGCCCGCGAGCATTTCAGTAAAATCCTGGCCCGCCGGGCCTATGTGGACGCTATGAACGCCAACGATCTGATTTTCCTGGCCCAACCGGGTGGCCGCCTGAACGGGCGGATCCGTGTACCGGGCGACAAGTCGATTTCCCACCGCTCGATCATGCTCGGCTCGCTGGCCGAAGGCACCACCGAAGTCGAAGGCTTCCTCGAAGGTGAAGACGCGCTGGCGACCCTGCAGGCATTCCGCGACATGGGTGTGGTCATCGAAGGCCCCAACCACGGTCGCGTGACCATTCACGGCGTTGGCCTGCATGGCCTCAAGCCGCCGCCCGGGCCGCTGTACGTGGGCAACTCCGGCACCTCGATGCGCCTGCTGTCGGGCCTGCTGGCCGGCCAGCCGTTCGACGTGACCATGACCGGTGACGCCTCGCTGTCCAAGCGCCCGATGAATCGTGTGGCCAACCCGCTGCGCGAAATGGGTGCGGTGGTCGAGACCGGCCCCGAAGGCCGCCCGCCGCTGACCATTCGCGGTGGCCACAAACTCAAGGGCCTGACCTACACGCTGCCAATGGCCAGCGCTCAGGTCAAATCCTGCCTGCTGCTGGCCGGCCTGTACGCCGAAGGCAAGACCACTGTCACCGAGCCGGCACCGACCCGCGACCATACCGAGCGCATGCTGCGCGGTTTCGGCTATTCGGTCGAGAGCAATGGCCCGGTGGCTTCGTTGCAGTCTGGCGGCAAGCTGACCGCCACCCGCATCGAAGTGCCAGCCGACATTTCCTCGGCGGCATTCTTCCTGGTAGCGGCTTCCATCGCCGAAGGCTCCGAGCTGGTGCTGGAACACGTCGGCATCAACCCGACCCGTACCGGTGTCATCGACATCCTGCGTCTGATGGGCGGCGACATTACCCTGGAAAACCAGCGTGAAGTCGGCGGCGAGCCGGTGGCCGACCTGCGTGTTCGCGGTGCGAAGCTGAAAGGTATCGACATCCCGGAAGAGCTGGTGCCGCTGGCCATCGACGAATTCCCGGTGCTGTTCGTGGCCGCCGCCTGCGCCGAAGGGCGTACCGTGCTGCGTGGCGCCGAAGAGCTGCGGGTGAAGGAGTCCGACCGTATCCAGGTGATGGCCGACGGCCTGATCACCCTGGGCATCAAGTGCGAACCGACCCCGGACGGCATCATCATCGACGGCGGTCAGCTGGGCGGTGGCGAAGTGCATGGCCACGGTGACCACCGTATCGCCATGGCCTTCAGTGTGGCCTCGCTGCGCGCCAGCGCGCCTATCCGCATCCACGACTGCGCCAACGTCGCCACCTCGTTCCCCAACTTCCTGGCGTTGTGCGCCGAAGTCGGTATCCGCGTGGCGGAAGAGGGCAAGTCGTGAATTCGCAGGCGCCAGTCATCACCATCGACGGGCCAAGCGGCTCGGGCAAAGGCACGGTCGCCGGCCTGCTGGCCCGCGAGCTGGGCTGGAAGCTGCTGGACTCCGGCGCGCTGTACCGCTTGCTGGCGTTCAACGCCAGCAACCACGGCGTCGACCTGACCAACGAAGAGCTGCTGACCAAGCTTGCCGCCCATCTGGATGTGCAGTTCATTGCTGCCGAGCCCGGTAAGCTGCAACAGATCATCCTTGAGGGTGAGGACGTCAGCAACGTCATCCGCACCGAAACCGTCGGCGCCGGTGCGTCGATGGTAGCCTCGCTGCCGGCCGTGCGTGATGCGCTGCTGGTACGCCAGCGCGAGTTTCGCGAAGCGCCGGGGCTGATTGCCGACGGCCGCGACATGGGCACCGTGGTGTTCCCCGACGCGCCGTTGAAAGTCTTCCTCACCGCCAGTGCGGAGGAGCGTGCACGTCGCCGCTACCTGCAGTTGAAGGGCAAGGGTGAAGATGTTAGTCTGTCGAGTCTGCTGGATGAGATTCGTGCGCGTGATGAACGCGATACCCAACGTGCAGTGGCCCCGCTGAAACCAGCGGCCGATGCCATTCAGTTGGACTCTACCGAGTTGTCCATCGAGCAGGTGTTGCAACGTATCAGGAGCGAGATCGCCCAGCGCGACCTTCTCTGATAGCCAGGAGAGCAGGCAGGTTCACCAGTCAACGTCTTGCCGGCTTTCCTTTACTTAAAACAGACCCACATTGTCTGGAATGTGGCGAGGGGCGTTTGTTTCGCCCGAATCTACAGGAATTAAAATGAGCGAAAGCTTTGCAGAACTCTTTGAAGAAAGCCTGAAAACCCTCAATCTTCAGCCGGGTGCCATCATCACCGGTATCGTTGTCGACATCGACGGCGACTGGGTTACCGTACACGCTGGCCTGAAGTCCGAGGGTGTCATCCCGCTCGAGCAGTTCTACAACGAAGCTGGCGAACTGACCATCAAGGTCGGTGACGAAGTTCACGTTGCGCTGGACGCGGTAGAAGACGGCTTTGGCGAAACCAAACTGTCCCGTGAAAAAGCCAAGCGCGCCGAGTGCTGGATTGTTCTGGAAGCAGCTTTCGCCGCCGAAGAAGTGGTCAAGGGCGTTATCAACGGTAAGGTTAAAGGCGGCTTCACTGTCGACGTTAACGGCATCCGTGCGTTCCTGCCGGGCTCCCTGGTTGATGTCCGCCCAGTGCGCGACACCACCCACCTCGAAGGCAAAGAGCTGGAATTCAAGGTCATCAAGCTGGACCAGAAGCGCAACAACGTTGTTGTTTCGCGTCGCAGCGTGCTGGAAGCCGAGAACTCCGCCGAGCGCGAAGCCCTGCTGGAAACCCTGCAGGAAGGCCAGCAAGTCAAAGGTATCGTCAAGAACCTCACCGACTACGGCGCATTCGTGGACCTGGGCGGTATCGACGGCCTGCTGCACATCACCGACATGGCCTGGAAGCGCATCAAGCACCCATCGGAAATCGTTAACGTTGGCGACGAAGTCGACGTACGCGTTCTGAAGTTCGACCGCGAGCGCAACCGCGTTTCGCTGGGTCTGAAGCAAATGGGCGAAGATCCGTGGGTAGCTATCACTGCCCGTTACCCAGAAGGTACTCGCGTACAAGCTCGCGTTACCAACCTGACCGACTACGGCTGCTTCGCTGAGCTGGAAGAAGGCGTTGAAGGTCTGGTACACGTTTCCGAAATGGACTGGACCAACAAGAACATCCACCCGTCGAAAGTCGTTCAGGTTGGCGACGAAGTGGAAGTCATGGTTCTGGACAATTACGAAGAGCGTCGTCGTATCTCACAGGGCAACAAGCATAGAAAGACAAACCCATGGGAAGACTTAAGATCGGAAGATAGTCGAGTAGGGAAAGA
>NZ_JBNNVS010000037.1:0-56731 GCF_050280665.1 Pseudomonas sp. NPDC089547 | reverse complement strand
CACGGTCTGTACTGCGCGAACAGTCAGAAGCGAGTTATGACCCTCCTCCTCCCTTCAAGTCCTACCATACAAGCGGGTTTACCCGCGAAGAGGCCGGCACAGGCTGCACATGGCCCCACAGTCGCGTAAACTACGCCGCCCATGTGGAGGCATCATGCAAGACGACGATTTTTCCCTGTTCAAGGCTGAAGTGCGCGGCGTAAAGCAAATCCGCCACGACCGTGCCGACGTCGGCAAGCCCAAGGCCGACCGCCAGAAGCTGGCTGGCCTGCGCCAGGCGGCGACCGTGCGCAGCGACAAGGCCCTGGTGATCGACGGCATGTCCGATCAGTTCGTTATCGACGTTGGCGCCGAAGACGAACTGATGTGGCGCCGCGACGGCGTGCAGGAAGGCCAGCTGCGCAAGCTGAAACTGGGGCAGATTCCGTTCGAAGGCAGCCTCGACCTGCACGGCATGACCGTGGAAAAGGCCCGCGAAACCCTGTGGGACTTCATCGCCGAAGCCACCAGGCTGGAGGTGCGCTGCGTGCGGGTGACCCACGGCAAGGCCGCACGCCTGGACGGCAAGCGCCCGATGATCAAGAGCCACGTCAACACCTGGCTGCGCCAGCACCCGCAGGTGCTGGGTTTTGCCTCGTGCAGCGCCCGCCACGGTGGCACCGGGGCCGTGTATGTAATGCTCAAGCGAACCATGCTCGAAGGCCGCGAAGAGTAACGCCGCGCTTGCAGCGCCGTCCGCACCGCCGTACCCTTCGTTTTTGCGATTTTTCCTACAGGTAGATCCATGTCCCTGGAACAGAACTACACCGAGATCCTCAGCCAGATTGGTGAGGACGTCTCCCGTGAGGGCCTGCTCGACACGCCCAAGCGGGCAGCAAAGGCGATGAAATACCTTTGCCGCGGTTATGAGCAAACCCTGGAAGAAGTCACCAACAACGCGTTGTTCAGCTCTGACAACAGCGAAATGGTGCTGGTCCGGGACATCGAGCTGTATTCGATGTGCGAACACCACATGCTGCCGTTCATCGGCAAGGCACACGTTGCCTACCTGCCCAAGGGCAAGGTACTGGGCCTGTCCAAGGTCGCGCGTATCGTCGACATGTACGCCCGCCGCCTGCAGATCCAGGAAAACCTCAGCCGCCAGATCGCCGAAGCCGTGCAGCAGGTAACCGGTGCTGCGGGTGTGGCCGTGGTGGTCGAAGCCAAGCACATGTGCATGATGATGCGCGGTGTCGAGAAGCAGAACTCGACCATGATCACCTCGGTGATGCTGGGCGAGTTCCGCGAAAACGCCGCCACCCGTAGCGAGTTCCTCAGCCTGATCAAATGATTGGCTGCTGACCCCAAGCCGACCCTGCAGGGTCGGCTTTTTCATTTCAGGAGTTGCCCATGATCGTCAAAGCCCTGCGGGTCGGCCTCGGCCAGCTTATCGTGTTCGGTGACTGGATCAGCCGCCCGGCCAAGCGCAAGCGCGATGCCGCCGCCCAGGCCCGCGTCGAACAAGCGGCCAAGGGCCTGGCGCTGTACCAATTCCATGCCTGCCCGTTCTGCGTCAAGACCCGCCGCGCCCTGCACCGCCTGAACGTGCCGGTGGCGCTGCGTGATGCGAAGAACGACCCGGTGCACCGCCAGGCCCTGCAGGAAGGTGGCGGCCGGGTGAAAGTGCCGTGCCTGCGCATCGAGGAAGGTGGCAAAGTGACCTGGATGTATGAGTCCAAGGCCATCATTGCCTACCTGGATGAGCGGTTTGCTTCGGCCTGACAGCTTGTAGTTTTCCTGCACAGGCCTCTTCGCGGGTAAACCCGCTCCCACAGGTACCCCACTGTTCTCAGGTCCAGTGATATCCCTGTGGGAGCGGGTTCACCCGCGAAGAGGCCGGTACAATTAAAAACTATCCCACCATCGGCACATGCCGCGGGTGGCTGCTCACGCGCTCCAGCCAGGCCCTTACTGCCGGGTAGTCAGCCAGGTCAAACCCGCCCTGCTGCGCCACGTGGGTGTAGGCATACAACGCCACATCGGCAATCGAGTACTGCTCACCCACCAGGTACGGCGTCATCTGCAACTGCCGCTCCATCACCTTCAGCGCCTTGTAGCCACCCTTGTGCAGCTTGCGGTACTCCTCCAGGCGTTCGTCCGGCAGCCCCAGGTAGAACTGGATGAACCGGGCCACGGCAATATACGGCTCATGGCTGTACTGCTCGAAGAACTGCCACTGCAATACCTGCGTGCGCAGGCGCGGCTCGCTGGGCAGGAACTCACTGCCATCGGCCAGGAAGTTGAGAATGGCATTGGACTCCCACAGGTAGCTGCCGTCTTCCAGCGCCAGCACCGGCACCTTGCCGTTGGGGTTCATCGCCAGGAACTCGGGTGTTTCGGTCTCGCCCTTGAGGATGTCCACCGGGTGCCATTCATACGAATGGCCCAGCAGGCTCAACATCAGCTTGACCTTGTAGCAGTTGCCCGACTGGTAGTCGCCATAGACCTTGTACATTGCCCCTCCCCTTCCAAGCAGTTTTGCATTTGCGCCCAATAGTTGGCGACTGTACGGCTAAAAGCAATGGCCGCTGTATGGCAAGGATCAACCTTGCGCGCTGTAGTCTGAAAAAACTGCTTACACCTTTACAAGGACTTTGTTCATGACCGATGCCACTTCCGCACGCCTGCGGCCCCTGGCAGACACCTCCCCGTCGGCGGTGGTCGCCGGCTTTATTGCCATGCTTACCGGTTATACCAGTTCGCTGGTGCTGATGTTCCAGGCCGGCCAGGCGGCCGGGTTGACCAACGCGCAGATCTCGTCATGGATCTGGGCGCTGTCGATCGGCATGGCGGTTTGCAGCATCGGCCTGTCGCTGCGCTACCGCACCCCGATCACCATCGCCTGGTCCACCCCCGGCGCGGCTTTGCTGATCACAAGCCTGGGCGGGGTGAGCTACGGCGAGGCCATTGGTGCCTACATCACCTGTGCCGTGCTGGTGCTCATCTGCGGCCTGACGGGCAGCTTTGAGCGCCTGGTCAAACGCATTCCGGCTTCGCTGGCCTCGGCATTGCTGGCGGGCATCCTGTTCAAGATCGGCAGCGAAATTTTCGTTGCCGCGCAGCACCGCACACTGCTGGTGCTGGGCATGTTCTTCAGCTACCTGCTGGTCAAGCGCCTGTCGCCGCGTTACTGCGTGCTGGCCGCACTGCTGGTAGGCACGGCGTTGTCCGGCGCGCTGGGCCTGCTGGACTTCAGCGGCTTCCACCTGGAAGTGGCCAAACCGGTATGGACCACACCAAGCTTCTCGCTGGCGGCAACCATCAGCATTGGCATTCCGCTGTTTGTGGTGGCGATGACCTCGCAGAACATGCCCGGGGTGGCCGTGCTGCGTGCCGACGGCTACCAGGTGCCGGCCTCGCCGCTGATTTCGGCCACCGGCTTTGCCTCGCTGCTGCTGGCGCCTTTCGGTTCGCACGGGGTAAACCTGGCGGCGATCAGTGCGGCGATCTGCACCGGGCCGCATGCCCATGAAGACCCTGCCAAGCGTTATACCGCGGCGGTGTGGTGCGGGATTTTCTACGGGATTGCCGGGGTGTTCGGCGCGACTTTGGCGGCGTTGTTTGCGGCCCTGCCGAAAGAGCTGGTGCTGTCGATTGCCGCACTGGCGCTGTTCGGCTCCATCATGAACGGGCTGACCGTGGCCATGAGCGAGGCGCGTGAGCGGGAGGCGGCTGTGATCACCTTTATGGTGACGGCTTCGGGGCTGACCTTGTTCTCGATTGGTTCGGCGTTCTGGGGGATTGTGGCGGGGGTTTTGGCCCTGCTGATCCTCAACCCGCGCAGGGCCTGAGACCTGCGCGATCCCCTGTAGGAGCGGCCTTGTGTCGCGAAAGGGGTGCGAAGCGCCCCCGGGATTTTTGCATCGCTGCAAATATTGCTGGGGCCGCGTTGCAGCCCTTTCGCGACACAAGGCCGCTCCTACAGAGACCGTGTCTCGACCCAAAATGGCTAGAGGCTGAAATGCCTCACCATCCCCTTCAGGTCGCTACCCAGCTGCGCCAGTTCGATACTTGACCTGGCATTGTCCTGCATCGCCAACGCCGCCTGGTCGGCACTGCCGCGGATCTGCGTCACGCTACGGCTGATCTCTTCCGCCACCGAGCTCTGCTGCTCGGCCGCCGCCGCAATCTGCTGGTTCATCTGCTGAATCAACGACACCGCCGCCGCAATGCTGCCCAGTGCACTTTCAGTCTGTAATGCGTCAGCCACCGCCAGGCGCACCAGTTCGGTACTGCCACGGATCTGCGCCACCGATTGCTGCGCGTTACCGCGCAAGCTGGCGACCAATGCCTCGATCTGCTCGGTAGACTGCCGGGTACGCCGCGCCAACGCACGCACCTCATCGGCCACCACGGCAAAACCGCGCCCCTGCTCACCCGCGCGGGCGGCTTCGATGGCGGCGTTCAGCGCCAGCAGGTTAGTCTGCTCGGCCACGCTTTTGATCACTTCCAGCACATCGCCGATGGTGTGGATTTCGGCACTAAGGCTGTCGATGCCGGCGCTGGCCGTCTCCGCCGCCGCCACCAGTTGCTCGATGCGCTGCATGCTCTGACGCACTACCTGCTGGCCAGAATCGACCTTGTCGTCCGCCGCCTGGGCTGCCTGCGCAGCTTCTTCAGCATTGCGCGCCACGTCGTGCACGGTGGCCGTCATCTGCTGCATGGCAGTGGCGACCTGCTCGGTTTCTTCCTTCTGGCTCCCCACCTCGCGGTTGGTCTGCTCGGTCACCGCAGACAACGCCTGGGCATTTCCGGCCAGTTGCTCGATGCCCTGCTGCAAGCCGCTGACAATGCCCGATAGCCCCGCCGCCATCTGTTGCATGGCTTGCATCAATTGCCCCACTTCGTCACGGCGCGGTGCCTGGGCGTCAAACGCCAGCTCGCCGGCTGCAATGCGCCGGGCGCGGGCAATCACGTGCTTGAGTGGGCCCACCACTGCACGGGTGATCAGCCAGGCCGCGAGCACACCGACCACCAGCGCCAGCACGGTTGCCAGGCCGATGGCCAAGGCATTGCGCTGCAGTTCGCCCTGCAGGGCCTGCTCCTGCCCCAGATAGGCCTGGTCGACCCGCCCGGTCACCTGCTCGGCACTGGCTTGCAACTGGGCCTTCAGCCCCTGCTCACGGGCCAGCTGGTCGGTATATTCGTTGAGCTTTTCCGAAAAACTGCCAATGTGCCCGGCCACTTCACCCAGCACACTCTGGTAGCCGGCATCACTGACCGCGCCCTGCAACTGGCCGACCAGGCTGGCGGCCTCCACCGTCTGGGCAATGCGTTCCTGGCTTACGCTCCCTTCGCCCTTGCGGCTTTTTTCCAGCCGCACCCGCGCTTCGTCCATGGCCTGCAGCATAAGCCGCGACACCTGAGACACCTGCGCGGCCTGCTCCAGAAACTCGCCGCCCTGCTGGCCTTGGGACTGTTTGAGGGTATACACACCGTCGTCGGCCAAGCCGGCCTGCAACACATCCAGGTTATTGGCCACGCTGGATACCGACCAGCTGGCCATGTCCAACGCCAGCTCTTTGGCCTGCACCGCCGACACAAAGGCTTCGAACGCCTGGCCGTAAGCTGCCAGGTCGGCTTCAGCCGCCGTCAGTGCCGGCAAGCCGCGGACGCGCTCGGCCAGGCCCTGCAGCCCGCTGCGCAAGGCTTCGGCCTGCTGGATGTCGGAGCGCAGGGCAAACGCCTGCTCATGCTGACGCAAGCGCAACAGATCAGTATTGAACTGGGCCAATTGGCGCAAACTGTCGAAGCGCTGGCCAACGCTATGTAACGCGGCGATGCCGATGGCCGCCACCGCCAAGGTCAGCACCAGCACCAGGGCAAAGCCCAGGCCGAGTTTGCGGGCCATGCCCAGGTTGGCCAGCACACCGTGCTTGCTCGCGCCCATGCCGATTCCCCTTCTGTGTGCCAGGTTTTCCCGAAGGCCAAGGGTGGCAACGTTGCCAACCGGTGGACAAGGGCCTGGCGTCAGAATAGTGTCAAATAGCTATGAGCGTGTCGCTAACAGGTTGGTAGAGGTCGTGGTGTGTGCGGGTGGGCAGTATGGGCTGACATCAGCGTTGGCAGGCCCGGCCTCTTCGCGGGCGTGCCCGCTCCCACAAGGATCGCACCCAACCCGAGGCCAGCGCTGTACCTGTGGGAGCGGGCGAGCCCGCGAAGAAGGCGACGCGGTCCGCGCTCAAATCGCCGTAGCCCCACCATCCACCGTCAGGCAATGCCCGGTAGTAAACGCCGCACCGTCACTGCACAGGTACAGCACCGCGCTGGCAATTTCCTCGACCTTGCCAATACGCCCGACCGGGTGCATGGCGGCGGCGAACTCGGCCTTGCGGGGATCGGCCTCGTAAGCGCGGCGGAACATGTCGGTGTCGATAACAGCCGGGCACACGGCATTCACGCGGATGCCCTTCTTCGCGTACTCGATGGCCGCCGACTTGGTCAGGCCGATCACCGCGTGCTTGCTGGCACTGTAGATGCTCATCTTCGGCGCCGCCCCCAGTCCCGCTACCGAGGCGGTGTTCACGATCGCCCCACCGCTTTGGGCCAGCAGCAAGGGCAGCTGGTATTTCATGCACAGCCACACACCCTTCACGTTCACGCCCATGATGGCATCGAACTCCGCCTCGCTGCCTTCAGCGAGGCGGTTTTGCTCTATCTCGATGCCGGCGTTGTTGAAGGCGTAGTCCAGCCGACCGTATGCGGCAATCAGACGCTCGTGCAACTGGCGCACCTCGGCGTCCCGGGTAACGTCACAGGCAATGAACAGCGCTTCGCCACCCGCCGCCTGAATTGACGCCACGGTCGCCTCACCGCCAACCGGGTCAAGGTCGGCCACCACCACTTTCAGGCCCTCACGGGCAAACGCCAGGGCGGTTGCCCGGCCAATGCCGGCGGCAGCGCCGGTAACCAGGGCTACCTGGCCAGAAAAGGTCATGCTCATCGCGTGCTCCTGTGAAGGTCTGATGGGGTTCAGAGCATAGTCAGGCACCGCTTGGCCGGGCAGCATCATCACCCCACCGGTTGGGCTACCATGCTTGTCAGTGATGTTAACCACCTGCCTACATCAACAAGGTAGATTGAACCCCTGAATCCCTCCACTGCCCACAAGGACCCGCCATGACCCAGACCAACCGCCGCTTCCTGCTCGCCAAACGCCCGGTCGGCGCCGTGCGCCGTGACGACTTCACCTTCGAAAGCGTACCTGCCGAACAACCTGGCGAAGGCCAGGTGCTGGTGCGCAACCTGTACTTGTCGCTGGACCCGGCCATGCGCGGCTGGATGAACGAAGGCAAGTCGTACATTCCACCCGTGGCCCTGGGCCAGGTGATGCGTGCGCTGGGCGTGGGCGAAGTGGTTGCCTCTAACAACCCTGCCTTCAAGCCGGGCGACCACGTAAGCGGCGCGCTAGGCGTGCAGGACTACTTCACCGGCGAGGCACAGGGCCTGCACAAGATCGACCCCAACCTGGCGCCCCTGCCCCGCTACCTGTCGGCGCTGGGCATGACCGGCATGACCGCCTATTTCGCCCTGCTGGACGTTGGCCAGCCAAAGGCCGGCGACACCGTGGTCGTCTCCGGCGCGGCCGGTGCGGTGGGCAGCATTGTCGGGCAGATTGCCAAGGTCAAAGGTTGCCGCGTGGTCGGCATTGCCGGTGGCGCCGAGAAGTGCCAGTACCTGCTGGACGAACTGGGCTTTGACGGGGTGATCGACTACAAGGCCGAAGACGTGCTGGCCGGCCTGAAGCGCGAATGCCCGAAGGGCGTGGACGTGTACTTTGACAACGTTGGCGGCGACATCCTCGATGCCGTGCTGACCCGCATCAACTTCAAGGCCCGCATCGTGATTTGCGGCGCGATCAGCCAGTACAACAACAAGGAAGCCGTGAAAGGCCCGGCCAACTACCTGTCGCTGCTGGTGAACCGTGCGCGCATGGAAGGCTTTGTGGTGATGGATTACACCAAGGACTACGGCAAGGCCGCGCTGGAGATTGCCGGGTGGCTGGGCAGTGGGCAGGTGAAGAGTAAGGAGGATGTGGTGGAGGGGTTGGAGACGTTCCCCGAAACACTGCTGAAGCTGTTCAGTGGGGAGAACTTTGGCAAGTTGGTGTTGAAGGTTTGAAACGCAGTTACTGGTGTTTGGCGGGGAATGGATAACGGCTGACAGGTGTTTGCCGCGGGTTTGAGGTGATGCGTAGATCGAGCGCCGCGCGGGCGGCGCTCGATCTAATAGGCGCTGCGGCACTTGAGGCGTACACCTGTCAGTCCCTCCAGAATCGTCAGACTTTCCTGAACCTTGCCCTCCCCCCTTCAGTTCGGCGCAACAAGCGAACTATCCTACGCAACGGTCAGAAGCAGCACTGCCTGAAAGCAAGCGATATCCCTGTGGGAGCGGGTTCACCCGCGAATACCGGCGCAGCCGGTGCCATGCACCGCGTCGACTTCTTCGCGGGTAAACCCGCTCCCACAGGGTGTCGCGGTAAGCCCTAAAATCGCACGATCCAGCACCAAACAGGCGGAAACAAAAAAGGCCAGCACTCGCGTACTGGCCTTTTTCGTCAACACGGGCTACTTACCCACGAATCTCCGCCACCACCGCAGCCAGCGCCTGCGCCGGGTCCGCAGCCTGGCTGATCGGCCGGCCGATCACCAGGTAGTCCGAACCTGCATCCAGTGCCTGACGCGGGGTGAGGATACGGCGCTGGTCATCTTGCGCGCTGCCCGCTGGGCGAATACCCGGGGTCACCAGTTGCAGCGACGGGTGCGCCGCCTTCAGCGCCGGGGCCTCCAGTGCCGAACATACCAAACCGTCCATCCCCGCCTTCTGTGCCAATGCCGCCAAACGCAGCACCTGCTCTTGCGGGTCGACATCCAGGCCAATGCCAGCCAGGTCTTCACGCTCCATGCTGGTCAGCACGGTTACGCCAATCAGCAACGGTTGCGGGCCACTGCGCTTGGCCAGCTCTTCACGGCAGGCGGCCATCATGCGCAGGCCGCCAGAGCAATGCACGTTCACCATCCACACACCCATCTCGGCAGCGGCCTTTACCGCCATGGCCGTGGTATTGGGAATGTCGTGGAACTTGAGGTCCAGGAACACTTCGAAGCCTTTGTCGCACAGGGTTTCGACAATGCCCGAAGCGCTGCTGGTGAACAGCTCCTTGCCAACCTTCACCCGGCAAAGCGCAGGGTCAAGCTGGTCAGCCAGCTTCAGGGCGGCCTCACGGGTAGGGAAATCCAGGGCGACGATCAGGGGCGTCTGGCAGGCGGACATGGGCAGGGTCTCTTGGCAAGTCGAAAACGGCGCGCATTGTAAACGAAGTAACGCAGGCTTTGGGGCCCGCGGGTCACGGAATTGGCCCGGCACGGCCTGGCTCCTATAATTGAACCATTGGAACGGGCAATTGCTCAAAATTCGTACAAGCGTTGCCCATTACCCCACGCAAGGAGAACGACAATGCCCTGGTATGCCTGGCTGATCCTCATCATAGCCCTCGGCTCCATCGTCGGTGGGTTGATGATGCTGCGCGACACGGCGAAAAAACTGCCCCTGACCGAAGAGCAGCTGCGCAAGGTGCATGAGCGCAATGCCGAGGCCGATGCCAAGGATGCGCAAGACCGCTGACAGGCCCTTGTGAGGCACGGCTGCCTTGCTGTGGGAGCGGCCTTACGTCGCGGAAAGGGCCGCGCAGCGGCCCCCGGCAACAGATGCGGCGACGCTGAAAACCTGGGGGCGCTTCGCACCCCATCGCGACACAAGGCCGCTCCTACAACGGCCCCGTCAAAAGTTACTAATTAGTTAGCCTGCTGACGCATAGCCAGCTAATAAAAATTACGACCTGTTCATTTTCAACAGGTTAAAGAGTCAAAGGGTTAAAACGTCAAACTTTTAGTTATCAGAGCCAGGGCAAAAATGCCCTAGCCCTTCCCCCTCTTACTCCACCATCACCCTGTCCCGGTTGCGCTCCAGCAACGCGTTGCCAATCCCCTTGATCTCCAGCAATTCATCCACCGAAGCAAACGGCCCATTGGCCTCGCGGTAGGCCACGATCGCCTCGGCCTTGGCCTTGCCTATCCCGTTCAGCTCCTTCTGCAGGGTCAGCGCATCTGCCTTGTTCAGGTCCAGCCGTGGCGCCTGCTGGGCCTGCGCCTGGGCCACTACCGGCACCGGCTCGGGCACCGCCGTGGCGCTGGCAGGTGCAGCGCTGAGGGAGAACGACAGGCTGGCGAACAGCGGCAGCAGCAGGTACGACAGAACGTTGTTACGCATTGATGAACACTCCTTGGGTTGGTCATTTTCCAGCAGCTGTTTTCCTTCGGCTGCGCAATCAACCCTAGCGGTTCTGCGGTTATCCCAACAGGCACTTGGCCTGTTCAAACGTAACCAGATCAATCATTAAAAAAACCAACTTCGACCACTCAAAAATGATGGCGTTCCGCCATATTTCCAGTTAACTTCATGAAAAAAAAGCGATAGCAAATCGCCGCCAGGTAAATTCCCGTTTAACCTGGCTTTCATTCAGACCAAACGCTGTTGTTTTTCCTACAAGCCGTGCTGGACAAGGCCCCCACCCGTTCGTCGTATACCTTGGTGATATTGATTTTGTTGGCATGATGCCTGAATAACATCAAACAATCGTTTTTATTGATCGTTTATACAAAAATAGGATCCAATCCATCGATACTTGTAGGCAATTTCCTACGATCAGGGGAAAAAAACGTGCCAGATGGGATGTCATAGTGATGACGAAATGATAAATTTGCGGAATTAGGACAACCGCTTCGCTTGAAGGATCCGAGCAGAATGAATTTTTTTTCACCTCCCCCACTGGCCCTGCCCGATTTCCATCTTGCCGCGCCAGCAGGCCACCCCCGGCCGACCTGAGTTACACCCGAGATCCTCGCCCGTAGCACCCGTTCCAACCGCCTTCACTACACTCACAGAAGACCGTCGCCGTGTCCCTCAAGACCCTTATCGTATTTGGCACCCGCCCAGAAGCCATCAAAATGGCACCACTGGCCCTCAACCTTGCTCAGGACGACCGTTTCGAGTCGCGCGTCTGCGTAACCGGCCAGCACCGCCAGATGCTTGACCAGGTACTGGAACTGTTCGAGATCAAGCCCGACTACGACTTGAACATCATGAAGCCCGGGCAGGACCTGACCGACGTGACCACTGCCATCCTGCAGGGTCTGAAACCTGTGCTGGCCGAGTTCAAGCCCGACGTGGTGCTGGTGCACGGCGACACCGCAACAACCCTGGCCACCAGCCTGGCGGCTTACTACCAGCAGATTCCGATCGCCCACGTGGAAGCAGGCCTGCGCACCGGCAACCTGTACTCGCCATGGCCAGAAGAAGGCAACCGCCGCCTGACCGGCGCCCTGGCTGCCCTGCACTTCGCGCCGACCTCCACCTCGCAGGACAACCTGCTGCGTGAAGGCACCGACGCCGCGACCATCTACACCACCGGCAACACCGTGATTGATGCGCTGCTGGAAGTGGTCAAAAAGCTGGAAAGCCCGGCCCTGAAAAACCAGTTCGAAGCCCAGTTCAGCTTCCTGAACCCGGAGCGCCGCATGGTGCTGGTGACCGGCCACCGCCGCGAAAACTTCGGTGGCGGTTTCGAGCGTATCTGCCAGGCGCTGGTGCAAACCGCGCGTCAATTCCCTGACGTGGATATCGTCTACCCGGTGCACCTCAACCCGAACGTCCGCGAACCGGTGAACCGCCTGCTGGCTGACGTCAACAACATCCACCTGATCGAACCGCTGGACTACCTGCCGTTCGTCTACCTGATGACCCGCTCGTACCTGATCCTCACCGATTCCGGCGGCATCCAGGAAGAAGCCCCTGCGCTGGGCAAGCCGGTGCTGGTCATGCGTGACACCACCGAGCGCCCGGAAGCCGTGGCTGCCGGTACCGTCAAGCTGGTCGGCACCGACGTCGAATCGATCACCGAAAACCTGGCAAAACTACTTACCGATGACGCGACCTACCGCGAGATGAGCGTCGCCCACAACCCCTACGGCGATGGAAAAGCGTGCGCGCGAATCCTCGACGCACTCTCCGACTTCTCGAACTCCAAGGACGCAGCATGAGCTTCAATAAAATTTCCGTCGTAGGCCTGGGCTATATCGGCCTGCCAACCGCTGCCGTTTTTGCCGCACGCAAAAAGCAAGTCATCGGTATTGATGTGAACCAGCACGCGGTCGACACCATCAACCGTGGCGAAATCCACATTGTCGAGCCTGAGCTGGACATGGTGGTACACGCTGCCGTGACCGAAGGTTTCCTGCGCGCCTCCACCGTACCGGAAGCCGCCGACGCCTTCCTGATCGCCGTGCCGACCCCGTTCATGGACGACCACCAGCCGGACCTGAGCTACATCGAGTCCGCCAGCAAGGCCATCGCACCCGTACTGAAAAAGGGTGATCTGGTCATCCTGGAATCCACCTCCCCTGTCGGTGCCACCGAGCAGATGGCTTACTGGCTGGCACAAGCCCGCCCAGACCTGAGCTTCCCGCAAACCCACGGTGAAGACTCCGACATCCGCATCGCCCACTGCCCTGAGCGCGTACTGCCAGGCCACGTGCTGCGCGAGCTGGTGGAAAACGACCGCATCATCGGCGGCATGACCAAGAAGTGCTCCGAAGCGGCCGTGCGCCTGTACCGCACCTTTGTTGAAGGCGAGTGCATCATCACCAACGCCCGCACTGCCGAAATGTGCAAGCTGACCGAAAACAGCTTCCGCGACGTGAACATTGCCTTCGCCAACGAACTGTCGATCATCTGCGACAAGCTGAACATCGACGTGTGGGAGCTGATCCGCCTGGCCAACCACCACCCGCGCGTGAACATCCTGCAGCCTGGCCCAGGCGTAGGTGGCCACTGCATCGCCGTGGACCCATGGTTCATCGTCAGCCAGACCCCAGAGCAGGCGCGCCTGATCCGCACCGCCCGTGTGGTCAACGACAGCAAGCCTGAGTGGGTGATCGACAAGGTCAAGATGGCCCTGGCCAACTTCCTGATCAAGAACCCGGGCAAGTCGGCCCAGCAAGTGAAGATCGCCTGCTACGGCCTGGCCTTCAAGGCCGACATCGACGACCTGCGCGAAAGCCCGGCCCTGAGCATTGCCGAGCGCCTGGGCAATGAGCTGGAAGCCACCCTGCAACTGGTCGAGCCGAACATCGAAGCACTGCCGCAGCGCCTGGCGCGCCACGAGCACGTGGACTTCGACTACGCCCAGGACAGCGCCGACATCCACGTGCTGCTGGTGAAACACCGCGAATTCCGCGGCACCTTCAACGTACGCGACGCGGCCTTTGTGATCGACGCCGCTGGCGTTACCCAGGCCTGATGGACCCAACCGCATGAACAACCCCACGCTTGAGAAACCTACCGTGAACACAGAGCTGCCTTCACCTTTGGCCGATATTCATGACCGCGTGATGGAAGCCTATTACGGCAAGCTTGGGGACCAGTTCATGCGGGAAACGCAGTCCCGCATCCACTGGATCTGCGCCCAGGTCAAAGGGCGCCGGATCCTGGATGTCGGCTGCTCGCAGGGTATCGTGCCCCTGCTGCTGGCACGTGAAGGCTGCCAGGTCACGGGTGTGGACACCAGCCCGCAGGCCATCGAAGAAGCCAAGGGTTACCTGGCTGCCGAACCGGCCCATATCCAGCAAAACGTCACGTACATCAATTCTGACTTCCTCGCGCTGGACACGCTCGAGGTTGAACCGGACACCGTTGTCATCAGCGAAGTGCTCGAACACCTGGTACGCCCGGAGCTGTTCGTGGAAAAGGCCAACGAACTGCTCAAGCAGGGTGGCCGGCTGGTGATCACCGTACCGTTCGGGGTCAATGACTTCATTGACCACAAGCACACGTTCTACCTGATGGAACCGTTCCGGCTGCTGGCCGAGTACTTGCAGATCGTCGAAGTGAAGATGCTGGGCAAGTGGCTGGGCATTGTGGCGGTGAAGAACGAGGCGCATAAGCCGGGGACCATCGACTCGCTGACAGTCGAGCGCGTGCGCGAACTGGAGAAAGCGTTTGAGTCCATTGAGCGCACGCTGCGCGGGAACCTCGGCGATATCGGCAAGCGCCTGGAAGAGGCGAACAAGAAGTATCGCGCTGCTACTGAGCAGATTGCCCAACTGAGGCCTGACGCGCAGAAAGCTGAAGCGCTCGCCAAGCAACTGCAAACTCGTGACGCAGACATTACGACGTTACAGCAGGCCAACCGCGACATTCTCGACGCCAAGGCAAAACGGGTGCAAGAGCTTGAGGAGATCAAGGAGCGCTTGGACGACGCCAACAGAAAGTATCGCTTGGCCACTGAGCAGCTCTCCCTGCTGAAGCCTGAAGCCCAGAAGGCTGAAGCCCTGACTCGCCTGCTCCAGGATCGCGACGCACATATCGTCTCTCTCGAGCAAACGAACCGGGAAGCCCTCGAAACCAGCGCTCGTAGCATTCAGGAACTGAATACTGAGCTGGATTCGCTTAAATCCCAACTGGGTGAGGCCAATGACAAATGCCTCGCGACTGCGGAGCAGTATGCCCAGTTGCAACAGCAGATCGCAGTGCTTGAAGAAGCTCAGGGGCAACGAGATCAGGAACTCGACACGCTACAGCAGTCACTGCTATCTCTAGAAGAACAATTGCTGGCCACCGACCAGCAACGGGCGGCCGCAGAAGCGCTGGCGGCCAACGAGACGACAAAAATTGCAGTATTGCAGGCTCAACACGACGCGCTGGAAAACCAGCTTCTGCAAATAACTGAGCTTCAAGCTAAAGGCCAAGCTGACAATGCGGCACTGAACGAAACCGTATCAGGCCTTCAAAAGCAGCGTAACGAGCTGGGAAGCCAGCTTGAAGTGCTATCTGAACAGCTTGTCCAGGCTCAGCAGCTCAACGATGGGCACGTAGAAACCATCACGGTGCTCCGAGCGCAACAGGCTGCCTTGCAAGCCAAACTGGAAAATCAGCGACAGGCTGCAGATGAACGGCAGTCGCAGGCCGAGCAGACCAATGCAGGCCATGTAGACACCATCACTGCTCTGCGCGCTCAGCAGGCCGCGCTGCAGGATGCCCTGGCAAACCAGCAGCAGGCTGAAGTTGAACTGCAATCGCAAGCTGACCAGACCAATGCAGACCATGTAGACACCATCACTGCCCTGCGCGCCCACCAAGCAACTTTGGAAGCTGAACTGGAAGGCCAGGCACAGGCAATGATTGAACTGCGCGAACATGCAGGGCTAGCCGATGCAGCACGCTTAGAAATCATTTCTTCACTGCAATCCCGTGTCGAAGAACTGGAAGCGTTGATAGGCACTGCTGTCGAGTCAAGAGACAAGACACTCGAAGCCAACACGGATCACATCAATACCATTGCAAGCTTACGCGAACTCCAAACGGCGATGGAGACCGCGCTAGAGAATCAGAAACAGGCCTTGAGCATCCTGCAATCCGAGAGCAGCCAGGATATTGCCGAGAAAGACGAATGCATCGCCACGCTACGCAAGCGCCAAGCGGAACTGGAAGCCGAACTTGAAAGCGAGTTGGAGTATATGAACGAATTGCAGGCCCAAACCCAGCGGGCCGACGCTGCACAGGCTGAAACCATTGCGCTGTTAAAAGCACGTCAAGTTGAACTGGAGGCCGATCTGGGTGACCAGCGCCAAGCGATGAAACAGGCTTATGCAGCCCATGCGGAAACAGTAACCGCACTGCAAAACCGCCAGACTGAACTGGAGAGTCAGTTGCTGGAAGTGAGCGAAACACTAGCACGTGGCGAGCGCGAGCATGCGGCCCAGGCGAACACCATCAATACACTGGTGGAACTGCGCAATGGCATTGAAGAGCAAGTGCAAGCACTGACCCAAGCCAACGCCCAAGCGCAAGAAGCGCAGGCTGAACAAGCTGAGACGATCGCCTCGCTGAATCAGGCCAAAGACGCACTGGTCGAACAGTTGATGCTCGAAACCGCCAGCCGTCAGGCAGCAGAAGCGAGCCTGGCGGCCACCAATGAGCAATGGCAAGGCTTGCGCATGCAACTGGAGAACGAGCTCAACTCCTCAAAAGCAGGCTTGGGTGCGGCTAACATGAAGTACCGCACTGTAAGCACTGAGCAGATTCCTCAACTGAAGGCCAATCTCAATCAGCTGCTGCAGCGCAGCGCGGCGCAGCAGCGCAAGATCGATGAGCTCAATGCCAATCTGGAGCGAGCCAATACGCAGCGCCATCTGGCAGAGCAACGCCTGGTCAAAACCCGCACCAGCATGACCTACCAGTTGGGCTATCAGATCAAGAACAGCGCCAGCTCCCTGGGCGGCCTGGTCAGGCTGCCTGTGCGCCTGCTGCGCCTGTACCGCAAGGCCAACCAGCAACGCCAGCAGAATGAACAGAAGCGCATCGCCAACGAGCCTATGAAGGCCCTGCTGCCTCCTGCGCCGGTCATTCAGGATGAGAACTACCTGAAATTGCCCGCAGCCCTGCCGACCAGCGAGCAGAGCCGCTCTATCCTGCTGCGCCAAGCCGACCAACCCGCAAGCCGCCTGAAAGTGGCATGTGTAATGGATGAGTTCACCTTCGGCTCCTACCGCTACGAGTGTGATCTGATGCAGCTCACACCTGCCAACTGGAAAGCGGAGCTGGAAGGTTTCCGCCCTGAGCTGCTGTTCATCGAGTCTGCCTGGCGTGGCAAGGATGAGCTGTGGGGGAGCAAAGTTGGCCACAACAGCCAGGAACTGCAGGACATGCTGAACTGGTGCCGTCAGAACAAGGTGCCGACCGTATTCTGGAACAAGGAAGACCCGGTTCACTTCGAAACCTTCCTGACCACCGCCAAGCAGTTCGACCACGTGTTCACCACTGACATCGACTGCATTCACCGCTATAAAGGTGCGCTCGGTCACGACCGCGTCTACCTGCTGCCGTTCGCTTGCCAGCCAGCGCTGCACAACCCGATCGAGCTGTACGAGCGCAAAGACGCATTCTGCTTTGCCGGCGCCTACTACGCCCGCTACCCAGAGCGTACCCGCGACCTGGGCAACTTCGTATGCGAGCTGCCTAAGTTCCGTCCGCTGGAAATTTTCGACCGCAACTTCGGCAAGAACGACGCCAACTACCAGTTCCCCGAGGAATACCAGCCGTACATCGTCGGCACCCTGCCCTTCGAAAAAATTGACACGGCTTACAAAGGCTATCGCTACGCGATCAACCTGAACTCGATCAAGCAGTCGCAATCGATGTTCGCACGTCGAGTGTTCGAGCTGCTGGGCTGCAACACCATCACCGTCAGCAACTTCTCGCGCGGCGTGCGCCTGCTGTTCGGTGACTTGGTAGTCACCACCGATAACGGCGAAGAAATGCTGCGCCGCCTGCAGCTGCTGGCCGAAGACCCACTCAACAGTGACAAGTTGAAGCTCGCCGCCCTGCGTAAAGTGATGCAGGAGCACACCTACACCCAGCGCCTGGAATACGTGCTCAGCAAAGTCACTGGTACCGTAAAGGCTCAGCGCCTGCCGGAAATCGTGGTCGTGGGCGAAGCACAAGATCGTCAGCAGTTCGACATGCTGCGTGCCCACCTGAACCGTCAGACCTACAGCCAAGTGCGCATGGTCATCATCACCGATGCTTACCAGAGCAGCATCGTGAGCGACGACCCACGCATTCTCGTGCTCAAGCCCGCCCAACTGAAGAAAACCAGCCTTGGCGAGCTGGTCGGCAATACACCTTGGGTTGCCGGCTTTGTACCGGAAGACTACTACGGCCCTAATTACCTGCTGGACCTGGCGCTAGCTACCCGCTACAGCCAGGCACAGGTTGTTGGTAAAGCAGCCCACTTCACCTGCAATGGGCAAAATGCGCAACTGCAATCGAATGGAATGGCGTACCGCCCCGCTCAATCATTGAGTGCACGTCGCTCGCTGGTGGCCACCGAGATCGTTGCCGGCCAGCCACTGCGCAGCTGGTTGAAGAGCTTGCCTTCGCTTCAATACACCCACGAGCAAGGCTTGGCGATCGACCCGTTCAACTACTGCGAAAACGGTGCAGCACAGCACGAGGCTATCAGCGCCAAGGTGGACGACCTGGAGCTGAACCTCGGGATGACCATTGACCAGCTCCAGGCTCGCGCACAGGCTATCGCTCCTTTGGAGGACAGCCACGACTCTCCGGAAATCAACGGTCGTGAGCTGGCTGAGATGTTCGGTGCCAAGCACAGCAAGTTCCTCAACCTGTCGGTCGATGTAGATAACTGGCGTGTCAGTTCCACGTTGGCAGACGGCAAGCATGAATATGTGTATGCCCTCAAAGAGGTCAGCTTGGACCAACTGAATCTCGAGGATCGCCAGCTCAAGCTGTACCTCGACTGCACGCCCGGCCTGAACCTGCAATTGGTGGTGCTGTTCCTCGATGTTGAAAAGCAGCGGATCAGCCATGTGATGCAGCATGCCAACCGTAACCAAACCTCCGAGGTACCACCGGAAGCCGCCTTCGTGCGCTTTGGTCTGCGGGCGTACGCGGCTGGCAGTAGCGAGATCAAGGCATTGGTGCTTGGCCACCGCGACCTGCAACCTTCGGAGATGCTGGGCCGCTCGAAGCATCTGGTCGTTACCAACCACTACCCGGCTTATGCTGACCTGTATCGCAACGGCTTTGTACACAGCCGAGTGATGGCTTATCAGGAACAGAACCTGAATGTGGACATCTTCCGCCTGCGCAAGAACGAGACTGTCAGCTATCACGAGTTCCAGAACGTAGACGTGGTAACCGGTTGCCAGTCCACCCTGACCAAGATGCTAGAAAGTGGTCAGTACAAGAGCGTACTGGTGCACTTCCTGGACCCTGAAATGTGGGAAGTGCTCAAGCGCTTCACCCACATGGTCAAGGTAGTGGTTTGGGTACACGGCGCGGAAGTACAGCCTTGGTGGCGTCGCGAGTACAACTACTCGGATGAGAGCCAGTTGGCAGTGGCGAAAATCGAAAGCGAGAAGCGCATGGCGTTCTGGCGCGAGACGCTGCAAAACGTGCCTGCAAATCTGAAATTCGTTTTCGTATCTCGCTACTTTGCAGAAGAGGTGATGGAGGACGTGGGCTTCCGGATTCCGGAGGAAAGCTACGAGATTATCCACAACCCTATTGACACCGATATTTTCGATTACAAGAAAAAGCCTGAAAACCAACGTTTCAAGGTTCTTTCCATCCGCCCTTATGCTTCAGCAAAATATGCGAATGACTTGAGCGTAGCTGCAATCAAACTGCTTTCGAAAGAGCCATTCTTTGAGAAAATGGAGTTCCGAATGATTGGTGATGGCGCCCTGTTCGAGGAGACCCTGGAACCACTGAAGGGCTTCTCAAACGTCACTATCGAACGAGGCTTCTTGAGGCACAACCAAATCGCGGCATTGCATAAAGAGTACGGGATGTTCCTGTGCCCAACCCGCATGGATGCCCAAGGTGTTTCTCGCGACGAAGCGATGTCATCCGGACTCATTTCAGTCACCAACGGTGTTACAGCCATTCCAGAGTTCGTGAGCAATGACTGCGGCATTCTTGCAGGTGCAGACGATGCACAAGGGATGGCCGATGGCATCAAGAGAGTTGTCGGCTCTCCAGAGCTGTTCAACAAGATGTCCGCTGCTGCTCACCACCGAGTCATGAGCCAAACAGCGAAGAAAAACATCATCGATAAAGAATTGGCACTTATCACCCAATAAAACCCACCCCTAACTTTTAATGACGAACAACACCACTATGAAAACCAACATCAAAACCGCAGCAGCACTTCTTATGTCACTGGCACTTTTCGGCTGCGGCGCTGAAAAAGAACAAAAAGCCACCCAAGCGCCTGCCTCGCAAAGCGCTCAAAGCAGCTCTATCGTTCTTCAGAACGGTGAAAAGCTGAATACCAACGGCGAGATTTCCAAAGAGTACGAGAAAGAAACCTCGAACGGCAAGATGAAACACTATGAAGTCAACGCTAACACGCTTGCCAAAGTGGCTGAGAATGCCATCTACAATCAGTTGAAGAGCCAAGGCTTCCAGCGCACCGTAATGGAAGACAACCCAAACCAATTCAAAGTTCACTACAAGAAAACCGGTTACTCTACCATTGGTGCTATTTACACAGAATCGAGCGCCAATAACGTCAACACGACAAAAATGAAAATCTACTGGACCGAGACCTGAGTCTTACCAGAATAACGCCCTGAACACCCTAGCGGGCATAATCGAATAGCAGGTAAAGCAGTGAAAAAAGTTGCAATGATTGTGTGGAATGAATTCGTCAATGACGCACGAGTATTAAAAGAAGCACAAACACTTGCCAACTCAGATTATGCCGTTAGGGTCTTCGCATTACATACGCCAGGGAAAACTGCGAAAACAGAGATCCTACAGAAAAACCTCGATGTATGCCGGGTAGAAAGGTCGCCTTTGTGGCGCTGGAGGAAATCGAAACAACTCGACTCCAAAACACCATCGCCTTCAGCAGTAACAACCTCTAATAACGCCCAGATCTCAGTTTTAAGGGTGATCAGTCGCGCATGGACTCATATGATGCTGCTTCTCAACATCATACGTTATCGGCCCTCTGTCGTTCACTCCCATGATGTAAATACCCTTCCTACTGCTTGGCTAGCCTCAATCATCAGTCAAGCCAAACTCATATATGATGCGCACGAAATAAGCACTAGCAGAGAGGGCTACGGAAAACTCTCAAAAATTGTTGCGCACATTGAAAAACTATTGATTCCTCGCGCATCCGCAGTTATCACGACAACTGAAACTCGAGCCAAATATCTTGCTCGACTCTATAAAATAGCAAGACCTGCAGTACTTCAAAACCGCCCCAGATATGTTGCCGTCCAAAAAAGCCGCTTACTTCATCAAGCACTAGGCATACCACAAGAGTGCCCTATGATCCTTTACCAAGGTGGCCTTCAAAGCGGAAGAGGCTTAGAAAAATTAGTGCGTTGCACTTCACGCCTAAAAAACGCTCATGTCGTACTGATTGGTGGGGGACGTTTAACACAGCCGCTTATCGACTTACGTGACAGTCTAGACTTACAAGACCGTGTTCACTTTATTCCAACAGTAGCACTGTCCGAACTCCCGAAATATACTGCAGCGGCCGACATCGCTGTGCAGCCGATAGAGAACACTTGCTTCAATCACTTCAGCACTGACTCCAACAAGCTGTTTGAGTACATTATCGCAGGAGTACCATCAGTAGCCACTAACTTCCCTGAAATCCGGAAGATAGTAAATCAATATGGCATTGGACTGTTGGCTGCCGAAGGCAACGAAGACGACCTAGTGAACTGCCTGAACAGGCTCATCGAGGATCCTGAATTACGTGCAAAGCTGGCCAAAAACTCAGCGATTGCGGCAAAGGATCTCTGCTGGGAAAGTCAGGAAAATCTCTTGGCAGAAATATACAAAAAAGCCACCTCTACCGGCAAATTTGAAGCGGCCTGAACGTGAACATCCTGATACTGAGTTTTTATTATCCCCCTGATCTTTCTGCAGGCTCATTCAGGACGAAAGCATTAGTCAATTCACTTTTGCAGAATTCTCAGAAAAAAATCACGATAACCGTGCTGACGACACAACCGAGCAGATACGATAGCTATGCCCCGAGTGCCTCCTCTATTGAAAGCCGCGAGGGGCTAACGATCAAACGAATTCCAGTTATTTCGCGTGGCGGTGGAATTCTTGGCCAGGCCCACCTATTCGGCCAATATGCGCGAGGTGTGCTGAAAGCGGTCAAATCGAATGAGTATGATCTTATCTTTGCTACCTCATCGCGCATGATGACCGCTACCTTAGGGGCTTGGGTAGCCAAATGCGTCAACGCACCACTTTACTTGGATTTTCGGGACCTACTGACTGATATATTGCCGGATTTGCTACCTTATCCAATCGGAGCACCCACAGCATGGTTCTTCCGCCACATTGAGCGTTGGACAGTGAAGCAATCACACTCAGTCAATTTAGCCTCTCCAGGGTTCGTCAACTACTTTAAATCACAGTACCCGAACAAACCATTTACTGTTTACACAAACGGCGTTGATGATCTATTCATTGAAAACCCCGCCGCAATGGAAGAGCGCACCTCACGCCAGATCCGTATTTTATATGCAGGCAACATAGGCGCGGGACAAGGTCTGCATCATATCCTGCCAAAATTGGCAAATAGACTTGCAAACAAAGCAAAGTTTGTAATAGTCGGGAGTGGCAGTGCAATAAAGCAACTAAAAACGGCACTAACTCAGCATAACGTCACAAATGTAGACCTCATTGAACCCATGAAACGAACTGACTTGCTATCGTACTACAACACGGCAGACGTTTTGTTTTTGCACCTCAATGATCTTCCTTCGCTGAAGAATGTAATCCCTTCAAAGTTATTTGAATACGCCGCCACCGAAAAACCTATTCTTGGAGGACTTAGCGGCTACTCCGCCAAGTTTGCAACTGACAACATTAAAAACATGAGCGTCTTCCCCCCGTGCGATATAGAGTCAGCAATTACGGCCCTGGAAAGCCTAAACATTGAAAAAACTGATCGACGCGACTTTGTAAAAAAATATTCGCGAAAATACATTGTAGCAAGCATGGCGACTGAACTTCTGAACCACACACAAAACACTTAATGTTTTTCTTATCGGGAAATAAACTGAGAAGGAAAAGCATCGATAGCAACTAGAGATCTTAAGAGTGAAATTTCGTGAGCCATTCAAGTCGACGTACATATCTCGCACCGAAATACTGACCATCTGTTAAGCAACCCATATGAAAGCACACCTTAATACAGAGCTAAGCCAATGCTTACGCTGGTCTTTTTCCTTAGGCAAAAAATTCCTGAGGAAAGCGTCCTTGCACACAGTATCAGTGCAGTTCATCTATATATTTAGCCAATTACTTTTGCTTTTAGCCTTCTTCCTTCCTTTAAAAGCAATTATCGTCCTCAGCTCTGGCGGCATCCCGAGTTACTTTCCTGAATTCCTGAAAGCTTACGCTCAGGACACCGTTGTAATCTGGTTGAGTTTAAGCTCCCTAGTTGCATTTGCAGCACACCTTACATTCGAACTAGTTGCTACAAAAATCACTGCAGCGGGCGCACGTCTACTCATAATCAGAACAAAGAAAATTGTTCTCTTCGACAACCAAGACCTCATTGCAGTCAACGCATATTCAAAGTTCACGCGCGGACTTTCAGAACTACTATTCTTTTTAATATCAGTTGCAATTCTATGCGCAATTTATCCACTAATTTTCTCCTTAGTCGCGACAAGCATCATAGTCTTTTATACATTTACCTGCCTGGCATACAACATTTCATCGAAAGCACGAAGCGCACTAACAACCCACCACCAAGCAATACTTAACTCAATATCCGGATTTGTCTTTCTAGTCGTATTCTTCGGAATAATCGGAGATTTTCTTTATTTCCACCCACCATCAGCATTCATGGCAATAATATCGCTACTACTTATCAGGCAAGCCCTGCAGCGACTCGTGGGCTTCTCGACCAAACTGATATTATTAAGATCGCAACACTCGCGAGTCAGTGCGCTATTCTTCCACAACCAGCCACTCTTACTTGAAACCACGCAGAAGAGTGACGGAATTCACGCTCTTTTCTCGCCCGAGCAGCGCGAGCGCTGGATTCCGCAGGTCTTATCCCCTCTTTTCAAAACCGCCTTCACTGTCGAAGGCGTTAAAAACTTTCAGTTAGGCCACCCCGACATATACTGCTACGAAGTTGACTGCTGCTCCGAGAACACACTTAAAACTTACATTATTAAACTGTTTGACGAGAGCCGAACTTATCCCGCCGCTCAAGAGAGCGCACTAATCGCTCAGTTTAAAGACCTGCCCTGCCCGCCACTCAGAGAGACTGGGAAGTTACAGGATGTGACTTATCATATTTTTGAGTGGTCAAAAGAATGTAAAATGACTGGCAGGGAGTACACTCAAGGAACCTTGACGCTCCTCGGGGATTTGATGAAGCTAACGCCACCCAAGTCGCTTCTCAATAAATACGAGCGTTCCAAAAGCTATTTAGAATCTCGCCTAAACAGCGAGATGCTGGAAAACCTAAAGCTCTACGCAGTTACCGCAGAGGACCAAAAAACCATAGAACAACTGGCAGGCAGTCTTGGCAGTATAAAACTACACTTAAGCAAACTTCCCAGGCAGCTCATTGTCCTTGACCTCAACTTTGACTCTTTGCTTAAGAAAGAAAGCGGAGAGTTATCAGTTATCCATTGGGGCAACTGGATTTTAGAGCCCGCAGGTACGTATTGGCCTCTTACCGCACATTCGAAACTTCTTGAGTGCACCCAAGAAGCTCAAGCCATCAGAACTGACGCACAGAGCCTAAGCAGTGACGGCACCATACTTGCCTCTTATATGTTTTCCTTTGAAAGACATATCAACCGAAGAGATTACCAGGCGGCGCTGAACCTTATTCCAGGTATTTTAAAATACACACAAAGCCTCGACGAACAAATAATATAACTCATCGCCACATAGCCGAAAGCCCTACGCAGCATCCTCTTTTGCTTGAGCGACTTCCTGAGCAAATGAGGATGTGGCCACCGATTACTTATTGAGCTTCTAGCCATTACCAACTTCGCAGTAAACGCCGCGCCCTACACCTTCTAATTGACTATGCCTCTGAAATTGATCAAGTAACTTTTATTAGAAGTCACCTCCCCCAGACTTAAGCCAGTGCAAAGCCATCGGATATATTGCTGCGATGACTTGGCACTGACCACCATCAAGAGTAATAACTACATGCCATGAGTAAATTGCATCACCTTTCAAGTTGAAGAGGCCAACGTTATACCCTCTTTAGAACATAGCTTCTCATCAAATTCATCCTTATAAAAAGCGGCAACTTCTAATCGCCCAAGATGATCAGGGATAGCAAAACGAGCTCTCGGTGATTTTTCATACCATCGCGTGGCATGACGAACACCATCAACCAAGAGATAAAATGCAAAATCACCGCCCTCACACGCCTGATCATTCAGACTCAAAGAGCAGTGCGCATAGATTTCATCATCAACAATGTGTGCAGCCACATTGAGCTCCACACCAGAAGAAACCGGAGGAGGCTGTATCGGCGCAAGTTCCACACCGTGGGATATATCAGCGCTATTTTTCTCAGATTTCTTTACAATCTGAGCCAGCGCTTCACGGTAATACATTTCGCAATAGTGAAATGGCGACACACCCCAACGATGGAATTCATCAGCGGTCAAAAGGGCATTATCAAAATTCAAAAACTGGCGACTATCAAGCAACCTTTCCATGGCGCCATACATCCACTCAAGCTCTTCGTTAGCCTTATCGATTTCCCCACGACCCACAGGAAAAACAGACTGAGTATCCAACTCAAAGCTCGAGGCCCAATACACCTTATTAACTAGCACAGCGTCAAGCCTGTTTAAATCCTTCAATAAATCGAAAAATTTATGCATTCCTTGCAGCCACAACTCACGGCGTTCGTAAGTACCTTGCGGTATAATCCTATACCCTTCAATACTCTCTTCAGCTAGCAAGCCGCTTTCAGCAAGCTCATTTGAATGAGTAATCAATTCACCTGTAGGCAATGCTACCAGATCAAATCTCTCGTCAATCAAATCGATAAGAATCAAATCTGCCGATTCTAGCTTATCAACCGCAGCTAGCAAGTTTTTAGAAAAGTCATTGGCGACCATCCTTCGACGGAAAGCTGACTGGATACGCTCTAGTGCCTCTGTATTCTTGTAAGGTGCACTACACAATGAAGCCATCGAAGATCGAGCAAAATAATCTGAAATCGTGAAACCGGAACTCTCTTCCAGATTGTAAATATCTCTTGAAACACAGCTACCATAAATTAATAAATTCTTGACCACTACTAGCAACCTTGTAGGATTTATACTTGAAAACTACACCACCTAGCCAATTCGCAACATCAACAACCTATCAAACCGCAGAGTTCTGCTCATCATTCAACTGCGCAAAGACTTAATAGCAAATAAGCATGCGCCTGATTATAGCACCAAGCTCGCCCTTACCTAACATCTTTGAGCTCCACCAAGAGCCCGAATTCATAGCTATGTGAAACCATGAACATCTTGCGTTTGGTATGAGAGCGGTTGCGGCGGCGAGCGCAGCAGCTACGTAACCAGACCAGCGAGGCCTACCATGGGCCTATTTTCAGCCTTTCCGTTCCTATCGGAATTGACTGATAGCCTTGGACTCCATCGAATGGTCACATCCATGCTGGTTGCTCGTGACGATGGGGGAGCGCTTTTTCCGCAAATTCCGCTCACCGCCCCTGACAGCATACCGGCATCATCTGTAGAATTCGCATCTTCCTTCACTCTTTACCAGGGCCTAGCCCTCAGAAAGGGATTTCATGAGTAACAAAGCACTCGCCTACCGGCCCGACATAGACGGGCTCAGGGCTTTGGCCGTTCTGGCCGTTACCATTTTTCACTTCAATAAGCAGTGGCTTCCAGGCGGCTTCGTAGGCGTCGACATCTTTTTTGTGATCTCTGGGTTCCTGATTACCGGGATCGTTGCCAGACAGGCGGCTGCTGGAAGCTTCTCGTTCGCTGATTTCTACATGAGAAGGGTGCGACGCATTCTACCAGCGGCTTTGTTCGTGACGCTGGTGACCCTCCTATTCGGCTCGATCTTCATGCTTCCTGACGATGCGAAAGCCTTGTCACTGTCGGCTATCGCTTCCACGCTGTCAGCTGCGAATATCTATTTCTGGAAGTTCCTCGATACGAGCTACTTTGCAGCGTCCTCCGACACCGTTCCCTTGCTCCACATGTGGTCGCTAGGTGTAGAGGAACAGTTTTATCTTATCTGGCCAGCCCTGCTGCTCCTTACTCTGAAAGTTGGTGGCCGGACGATGACGGTGGGTGTTGCGACAGTGATCGCAGCCGCCTGCTTCTGGTATGGCCAGAGCAAGCTTGCTGCAGATCCAACCTTTGCCTACTACATGCTCCCATCCAGGGCCGGTGAGCTATTGATCGGTGGTATGACCTTCTTCATGACCGAAGCGATCAAAGGTCGCATAGGCCAGCGCGCAGCTCAGGTCATGGCTTTGGTGGGCGCTCTAGTGCTTGCATGGTCGCTCGCCTACATCCGGGAGACTGAAGGCTTCCCGGGCTTTATATCGATAGCTCCTGCAGTCGGCGCATCCTTGATACTGGCCGCCGGCAGCTTCAGCAAAACTCTGGTAGGTAAAGTCTTGGCCTTGCGCCCGATGGTCTCTATTGGGCTAGTTTCGTTCTCGCTCTACTTATGGCATTGGCCGGTGTTGGCGTTTTACCGTTATGCCTACGGCGAGCCTGACATGCTGGGCAATCTGATCTGCCTCTCGGTACTGGTGGCAATGACGCTGTTCAGCTATTTCTTGATTGAGGTGCCGTTCCGTGCCAACAAAGGCTGGAAGTTCACCATGGCCACCCCAGCATCAGCAGCCCTTGCCCTCTCATTTGCTGGAGTAATTTATGCCAGCAATGGCATCATTTCACCTATCAGCCCGAGCGGTTACCAGGATTCTCTAGCAGAAACACGCTCAGGCTCCGCGCCAGCCTCATCTGCTCCCTACGTTTGCCAGAGCGTTTACAAGCCTGAGTATTTTTCTTCGGCAAAATGTATTGCAGGAGACACATCTAAGCCACCAAGCGTGCTTTTAATCGGTGACTCTAACGCAGCTCACTACGCTGGCTACTTAAGTGCGATAGCCAAAAATGAAGGCGTAGCAATTAGAAACGTTGAGCACCATGCTTGCCCACCTTTTCCAGGACAGCGCAGTGCAAGGTATATTAAAGAAGGATACAAAGTAAGCTGCCCTGCGTACAATGCCGAAGCATTTAAACAAATCTCCAACTACGACACGGTTATCGTGGGCGGCAGTTGGCCAGCATACGAAGCTGTCGACAAGGTGGCATTCTTGGCTGACTTCGACGCCATGCTAGACACATTGAACCAAAGCGGCAAAAAAATAATCATCGCTCTCAAGGTACCTACATTCAATTCAGTAGACCGGCAGTGCACTGAAAAGGCATTGAAAATTCCGCTTATCAACTGCGAGCAGAAAACTGTCGTGTCTGATACTGGGGAAAATCGACTCAATCAGGAAATTATTAAGCGAATTTCTGCCAGAGCCAACTTCTCTTACTTTGGCGTTCGCGACCTCATCTGCAACGGAACAACATGCTCGGCCTTCGCAGGAAAAACCCAGCTCTATTACGATGGCGGGCACCTCAGCCGAGAAGGATCTGAGAAGCTCGGGAGTATTGCAGTTGAAACTGGCAGAGTTCCCGCGTCACTTTCAAACATCACCCAACCAAAACTAGCAACCAATTAACAGGAACACTACTTTGGTACAGCCTCACAGATGTGTTAGGGTCTGTATGAAAAGAGATGTCGCAAACACCGCATGGAACAAGCCAGTGAGACCATGACGGCATAACTTTTCGCGAGCTTGTCGAAGCGGGTCACGATCCGGCGGTTCTCTTTCAGCCAGCCAAACATGCGCTCGATGATGTTGCGCTGTCGGTAACTGGGCCGGTCAAACAGTCTTGGTAAGCCAGGCTTCGGCCTGCGCTTCATCGAGCGCAACGGGATGACGGGTTGCATTCGATATTGGTCGCAGTATCGGCGTAGCGCTGCGGCGTCATAGCCTTTTTCCGCAAGCAGCCATTTGCAGCGCTTGCGCGGACGGCCACGTTGGCCGGATGGAATGCTGACTTCTTTAAGAGTGGCTGAGCGTAGCTGATGGCACTGACTTGACCGCCAGAAAGAAGGAAGCGCAACGGTATCACGTTGGCGTCGCAGAGCATGTGGATTTTGGTTGTCAGGCCGCCGCGACTGCGGCCTAAAGCGTGATCGGCAGGCTCGTCAGGCCGCCTTTTTCCCGAGCGCCTGATGAGGCTCGGGTTGCGCGTACCGCAGTTGAATCGATCACCCAGGTTTGCAGATCGATCAAGGCTTGCTCATTCAATCTCAGGTGCAAGCGTTTGAGCATCTGTTCGAACGTGCCCTGATTTCGCCAACCCCGAAACCGTTGATACACCGTTGACCAAGGGCCAAACCGTTCCGGCATGTCACGCCAAGCAGCACCGGAGCACAGAACCCACAATACGCCATCAAGCATCAGGCGGTCGTTCAAGCGAGGCCGCCCCCGCCCATGGGTTTCGATGAAGAGATCGGACACCACGGCCGAGGCCTCGTCCGAGGGTTCATAACGCTTTGCCATCACAGAATTCCTTTCCGTTGATGGCAGGTGACTCTACAAAATCTCAGCGTGCGACGGGCACCAATTGGGTTTCTCGGGATTTCGTACAGAGCCTAGGTACATTGACCTGCGTTCCTTCTCGCTCGCACTGGCCTGTTCTCGCTTTCTATCGCTACACCTACGGTGAGCCGACGCTTGTCGGTGGGATCATCTGCCTCGTGCTGATGGGCGTATTGACACTTACATCTTCCAACCTGATCGAAAGCCCATTCCGCGCGAGAACGCCAAAATGGCTATTCACGAAGGCTGGCCAAATCGTCGCCACCAGCGCAGCTGGTTATGGTTGTTGGGTATATTTTGGTCGAGAACAGTGGATATTGGCCAACTGCTGGAAGCTATACGTTCAAAAAAGAAATCTACACTCACAATTTCAACACGCTGCCAGCTAGCAAATTCCCATTTAATTGCCAGATGAACAAATATGAACCGGCAAAATGGAAACTCGACCAATGTGTAAACGGAGACAAGTTTGTAGAGCCGGAAACTCTGCGTTGGGGTGATTCGAGTGCTGCGCATTATGTCGGTTACCTGAAGGCAGTTGCCGAGAGCGGCCACTTCTCTATCCGCAACATCTCACATTCGCCGTGCCCACAAGTAAAGGTTGCAGATGGCGTAGTGTCCCCAGCACTTGAAAATTCGTGCAAGGCTTTCAATGAGAGCGCCTTCGCGGAATCGAAAAAATACAAAACTGTGATTGTCGGAGCCGCGTGGGAAGGGTACGCCAAGAGGGGTGGTAGAGCGCAGATAGCGAAAACCATCTGCGAGTTGGCCGCCAACGGTAATCAGGTAATCATCGCGCTAAACGTACCAGTGCTCACTGGACTGGATCGTATGTGCAGTGCAAAAGCAATTCGGATCCCTGGGATGGACTGCCCGTCGCGAGCAGTGATGCTGGACAAAGGGGACAGTGAAGTAAATAATTCCCTGAAAGAGCAAGCGAATAGATACTCGAATGTCACTACATTTGATGTTCGGTCGCAAATTTGCAAAAACGGAACTTGCTCTGCTTACGACCAAGGCACCCTACTCTATTACGACTCTGGCCACATGAGCATGGTTGGCTCAGAGTTGATCGGCAAAGCCGTAGTGAAATCTGGCCAGGTCCCTCTACCCATTGCAGCCCATAGCCCGGCGACTCACCATGTAGGCCAGAACACTAGCCAATTAGATCGCATAGAGGCTTCACTGGCATGACAGTACAGAAGCCTATAACTGCTTTTGGTACTCATTCCTCTACCTCATCACTGCCAGCAGAACTCGCAACCTATCAAACCGTCGGTCTTTCACCGACCGACGGTTGCCCAAGGATTCATAGGTGCATCGTAAATGCTCTAAAAAAACTTCCTGAATCAACATCATCAGCCATGTAATTGCGACCTAAAGCTGCACGGCAGAAACGCCTCGTAATCTTCCAGTGAGCACGCCTCCATTCAACCAATTAAAATACTGAACACACTGCCCTCACCTTATTTTCTTCTATTTTTTCTTTGAGCAGTCCCTACACCACAAATAGCTATTAATGTGATAGACCTCACGTATTTTTACCTCCCCCTGCTCCCTCCTGACGGTGATCGCAATCTGCATCCCGCGAACCGTATTTTTCGATACCAATTTTTCACGCAATTTTCAGCCCCACATCAATTGGATCCTATATTTTTATTTCTTTTGCCCCCGCAGCAAAATGGTCAGGTGGTCGCAGAGCCTGCGTTGCATTCCTAAGCGATCTATGGATAATGAGATTCCGCCACCGCTGCGTGACATTTTGGTTACTGCCAAACTGTCCTCCATATTGGGCACGGAGCGAACTGAAAGGCCTGATGGAACAGGACCCACACCCATTTATGTGAAGCATGAACAAAAAGGCTGAAGAATACAGTGACCAAAAACTTAACTATTTACGGCAGCTGCGTATCTAGAGACATATTTAACCTAGAAGAAAGCCAAGCATTTAAGTTAACGGATTACTTTGCAAGATCTTCAATGGCCTCGCTATGCAGCTCTTCATACGAAAATGAAGAGGCACTTGAGCGCATACCTTCTGCATTCAGGCGACGTATGGTCGCATATGATTTTTCGAAACAAATCCTCACGCAGCCTAAAGCATTCCAAGATGCCGACATAATACTAATCGATCTAATCGATGAGCGATTTGACCTTGCAATCCTACCCTCCGGCCACATCATTACAAACTCCAATGAACTGGCTGAAAGTGGTCTATTGAATGACAGTAATATCAAAGGCTTCCAACTAATCAAACCCGGCACACCTGAGCGCCGAGACCTGTGGACTCAAGGAATGCACAAATTCCTTGCAGTTCTAGAGAAGCACAAAAAACTCGACTGCTTAATCATCAACAAAGTCTATTGGGCCTCACGCTTCGAAAATCCAAGCAATACTAATTTCCCAGTTCCGTTAGCAACCATTGAGAAGGCCAACCAGGAGCTGGAATGGATGTACAAGGCGCTGGAAAAAAAGCTCGGCAAGCATCAATTTCTGTATTTCCCACCACAGCTCTTAACATCAGACGAAGATCACCACTGGGGCGTGTCCCCCTTTCATTATTGCGAGCAGTATTACAAAGAAGCTCTCGCACAATTAAATTTTATAACATCTGAGAACAGCGCGAAGGGCCTGTTGCGTGAAGACCTTACGCAGGAGAAATCGCTCCTTATCTCTGAAGGTGCAACCATCACTGTCGCTGCATTCAAATCCGAGCATGGAATTTTTGCGCAGTGCTCGTTGGTAATGGATGGAAGCATACATGAGGGTGGCGAATTCGCGTTCTATTTGCTAGTCGATGGGGATCGACATGACGTCCGTTGGTACGACGCGTTATCGAATGCTTGCTTCCCTATTCCTGACACGCTTGGAGAGCTAACCGTAATAGCCTTCTACCAGGATTCTTCAGGTGAAAAATTTTCATCCCAATGCATCGTAAGCCCCCTAAACTTTTAGATGATTAGCAATTGCATCGGCGACATTCAAGTGCTAGTCACTGCAGAACTTTAAGGATACTGAAAATAAGTCGCCCAGCAAACGACGATGGGCGACTTGGGATATCAGAAAAACTGAATACACAGGTGCATACTCTTAAACCCCGGGCAATAGCCTGATTACCAGGCCATACGGGCGCACCTCTCCTGCAGCAGCCAATAAATTCGGTTCTTCACGGAATCCCGGGAAAGACAGAAACAAGAACGCCGGTTTGATGGATGATGTTCGTGCGAGCAAACACATCTACAAACCGGCTTCTTATGCACGATATTAATACGTTTCTGCCCTTTTGGGAGGGCTTTCTGTCATCGCCATCAAGCCTGACGGCGATGACCTGCTGATCGACCTGATCCCTCAGCCCACCAGATTCCCCACCTGCAGCGGCTGCCATCGGCCCAGCACCACCATCCACGAATACTGCCAGCGCTCAATCCGCGACCTGCCCATTCTTGCCCGCGCAGTTCGGCTGAATGTGGGACTGCGGCGTGTGGGGTGCAATGCATGCGGCAAGCGAATGGAGTCAGTCAGCTGGCTTGACCGCTATTCGCGCATGACCAAGCGTTTTGCTGAAGCCGTGATCCAGGCTTGCCGACGTCTGCCCACCCTGCACGTCGCCGAGCTGTTTGGTTTGCATTGGGACAGCGTGCGTTTGCTGGAGCGGCGGGCGCTACAAGCCGCATTGGAGAAGCTGCCGAACGCCCAGCCCAGACGTTTGGTAATGGACGAGTTTGCTTTGTTCAAAGGGCATCGCTACGCCAGCGTGGTGCTGGATGCCGATACTCGCCGGGTGCTGTGGATCGGCGAAGGACGCAGCCGAGCTGCCGTCAGGCCCTTCTTCGAAGCGCTGGGGCGTGAGGGCTGTGCGCGGATCGAGGCCGTTGCAATGGACATGAATACCGCATTTGACCTGGAGGTGCGCCAGGACTGCCCTCAGGCAAGAGTGGTCTACGACCTGTTTCATGTGGTCGCCAAATATGGCCGAGAAGTGATTGATCGTGTGCGATTCGATGAGGCTACTGCGCCATGACAAACCTGCCCGCAAGGTGATCAAGCAAGCGCGGTGGCTGTTGCTGCGTAATCCGGAGAATCTCGAGCGTGAAGATCAGCAGGTGCGCCTGCTGGATCTGCTGGCAGCTAACCAATCGCTGATGACTGTTTATCTGATGAAGGCAGAGCTCAAAGCCCTGTTGGCTCCGACCACAGCCTGGGGCTGGCGTTCAGCCTGGAAGCACTGGTTGCGAATGGCTGATGAAAGCGCAATACCGGCTCTGAAGCAGTTCGCTAAACGCCTGAAGAACTACTGGCGCGGCATCCTGAGCAGGGTGCGCTGGCCCATGCACACGGGGCAGTTGGAGGGCATCAATAACCGGATCAAGGTGATCAAGCGGATGGCTTACGGCTACCGGGACAGCGAATTCTTCTTCATGAAGATCAAGAATGACTTTCCCGGCAGTCCGTGAAGAACCATAAATTCCAGATCTGACAATGAGCAGACGATTAAGGCGCGCATGCAGCTCCTACTTCATCGTCAACTTCAGATAGCCGCATAAATTAGCGTTAAAGGCCTGCTTCAATAAACCCTATCCCCCACCAACCGCTTCAAATACTGCCCATACCCATTCTTCGCCAACGGTCCAGCCAACCTCAACAGCTGCTCCGCCCCGATCCACCCCTGCCGGTAAGCCACCTCTTCCGGGCAAGCCACCTTCAACCCCTGCCGCCGTTCAATGGTCGCGATATACCCGCTAGCCTCCAGCAGCGAGTCATGCGTCCCCGTATCCAGCCAGGCATACCCACGCCCCATGATCTCCACCGACAACCGGTTCTGCTCCAGGTACACCCGGTTCAGGTCAGTAATCTCCAACTCGCCCCGTGGAGATGGCTTGATGCCCTTGGCAATCTCGACCACGTCCTTGTCGTAGAAGTACAAACCGGTCACGGCGTAGCTGGACTTCGGCTTGGCCGGTTTCTCTTCCAGGCTGATCGCCTTGCCCTGCTCGTCGAACTCGACCACGCCGTAACGCTCGGGGTCATGCACGTGGTAGGCGAACACGCTGGCGCCTTCGTCGCGGCCCATGGCGTTGCGCAGCAGCTGCTGGAAGTCATGGCCGTAATAAATGTTGTCGCCCAGCACCAGCGCCGACAGGTCGTTGCCGATGAAGCTTTCACCAATCAGGAAGGCTTGCGCCAGGCCGTCAGGCGAAGCCTGCACGGCATAGCTGATGTTGATGCCCCACTGATGGCCGTCGCCCAGCAGTTGCTCGAAGCGTGGGGTGTCTTGCGGGGTGGAGATGATCAGGATGTCCTGGATGCCCGCCAGCATCAGTGTGGTCAGCGGGTAGTAGATCATCGGTTTGTCGTACACCGGCAGCAGCTGCTTGGAAATCGCCAGGGTCGCAGGGTGCAGGCGGGTACCCGACCCGCCTGCCAGAATGATGCCTTTACGGTTCATGGTGGTCATTTCTCGTGTATTTCCGTGAGCATGCGGGCCACTCCCTGGCGCCAGTCTGGCAGGGTCAGGGCAAAAGCCTTCTGCAGTTTGTTGGTATCAAGACGCGAATTGGCCGGCCGTTTGGCTGGGGTCGGGTAAGCGTCGGTCGTAAGCGGGTTTACCTGTTCGGCTTGGGCTTTCAGCACTACACCTTGTGTCGCCGCCTGCTCCAGCACGTAGCGGGCATAGCCGCACCAGGTGGTTTCGCCGCCGGCCGCCAAGTGGTAGAGGCCGGCCAAGGCCGGGTTGCGACGGGTGGCGGTGATTGCGTGGGCAGTAATGTCGGCGATCAGTTCAGCACCGGTCGGGGCGCCAAACTGGTCGTCAATCACGCCCAGGCTGTCGCGCTCTGCGGCCAGGCGCAGCATGGTCTTGGCAAAGTTGTTGCCGCGGGCGGCATACACCCAGCAGGTGCGGAAGATCAGGTGCTGGCAGCCAGCCGCCTGGATGGCTTGCTCGCCAGCCAGCTTGCTTTCGCCGTAGGTATTCAGCGGGCCGACGCTGTCGTCTTCGCGCCAAGGCTGGGTGCCCTGCCCCGGGAACACGTAATCGGTGGAGTAATGCACCAGCAGCGCGCCGCACTCTGCGGCGGCGCGGGCCAGCACGCCGACGGCTTCGGCGTTTACCCTGAAGGCTTGCTCGCGCTCGCTCTCGGCCTTGTCGACGGCGGTGTAGGCCGCAGCGTTGACGATGACATCAGGGGCGTAGGCGCGCACGGTTTCGGCCAGGCCTGGCAGGTTGGCCAGGTCGCCGCAGTGGGCCTGGCTACGGGAGTTCAGTGCCAGCAGCTGGCCCAGCGGGGCGAGGCTGCGTTGCAGCTCCCAGCCCACCTGGCCGTCCTTGCCCAGTAGCAGAATCTTCATGCCGAACGCCCTGCGTAGTTTTTCTCTACCCAGTCGCGGTAGCTGCCGGACTGCACGTTCTGTACCCATTCCTGGTTGTCGAGGTACCAGGCCACGGTCTTGCGAATGCCGGTTTCGAAGGTTTCGGCCGGCTTCCAGCCCAGCTCGCGCTCCAGCTTGCGGGCGTCGATGGCGTAGCGGCGGTCATGGCCGGGGCGGTCGGTTACGTAGGTGATCTGCTCGGCGTAGGGCTTGCCGTCGTCACGCGGGCGCAGCTCGTCCAGCAGCGCGCACACGCGGTTGACGATTTCCAGGTTGGGCTTTTCGTTCCAGCCGCCAACGTTGTACACCTCGCCGAGGGCGCCGGCTTCCAGCACGCGGCGGATGGCGCTGCAGTGGTCTTTCACATACAGCCAGTCGCGAATCTGCTGGCCGTCGCCGTACACCGGCAATGGCTTGCCAGCCAGGGCGTTGACGATCATCAGCGGGATGAGTTTTTCCGGGAAGTGGTGCGGGCCGTAGTTGTTCGAGCAGTTGGTGGTCAGTACAGGCAGGCCGTAGGTGTGGTGGTACGAGCGCACCAGGTGGTCACTGGCAGCCTTGCTGGCCGAGTACGGGCTGTTGGGCTGGTACTGGTGGGTTTCGGTGAAGGCCGGTTCGTCGGCTGCCAGCGAGCCGTACACTTCGTCGGTGGACACGTGCAGGAAGCGGAACGCCTGGCGGGCCTGTTCATCCAGGCCGCCCCAATGGGCGCGAACGGCTTCCAGCAGGCGGAAGGTGCCGACGATGTTGGTTTCGATGAAATCTTCCGGGCCGTGGATCGAGCGGTCGACGTGGGACTCGGCGGCAAAGTTGACGATCGCCCGCGGCTGGTGCTCCTTGAGCAGGCGGGCGACCAGTTCGGAATCACCAATGTCGCCGTGCACGAAGATGTGCCGTTTGTCGCCCTGAAGGCTGCTCAGGGTCTGCAGGTTGCCTGCGTAGGTGAGTTTGTCGAGGTTGACCACGGGCTCATCGCTACCGGCCAGCCAGTCCAGCACGAAGTTCGCGCCAATGAAGCCCGCACCACCAGTTACCAGAATAGTCATCGTTCAGTTCTTCCCAATTCCTGCTTTCAAACTTCGCAACGGCTGAAGTTCATGTTGGCGCTGCTTTACGGGCAACGCCTGTTCTGTTTGTAGGTACAGCGCTCAGGGCTCCAGGCGCCGGCGCTGGTACAGCCAATCCACAATTTCCCCGCCGGGCACATAGCCGCTGACGGTGTCGCGCAGCAACTGGCGCACGGTGGCAAAGTCATCCACCGCGGTGGCGGCACGCAGTGCATCCAGGCGCTGCTTCAGCACATCCCAGGGCAGGAAGTCTTCATTGGCGCTCATGATCATGGGGTGGCGCGTGGCAATCACGTTGTCGCCGATCAGCAGTTCTTCATAAAGCTTCTCGCCTGGGCGCAGGCCGGTGAAGTTGATGGCGATATCGCCCAGCGGGTTGCGCTCGGAGCGGATGCTAAAGCCGGACAAATGAATCATCTTCTCTGCCAGTTCCACGATCTTCACCGGTTCGCCCATGTCCAGCACGAACACGTCACCGCCCTGCCCCATGGAGCCAGCCTGGATTACCAACTGCGCAGCCTCGGGGATGGTCATGAAGTAGCGGGTGATTTTCGGGTGGGTAACGGTCAGCGGCCCGCCGTGCTTGATTTGCTTGTGGAACAGGGGAATCACGGAACCTGACGAGCCCAGCACGTTGCCGAAACGCACCATGGTGAAACGGGTTTTGTTCACCTGCGACACATTGCCGGTGTCGCCCATCAGAACGGGGGCCAGCTCTTTACTCAGGGCCTGCAGCACCATTTCGGCCAAGCGCTTGGTACTCCCCATAACATTGGTGGGGCGCACGGCCTTGTCGGTGGAAATCAGCACGAAGTTGGCCACGCCTGCCTGCAGCGCCGCCTGCGCGGTGTACAGGGTGCCGAACACATTGTTCGACAGGCCTTCGGCAATGTTGTGCTCGACGATGGGCACATGCTTGTAGGCGGCGGCGTGGTACACCGTGTCCACCTGCCAGGCGCGCATCACGTCCAGCATCTTGGCCTGGTCGCGCACCGAGCCGAGGATGGGGATCAACTGCACGGCCAGGCCTTCGCGCACGATCCGCTGCTCCAGCTCGCCGGCGATGGTGTACAGGTTGAATTCGCTGTGCTCGAACAACAGCAGGGTGCGCGGTGTTTGCCCCAGGATCTGGCGGCACAACTCGGAGCCGATCGAGCCGCCAGCGCCGGTCACCATCACGGTCTGGTCGATGATGCAGTGCTGCAGCAGGTCACCTTGCGCAGGCACCGCGTCGCGGCCCAGCAGGTCGGCGATATCCACTTCCTGAATGTCGTCCACTTTCACCCGGCCGCTGGCCAGGTCCATGAAACCGGGCACACTGCGTACGTGCAGTGGGTAGCCTTCGAGCAGGTTCAGGATTTCGCGGCGACGGCTGCGGCTGACCGAGGGCAGCGCCAGCAGGATTTCTTCGGCGCCGGTGTCGTCGATCATGCGTTGCAGATGGTCTGGCTGGTAAACCTGCAGGCCAGCGATCACTCGGTCGGTGATGCTTGCATCGTCGTCGATGAACGCTACCGGGCGCATGGCCTTGCCCATGCGCAAGGCGGCCACCAGCTGGTTACCCGCAGAGCCGGCGCCGTACACGGCAACCCGTGGCAGGCCGTCGTCACGGTTGGCGAAAGGTACGTGCTGTACGGCGGTGGCGAACCAGTCACCGAGAAAATACTGGCGCATGGCCAGGCGCAGGCCGCCGACCATGATCAGGCTCAGCCACCAGTAGTTGAAGGTGATCGAGCGCGGTACCACATTTTGGTGGTTGCTGGCCCAGTAGATGATAAAGCCCAGAATCAATGCCGACAGGGTCACGGCCTTGATGATGGCGATCAGTGCGTCGTTGCCGAAATAGCGCATAACCGCCCGGTACAGACCAAAGCGGATGAACAGCGGGATCGAGATGATAGGCGCCGTGATGAACAGCCAGGTATGGTCCAGCACGGGGTTGGCCAGGTCATCTATCCCTAAGCGCACGACAAACGCCAGCCAGAGTGCGAACCAGACCAGAATCACATCAGTCGCTACCTGAACCAGCCGTTTGTGGCGTCGAGGCAGTCCAAGCAGTCTTGAGCGCAGCTTATCCATAAAACCTCTTAGGGCATTCCAAAGTGACATGTCTACTGTCTTCGTCCTATCACTTTAGCTAGTGTTCGAGCTCACCGGCGCGCCAGCGCACGGCCAGATAGGCCAATGGCAGGTAGGCGATGATCACGCCCCACACGCCGTCCAGGCCCAACAGCAACACACACAGGGCTACCGGCAGCAGCCAGAACAGGTTTATAGCTGCCACCGCCAGGGTTACCGGCAGGTGCCTGCCATAGTGACGAGAGGCAAACTGGTAGGCATGGCTGCGGTGCGCTTCGTACACCTTGTCACCGCGCAGCAAGCGGCGGATGAGGGTAAACGTGGCATCGACCACGAACACGCCCAGCAGGATCAGCCAGCACCAGAACAACTGCGGTGAGGCCCAGGCTGCCTGCAGCGACAAACCCGCCAGCACGATGCCGAGAAAGCCGCTGCCAGCGTCGCCCATGAAGATCTTGGCCGGCGGGAAGTTCCAGAACAAAAAGCCCAGCGTTGCTGCGGCCAGCAACAGCGGCAATGCCATCAACTGCGGCGTACCGGCCAGGGCCGATAGCACCACCATGCCCAGGCAGGCAGTGACCGCCTCGATGCTGGCAATGCCATCAATGCCGTCCATGAAGTTATAGAGGTTGAGCATCCACACGGTGTAGAACGCCGCCAAAATGAAGCCGAACCACTGCAGGTCGAGGGTAAAGCCGAACACCTGCAACGGCGCCAGGCCGCCCAGCCAGTACAACATCCACGCGGCTGCGGCGAAATGGCCAAGCAGGCGCCAGCGGGCAGCAATGTGGCCGTGATCGTCCATAAAGCCGATTACCGCAATCAGCGCCCCAGCCCCGCCAATGGCAACCAGCGTCGCCAACGGCACGGCACCGGCCATGCCCAGCACCGGCAAGCTGGCCAGGAAGCTCAGCACAATGGCCACACCGCCACCCCGCGGCGTGGGCACGGTATGCGAACTACGCGCATTGGGTACGTCGATGATCTGTTTGTTCAGGGCGTAACGCCGCAGCGCTGCTGTCAAAAGCAGGGATGCCCCTGCGACGAGGGGAATAAGCCACCAAGCCGTCATTTGTCTTGCCCTTTCAAAAAGTTGAGTGCCGTGACCCTCAGAGCCTGGTCCACATCCAGTGGGGGCTGCCAACCCAGCAGAGTACGGGTTTTGCCACTGTCTACCTGCAGCGATCCGCACAGCCGCTGGGCAAGCCCGCCCTTGCCGGCAAGGGTCGCCGCCCCTTTCAACCAGGTGGCGGGCACCGGCAGCAACCTGGCGGGTTTGCCCAGCGCCTTGCCCAGCCGTTGCAGCAACTCAGTGGTAGACAGGTCATGGCCATCACTGGCCAGGAAGGTCTGGTTGGCGGCGGCGGGGTGGTCGATGCAGGTCACCAACAAGTCCACCAGGTTGTCCAACGCCACCAGGCTGCGCTTGTTGTGTATGGCGCCAAACGGCAGCGGCACACCTTTGCTCAGCCAATTCATCATGCTGCGGAAGTTGGCCTTTACACCAGGGCCGTACACCAGCACCGGGCGCACGATCACCACTTCCAGGCCGGTTTGGGCAGCCAGTTGGCGCAGGCCGTCTTCGGCTTCGCGTTTGGAAATGCCGTAAGGGTCTGATGGCGCAGGTGCCTCATCAGCGGTGAAGGGCTGGCGGCCGTCAGTGGTTTCGCCGTTCACCTTCACCGAGCTGACAAAAATGAAGCGCCGCACACCTGCCTGTGCCGCAGCCCGGGCAAGGCTCAGGGTACCTTCCACGTTCACCCGACGGAACTCGGCAAGCGGATCAGCGGCGGTTTCCTGCATGACGTGCACGCGGGAGGCCAGGTGAATCACGGTGTCCACCTGCTCGAAATGGCCGGTTGCCCTATCCACCGCCGCCAGTTCGCTGAAGGGCCGGTAGTCGACCCCGGCCAGCCCCTGGGCGGGCAGTTGCCGCACCAGCGCGCGCGGCTCCCAGCGTGGGTCGCTGGCAAGCCGCTGCAGCAGCACCTTGCCGACAAAGCCACTACCACCCGTGGCAAGAATGCCCTGCCCAGCCATCAGCCTTTCCCCAGCAGGCGGGTAAAGACACTGCGGTACTGCTCGGCCACCACCGACCAGCGGTAACGGCGGTTGGCAATTTCATGCAGCCGCATCGACAGTTGCGCACGTGCGTCGGCATCGCCCATCAGCGCCTGTACGTGGTTGCGCAGCGAGGTGCTGTCGGCAAAGTACAAGGCCTGGTCTTCAGTTGTGGCGCGGTTGAACGACACATCGAAGGCCACCACCGGCAAACCTAGCCACATGGCTTCGACCAGCGAAGGGTTGGTGCCGCCGGCACTGTGGCCATGCAGGTACACCGTGGCATTGCTGCGCAGCGGGCTCAGTTGCTCGACGTCGTAGATCGGGTCCAGCAGGTGGATGTTGCTCACCCCTTCGTACTGCTTGCGCAACTGCACGCCGTACTCGCTGTGGTTCCAGTTGCCGATGATCGCCAACGGCATGCCCGACCCGGCAAAGGCCTCAAGAATGACGTGGATGTTGTTTTCCGGTTCGATGCGGCACACCGTGAAGGCGTATGGCGCACCCAGGAACGGGTACGCCTGGCGGGCTTGCTCGGTTGGCTCCCCGGCCCGGGCCTGGTCACCACCGTAGGCGATGAGTTCGCTGGGCTTGTTGTATTCGGCGGTCACATACTCCTGCAGCACCTTGTTATCGGTGATGACCGCATGAGCAAAGCGCACGGCTACGGCTTCAGACAGCTTCAGGAACCAGCGGGCGAAGTTGGACCATTTGGCGCGCTTCCATTCGTAGCCGTCGATGTTCACCACGATCGGCTTGCGCGTCAGCAGGCGCATGAATGGCAAGGCGATACAGCCGGAAACCCCCAGAATCAGCATCAGGTCATGCTTGCGGTAAGCGTGCAGCATGCTCAACACATCATAGGGGATGCTTTGCACGCCATTGGCTTTGAGGTTCAGGTAAACCAGGCGGGCACGTTCGAAAAACGCTGGGCGCTCGGGGTAATGCGGTGCGCTGCAATACACGGTGAGCTCGCAGTCACCCGGCAAGTTGCGCACCAATTGTTCGGTCAAAGTTTCCCAACCACCGTATTGGGCGGGCAATCCTACCGTACCAATCACTGCAATCTTATAGGTCATCAAACACCATCACGATATTCTTCTGGAAGTTGGCGGTGGAAAACTCACTCGCTTTCATGCGTGCGCGTTCAGACAGTGCCTGACACGCCTGTGGGTCCTGCGACAGGCGCGCAACCGTGCGCACCAGTTGCTGGTGGTTTTTCGAGTCGATCTGGTAGCCCTCTACGCCATCGCTCACCAGTTCCACCGGGCCGCCTGCTGGGGGCACGATGGTCGGGATGCCGAAGGCCATGGCCTCGAGTATGGTCAGGCCGAAGGTTTCGACCCAGCCATCCAGGTGGGACAAGTTCAGCACCAGGCTGGCCTCGCGGTAGAACTTCGCCACATCCGAACTGGCCGGGCTCAGCACCAGGTTGTTCGGCAGCGACTTGCCGGCAAAATAGCTGTCCACCTCCTGCGGGCTGGCGTTGAGCACCAGGGTGAACTTCAACTGTGGGTCGCCAGCCAGTGCGCTTGCCAGGGCAACGAACTCGCCCACCCCTTTGTAGCCTTTCAACGACGCCAGCATCAGCACATTGAAGCGGCCAGCGTGCATGTGCTGGTACGGCGTGGCCATCGCCTGCTGCTGAAAGCCTTCGGCCAGGCCGTTGTAGACGGTCACCGCCGGCACCCCAGCCACGCCCTCCTGCGCCTGCAAATACTTGGAAACGTACACCACCTTGCTGGCACAGCCGGCAATTACCCGGCGCAGGAACGCCTTCAACACTGCAGGCCGAATCGAGGTTTCGTGCACGTGGTAAACCACCTTGGCACCGCGCAAGCGGGCAGCCAGGGCAGCACCGAACGGCAGCATGGTATTGATCAGCACAACCTGCCCCGGCCGCACCCGGCGCAGCAGGCTGAAGAACAGCACCACCTGCGAGCCAGCGTAGGCCAGCAAGGTCAACCAACGGTTGTCGAAGCGCTTGTAGGCAAACTTGCAGGTACGTACCTGCAGTTCATCAAGTACACCGTTGCCGCTGCTACCCACATGCAGGGTGCAATCGGCGCCACTCTCCTGCAACGCGGTGATGGTCTGGTTCAATACCCGGGGGCTACCGCTGTAGTCATTCAACAGATGAACAAAGTGCAACGTTTTCATGCAATCCCTTCTTCAGCCACGCGCGCCTTGATGAACTTGGCCGGCACGCCGCCATAAATCGAGTTCTTGCGATACACACCCGCCGCAACCACCGCCCCTGCTGCGAATATGCAGCCATCTTCGATCACCGCACCGTCAAGCACGGTGACCTTGGCGCCGATCCAGCAGTTGCGGCCAACCTTGATCCCCTGGCGTGTAACGCCCTGCAGGCGGATCGGTTGCAGCGGGTCTTCGAAGTTGTGGTTCTCCGAGTGGAAGCTGACGAAGTTGCCGATGATGGTGTCGCTGCCAATCTCGATGCCGCCGGCACAGCCCAGGAAGCAACCGGCGCCCAGGCCGACGTTGTCGCCAATCACCAGGCCCTTGCCGATATTGGCCAGGCTGCCGGTGCACTCGATGATGATGTTTTTGTTCAACGACACGGCGGTGCCGAAGCGGATACCGTCGTTGGACAAGGCATCGACGAAGCAGCCCTGGTCGATCACCAGCCCGGGGCCGTACTCGATCTTGCCCACTTCCTTCAGCGTCACCCCCGCGCCGATAAACGCCAGCCGCCGCCGGCGCAGGCGGATCACGCCTCGGCAGGCCATCAGCAGCTTGCTCACGATCAGCCCCAGCAGGTAGCCCGAGGAGATCCGTCGGTCGATTTCCATTGGCCGTTTTTTAACCAGCAACACCAGTTTTTCGAGCAAGGCATGCATCATTTCACGGCCCTCACCTGGGTAAACAAAGCCTTGACGAAAGCCGGGCTGCGGTAGGCCACGGCCTTGCGCAGGGCGGCGTAGACCAGGTACAGGTCGAGCAGGCCGCGCTGCACCAGGCTGTGGGACTCGAAGCTGATGCGCAGACCGTGGATCATTTCTTCAAAACGGAACAAGGCGCGCTCGGGGGTATCGGCGCTGTGCTCGGACAGGTCGTGGGCAATTTCCACATTCAGCACGCAGGCCTTGGGGAAGTAGCCTTCATAGCGGATGAAAAAGTCGGTATCGGTGGCATAAAAGCGCAGCCGCTCGTCATAGAACGGTTTCATGCGCTCAAAGCACGCGCGGGTGAAGATCAGCCCGCTGTTGATGCCCAGCAGGTTTTTCGAATCCACCAGCCCGGGGGCCACAGCGGGGGTAAGGCGGCCCATGAACAACCAGCGCTGGCCGGGGCTGACCAGCTGCCCATGGCTGACCAGCCGCGGCATGAACACACCCACTTGGTCACCACCCGGCGCACTGCGCACCTGGCCGATCTGCGCCAGGCAGCTGGACAAGCGGATGTTGGAGTAGTTGGTGTCGTCGTCCGAAATCATGAACAGCTCGACCCCGGCAGCAAACGCCTCGGCAGCGACCTGGTTGTAGATCACCGAGAGCCGCTGGTTGTGCGCCTCGTACCAACGCACACCTGGGCACGGCTGTGCCACGCCTGGTGAGTTGTTCCAGACGTACAGTTGCAGGTTTATGCCTTCGCCTTCCAGCAATGCCTTTTGCGCGAGCAGTGACTGCAGGGCGATCGAGTCCTGGCTAGCTTTCCGATACAGAACGATCAGAACTGCCAAGCTCAACTTTTGTTCTTCTGTTTTCACCAATGATCACCATCACCACAATCGCAAAAATGTAAAGGACCACGCTGTTCGTATAGGACTGGAAAAAGAACGAACTGAGGAAAAACGGGTAACTGGCAATCACGAAGTTGCCCAGGCCGTTTTTCCACGCGCTGGCATGCGGCCTGTCCCGGACGATGATCGTCACCAGCTTGTGGTACCAAAGAATCAACCCGGCCATGATCAGCGCCCCGACCCAACCGCAAGTGGCCAGCAGGTTCAGCCAGAACGAGTCGAACCAGTACGGCTGCCCCGGGCCTACTGAGCCAAAGCCATAGCCCATGGGGTGCGCGCTGAGCACCTGGTACATGTGCAGCCACTGCCGCTCACGGTCCAGCGCCGACAGGTCCTGTGTGTAGCCCATAGACAGGTAGGCGAAAATCGCCACGGTCAGGCCAACGAACTGCAGGTACCCCAGCAGGGAGATCAGCCAGGCGGTGCGCAGTACCCGCGCCACCACCAGCATCGAGCAGATGCACACCAGGCCGATCATGGCAGTGCGCACCGAACCGATCGCGACCAGCCCGCACAGCAGCACGAATGCAGCGCTGAGCAGCAGGCGCCGGGTCAGCGACCATTTGCGCCCACTGAGCAGCACGGCCAGGGTCATGGCGGCGGTATTAAGGATGACTGCGGAAAACTCCAGAGTACCGGTGAAAAAACCGGAAACCCGCGGCAAGCCGTCACGCATCGAGTTGTAGGGCTGCAGTTCGTAGCCTTTGGCGCTCAGCAGCGGCCAGTACCAGAACTGCTCGGCCGAGGCGATGGTCAGGTACTGATACAGCGCATACACGCCGGTGAGCACACTCATGGCCAGCACCGACCAGTACACATGGCGCAGTTTTTTCTCGGTCGACACGGCCTGCGCCCATATGGCCACCGCCATGCCGACGAACACCGGCACCGCCAGCGCGCGGAACATGCGCACCGACGAGGCGCTGAGATCGCCGAACAGCAGGTACAGGAAGGCGAAGAACAGCACGATCAGCAACGATCGCCCCACCTCGAGGTTGACCATGCCGCGTGCCGTGACGCTGGCCAGGGCCCGCAGCAGCAGCCACATGATCACCAACAGGCTGATCATTTCGCGCCAGCCGGCAAAGGCACTGCCCAGCCCCAGCGTCAGCACGATGTAGTCGCTGAGGAACAGCAGGCCGAACAACACGCCGATAAAGATCTTGATCACACTCACCCTCTCGCTCTGGCAAGCCTGGCCAGCCGCAACAGCGTGACCTTGATCAGGATCTTGATGCGCGGCACCCAAGCGTAGGAAAGCAGAGTTCGCAGCGCCAGGTTCGTGTCGATGCGGCACAAGGCGTCGAAGACATCCGCAGGGATCATGCTAGTGACCTTACCTGTCGGTTTCATGAAATCGAGGTTGCCCGTCCACGGCAGCATGGCTGCCAGTTCGTTCTCGCAGAATTCGCCACGTTCGATACAGGCCAGGTAGCGTGCCTTGACCGCTTCTACCGAATTCACCCGCTGTACGGCCTCGACCACCGGCGCACTGGGCTGCGGCTGCTCGATGCTGGCCAGCAACTGGCCAACGCCGGGCACTTTCAGGCTGTCTGCCGGGGAATAGCCCTGGATCGGTGCCACCAGGCCCACACAGCGACGGCCTTTAAGCAACTGCTCGGCGAACGCTGTGCCGCCGGGAATGGGGTAGCTGTCCAGGTAGAAGTCAGCTTTTTCGGCAAATGCCAGGTAGTCCTTGTACGGCAGGTGGCGGCGGATGAAAAAGCGCGTCGGGTAACGCAGCTTGACCGTCCACCACCAGGTATTGGTCAGCGGGTTGGCGCCGATGATCCAGCACTCGGCTTTGGGGAAGCGCTCGAGAATGGCAGTGATCGACGGGCGCATGTCCAGGCCGCCGTGGGGCTTGTACTTGGCCGCGGAGGCTGCGCTGAATACCTTGATCCGCTCATGTGTCGGCGAAGCATCCGGCACCTTGGCCCCGTTGGTCTCGATCGGGATCGCCAGGAAGCTCTTCTGGCAGGTGAGGTGTTTTTTCTTGTCCAGGTGGTGCCCGTAGGCGCTGATCTCGAAATATACGTCGGCAACCGAGGCGCCAAAGCTGAACACGTGGTCGGCGTGGTTGACGAAATACACCGTCTGTGTGGCACCACGCTGCTGCTTCACCAGGCCGCAGGCGACGGTGGTGATGATGTCATCCGGGTGGATGTGCAAAACGACCTTGTCGTACCGGGCCAAGGTGTCGACGACGGATTGCAGGCGGGCACACGGGTCATCACCGTGCGCCACTTCAATATGGGCGAAGTAGCCCGCCAGGCGTTCAAGCACCTCGGGCTTGGCACCGCGTGTTACCAGCAGGTCCACCGGGCCTTCGTGCATGTGCGCCAGGCGCTCCATCAGCCGGGTATGGCCGCCCTGCATGTAAGGTTCGCTGACCACATGCAGGCACCCGCGCGACTCGCCGTTGCCGGCAGGCACCTTGACCAGGCTGGCGCACTGGGCCACCAGGTGGCGCTCCAGCGCGGCGGCCTCATAGATGTTCAGGTCCACGGCCCAGAGCAGCGCACCATAGACTTGCGCTTGAGCCAATGCTGGCCCTGGCGCTGCCTTCAGTATCCGTGCCTGCAGCTGCTCTACCACTTGCTTCATTGCTCAGCTCCGTGCCGAATCAGCGACAATCGACGGCAAACGCCGGAAGACTGCGAAATACATCACAATCGCATACAACAGGTAATTGACGGCGTAGGCAAGTGTGACCTTGTCATAACCCCAGAGTTGCGTGAGGTACACCGTCAGGCCGTAAAGCGAGAGGGTGGCGAGGATTTCGGTTACCAGGTAAAGCCGCGTCAGTGCCTTGCCCAGCATCAGGTAGGCCATCAACCAGCTGGCAATCTTCAGGCTGTCGCCCACCATCTGCCAGGCGAACAGTTCGCGCATCGGCAGGAACGATTCAGAAAACAGCACCTGGATGATGAAGTCGCGCAACAGGTAGATCACCAGCCCGGCCAGGATGGTCATGGGCAGGATCAGCTTGTAGCCCTGCAGCATCTCCCGGCGCAATTCACCAGCATCCTTGAGCTCGGACAGCCGCGGCAGGTAGTAAACCGCCAGGGTCGTGGTAATCAGCATCAGATACGCCGAACTCAGGCGCCACATGGCCTCCCAGTAGCCGGCTTGTTCCCAGCCAAAGGTATTGCCCAGGTAGTCACGCAGGAACACATGGCAAACCGGCAGCGAGCAGGCGGTGACCACGGCCATCAGCGCGAACTTCGACAGCCGCCCCAGGGCCTGGCGGTCCAGGCCACCAAAGAAGTCGCCAAGGCGGAACCAGGGCGTGCGCATGCAGATCAGCAAGGTGGCGACAAAGCTGATCGACTGGTACACCGCCAGCGCCACCAGGGCGCCGTACAGTCCCATCTGGATGGTCAACGCACAGGTGACAACCAGCGAAATCAGGCTGCCGAGAATGTTGGCCAGCACATAGCGCGGGACATCTTTCTTGCCGTTCAATACGCCCAGCAACAACGAGTTGAAGGCGAAGAACACCAGGGTGGCGGCAAACCACAACAGCACCGTAGCCAGCGATTCATCATTGAAGAACCAGTTGGCCAAAGGGTTGCGCAGCACGATGATCAACACCGCCAGCAGCAGCGAAACCAGTACCGACAGTGTGCCGGCGGTTCTCCACACCTTGCGCTGCTCTTCGGGCTGTTCGGCGAACTCGGCCGTGTACTTGGTCACCCCCGTGCTCACGGCACCGCTGGCCAGGGTGGTGAACATTGTCACCGCATTCTGCAACTGGCCAATGGCCGCGTAACCGGCCGGCCCCACGTACAGGGCCAGCACCTTGTTCAGGCCAAGCAAGGTGGCCATTTTTACTGCAACCGCTATTGCATTGAGCAGGCTGGTTCTGATCAGGGTCATACCTGGCACTCAAGGACGCGAAAAGCTGTTGCAGGCGTCAATGACGTGCTGGATGGCTTCGACGGTCAGGGTCGGATCCATGGGCAGGCTCAGCACCTGCTCATGCAGCCGCTCTGTCAGCGGCAGCGACAGGTCGGCCAACTGCGGATAGGCTTGCTGCCGGTGCGGCGGGATCGGGTAGTGCACCAGGGTTTGCACGCCCTGCTGCGCCAGATGCTGCTGCAATTGTTCACGGCACTCGCTGCGCACCACGAACAGGTGCCAGGCATGCTGGCCGGCCACGCCCGGGTCGGGCAACTGGATGGCAGGGTTATCGATACCGGCCAGGTACTGCTGCGCCACCTGCTGACGCAGGCGGGTCTCGTTGTCCAAGTGCGCCAGCTTCACGCTCAACAGCGCGGCCTGCAACTCGTCCAGGCGGCTGTTCACCCCCTGGTACATGTTCATGTACTTCACCTGCGAGCCGTAGTTGCGCAGCGCTTTCAGCGTTTCGGCCAGGGCATCGTCGTTGGTGGTGATCGCACCGGCGTCACCCAGCGCACCCAGGTTCTTGCCGGGATAGAAGCTGAAACCCGAGGCATCGCCCCACGCGCCGGCGCGGCGCCCGTCAAGTTCGGCTGCGTGGGACTGGGCGGAATCTTCCAGCACCAGCAGGCCATGGGCCTGGGCGAAGGCGTTGATTGCCGGCATGTCGGCAAGCCGGCCGTACAGGTGCACCGGCATGATCACGCGGGTACGCGGGCTCAGCGCCTGCGCCAGGTTGTGCGCGCCGAGGTTGAAGCTGCCTTCATCGGGCTCCACCAGCACCGGCACCAGGTTGTTTTCGGTAATCGCCAGAATGGTGGCGATGTAGGTGTTGGCCGGTACCAGTACCTCGTCGCCGTCGGCGATACGGCCCAGTTGCTTCCAGGCACGCAGGGTAAGAATCAGCGCGTCCAGGCCGTTGGCCACGCCAACACAGTGCTTCACCCCGCAGTAACTGGCGAATTGGGTTTCAAACTGCTTGAGCTTCTCGCCCATGATGTACCAGCCCGAGTCGATAACCTCGGTGCAGGCATCGATCAAAGCCTGACGGTACTGCGCATTCACACCTTGCAGATCGAGAAACTTAACCATTGCGGTCTATCACCCTGATAATTTTTGCTGGATTCCCTACAACAACGGCATAGGGCGGGACGTCTTTCGTCACCACAGCCCCTGCCCCCACCATGGCGTACTCGCCAACGACAACGCCTGGCAGCAAAGTGGCATTGGCGCCAATGCTGGCGCCCCGTTCCAGGGTAATGCCGTTGAATTGCTCCGGGTAAACCTTGGAGCGCGGCATCGCGTCGTTGGTAAACGTCGCATTGGGGCCGATGAACACGTCATCGGCAATACGCGTACCGTCCCATAGGTAAACGCCGGACTTGACCGTAACGTTATCCCCAAGCACCACATCGCCTTCAATCAGGGTATGGGCGCAGATGTTGCAATTACGCCCGATCTGGGCACCTTTCATGATCACCACGAATTGCCACACCCGGGTGCCTTCGCCGATAGCATCGCTTTTCACATCGGCCAGTTGATGAATGCTAGGCATTGCGCTTCAGCTCCGTGAACGTTGTGTAGTCACGAATGTAGTCGCCCTCGTCGTAATGGGCGTCTGCAAGCACCAACAGCACGCAGTCCGGGCTGAAATCATGCATTTCGTGCCAGACCATGGGCGGAATCAGGATGCCCTTGTTGAAGGCGTCCAGCCAATGGTCGGTGCGGGTGGTGCCGTCATCCATGAGCATGCGGCAGCGCCCGGACACGCAGATGGCCAGCTGGTTGAGTTCTTTGTGGGCATGGAAGCCGCGGGAAACCCCAGGCAGCGTCTCGGTCAGGTAATACACGCGCTTGATGGCGAATGGCACGTTGTCCAGGGCTTGCAGGGCCACCAGTTGGCCGCGGTGGTCACCCAGCACCTTGAACAGTTCGACCTGGGCCAGCGCCCCATCCTCGGCAGTGCTGAGGTGATGGCGGAACGACGGGGCCTGGTTGTCCTTTTCGCTGACGATTAGACCGTCGCGCATCGGCCAGTCAATGGCCAGGTCCGGGTCATCCCAGTGGATACTGCCTTCGGCAGCCTTGTTATAAACATCCGTGGTTTTGTAGAGGAAGTGCGTTTCGTCCTCGAGGGCAATGAAACCGTGCGCGAAACCCTCGGGAATCCACAGCATGCGGTTATTGCGCTCGGTCAGCTCCACCCCTACCCATTGGCCGAACGTGGGTGAGCCTGGGCGAATGTCGACGGCGACGTCGTAGGCTGCACCGCGCACCACCCGCACCAGCTTGCCCTGGGCATGCGGTGCGCGCTGGAAATGCAGGCCGCGCAGCACGCCACGATGAGACATCGAATGGTTGTCCTGGACGAACGCACGGGGCTTGCTCAGGCCGAGTTCGAGCAAGGCGCCATGAAAGCGGGTTTCATTGAAGGTTTCCGTGAACCACCCGCGATCATCCTCGTACACGGCGGGTTCCACTATGACTACATCGGGAATGTTCGTTTGAACAAGCTTCATCGGTAAACCTTTGGCGTGAATTTTTGTAGGGGCCAGTCACGCTGGCCCCCTTTATTTCTGCAGTTTCACCGTTCGCACGGCAAATGTCTCGCGGTAAATGTGAGGTAAGCGATGTTGTTCGTTTGCGCTCACGCCCGACGCCGTTGCAAATTCTGCAAGGCATATCGCAGGGTGGCAATCAGGCAACCGAGGCCAAGGCCAACAATCACACCCATGGCAATGATCAAGCTGCGTTTTGGTTTAACAGGTACATCCGGTTGTTCTATCGTGCCATCCAGTTGGTAGACATTAACATCGCGCTTTGCCGCGACCAGTCCTTGGTAAAACTGCTGGCGGGTTTGTACTTGCCGCAGGTCTTCAATAAACGGATCTTCGCTTTTACGCTGTTGCAAGTTGGCAATTTCTGCGGCCAGCGCCTTGCTGCCACGCATGTAAGTCAGTTCGCCATCCATTTTCGACGACAATGCCTTGGACACTTCGCCGTTAATCAGCGGTGGATTTTCCAGGCCAATGGCATTGGCAATACGCAGCGCCTCTTGCAGACGGGTAATCTTGTCTTCGCGCTGCCGCTGGCCGTTTTCACGCAAGTTCTGCAGTTCCAACTGCAGCGCGCTGGCGCGAACTTCGGCTTCCTTGGTGGCATCGTGCAACAGCTCGGCCTTGGCCGCTGCGCTGGCCTGGTCGACATAGGCGGCAGCCCACTCGGACGCCACCGCAGGATCACGCCCGCGGAAGGCGACATACGCCCGCGCCGGCTCACCTGCCAGCTGCACTACGTCGAATGAGCCGTTAAACGCTGCATACAACGCACCTTGCGCGCCCTGCCCCGCAGAAGCCGAAGGCAAGTAAACTTGCTTGAAGAACTGACGACGCAGCGTCTCACCATTCAAATGCTCGACGAAGATATCAAAAACCTTGCGCGAAGTGAAAGGCTCAAGGCCGGTCTGACTGGTACGCCCGTAGTTGAGGTCAGCAATATCGCTGGCAGAAGGCGCGGCCAGAAAAACTTTCGCTTCATAAAGCGGTTTAGTCAAAAGCGCGTAAGCCAGCGCCACTGCGGTAACTGCAAGCGTCACCAGAAAGATGAGAAGCTTTTGCCGCCACACCCCTTCCAGAAATTCAAGCAGGTCGACTTCCTCACTTGTGCTACTGCGGCGCTCAAGATCATTGCGCATTTCTTGTCTTTTTCCTTGGGTCTGACTGTGTACACGGTTTCTGGCATACCAAAACTACGCGAGCTACTGCGCGGGACCGGCTGAGGCATACGCCCCCCAGTGTAGCGGCATTATGCCAACAATTAACCTGTCCAGAACCTGGGGTTAGCCGCAGTAGATGAACCACACCTCGATTAGTTCCCGCCTTACGTCGCCGATGCCACAGTTGTCAGACCAAGGGTTCAGGCGATAGAGACTTGCAGGTCCCTCCCTGCCCACCCAGCCTGCCTGCGCAGAGCACCTTGCAGCGCCTGCTTTGCAGCCTCTTCGCCATGCACCAGCAGCACTTTGGCGGGCGGCTGATGGCCACCGAGGGCAAACCTCACCAGCCCGTCCTGATCCGCATGCCCCGAGCACCCCGCCAGCGTCATGACTTTTGCCCGCACCTGGTACATTCGCCCGTCCAGGTCGATCTGCACAAAGCCCTCAGCGCCCTCACTGGCCTGTATCACCGCGCCGGGCGTGCCCTTGGCCTGGTAGCCGACGAATATCACCTCGTGCCGAGGATCGCCCAGCATGCCCTTTAGGTAATTGACGATACGCCCACCCGAGCACATGCCGTTGCCCGCGATCACGATCGCTGGCCGGCCGGTGCTTTTCAGGTAATTGACCACCTGCTGATGGCGAGCATGGGTGTCCACGCTGATCAACTGGCTGAAGCCGAACGGATCGCGCCCTTCGGCAAGGCGTGCCCTGGCTTGTGTATTCCAGTAATCGTGCAGTTCCCGGTACACGCCAGTAATGCGCTGAGCCAGCGGCGAGTCGAGGATGATCGGCAACTGCGACCAATCGAGCGGGTCAGCTTCGGGGGACGAGGCCGATGCCGTCAGCAGGGACTTGCGATGCAGAATATCTTCCAACTCATACAGCAACTCCTGGGTGCGACCCAGACTGAAAGCCGGGATGAGGATGGTGCCCTTGTCAGCCAGGGCGCGATCGATGGCATCTTCAAGACGCTGCCTGCGGTCGCCCGCCTGCGCATGCAGGCGGTCGCCATAGGTGCTTTCCAGCACCAGTACATCAGCACGCTCGGGCGGCTGCAACGGCCGCAGCAAGGGGTTGCCACAAGCGCCCAGATCACCTGAGAACACATAGCGGCTATTGGCCTTGGCATGCTGCATATCGCACTCGACATAGGCCGAACCCAGCAGATGGCCGGCGCGCTGCAGACGAATACGGCAAGAGAGGCCAGGGCGCTCGACCACCGCGTGCCACTGCTCGAACGGCAGCGGCACGATAAGGTCGCGAATGAAATCGATATACCGAGCCACCCGCGCAGGCTCGCTGCTGATGCTCAGCCTGTACGCATCCTCCAGTACCAGTGGCAGCAGTCGTGCAGAGGGCTCGCTACACAGGATGGGGCCGCGAAAGCCGGCAGCCAGCAGCACAGGTATGCGGCCAACGTGATCAAGGTGGACATGGGTGATGATCAGGGCCTCGATGCCCTGCACACCGAAGCCAAGCGGCACGCTTTCAGCACCCGGTGCCGTATCAGCACCTTGCTCCAGGCCGCAGTCGATCAGCAGACTGCTGGATGGGTCGAGGTGCAGCTGGTGGCAAGACCCGGTAACGCCGCGGGTTCCACCGTGATGGGAAAGGCTGGGAAATTCCATGCTGCACACACTCGCCTGGGCCGAAAATGAAGTGGGCTATTACTCCATGACGGCCAGTGCATGCATAGGTGAGGCTTTCCTAAACAGGCGTAGGAAATTTCCTTAGTTGCCGCTCAGCGCAGCCTGCCGAGCAGACGCCCTGATTCTGCGCTTGCTCCGCTGTACGCCGTAGGCACCCAGCAATGGCCCGACGGCCAGACCAACGACCAATGCTGCCAGCACCAGCACGGCAACCGGCACTTCCGGCGCAGCCCAGCCAAACAGGACCAACGATACGGCCTGCTGGTTCTCCAGCACGAAGAACAGAACCACAGCCGCCAACAGCAGCACGAATACCGCCGCCAGGGCGCGCTTGAGGTTACGCATCAGATTGCTCCTTGAATGATCAGGCTTCGGCCTCGTCTTCTTCATTGACCCGGTCACGCAGCTCTTTGCCGGGCTTGAAATGCGGCACGAACTTACCTTCGAGGCTGACCGACTGCCCGGTCTTCGGGTTGCGCCCAACGCGAGGGGCGCGATAGTGCAGCGAGAAGCTGCCAAAACCGCGGATCTCGATGCGATCGCCGGTAGCCAGGCATTGCGACATCTGTTCAAGCATGGTCTTGATGGCCAGCTCTACGTCCTTGGACGAGAGCAGCCCCTGATGGGTGACAATACGTTCGATCAGCTCCGACTTCGTCATATTTTTCCCTTCGTTATCAAGCAGCTAGATCATTGCTTAACCAGTTTGTAGCACGCCGGGAAGGATTTGAACAGGGTGGAACTTGACTTAATAAAAAAATTCAAGATTGAAGTTTTACAAGAATGGTCTAGGCAACAAGCACCGACAGCCCCTGTGGGAGGGCTGGGTGATCCCACAGGAGAAGGTGCGACCATGGAAATCGAGACCTGCGCACACGATCAAGCCAACTGCTGTCGAGCGGCCGCCCGGGAGAAACGCTTGCGCATCGCCAGCGCAGGCTTTTCCACCAATACCCACGACACGTACCCCGCCACCCAGGAGGCCGGCACCGCGGCCAGCATCAACCAGTACGGCCCAGCCCAAGGCATCGCCCCCGCCAGCAATTGCTGGATCGGAAATGCATACAGGTAGATACCGTACGAGTAATCCTGCACCACAGCAGGCAACTTCACCTGCGGGCAATAGGCAATATACAAGGTCGCGTAAATCGTCAGGATGGCAAATGCAAAGACTTCAAAGCGCCCGCCCTTGCTCAACAGGAACAACGCGACACAGGCAAACAATAGCCAGCCGCTATGCGGAATCACCGACCGGCAGGAATAGAACGCCGAGCCTGCCAGGAAGCATACCACCAGCTTGAACGGGTACTCCCCATACCCCGGATGCAGGGTATGCAGCCCCAGCGCAACCAGCAGCGCCGCCACGGTAATGCCCGCCGTCGGCCAGCGGCAGAACCTGGCCACCAGCACCAAGGCCCCAAGTACCAGGTACATGCGCATTTCCAGCGGGATGGTCCACAAGCTGCCATTCACCGAAACCCCTTGGAAGCGTGGGGTAAAGGTCACCCCAGGCAGCACGAACTGGGCATTGTTGAAAATCAGCAGTGGGCTGTAGAAGTACTTGTACACCTGGCCTTCCGAGAAATACTCGGCAAGCGGCAGCGCGGTCGCCACAGGCCCCAGCACAAAAGCCATGAGGAACAAACACACCACAAGACCCGGTAGGATCCTGAGCGCACGCGCCAGGTAGAACTCCCTGATACTGTTGCGCTCACCACTGGCAGCGATCAGGAAACCGCTGACCATGAAGAACACCTCCACCCCAAGGCTGTGGACCGGCACCGGCATACCCAACTGCATTGCAGGGTCGGTGCAACTCAGGCACTCCAGATAGGAGAGCGCAAAAGAATGCCCAATGACCACTGCGGTTGCCGCCAGCAACCTGATAACCAGGAAATTGTTATCACGCCCGCGACCTTTCATGACGTCGCCAAACATCAACATAACCATCCCACTCCGACGATCATCGCCATTTCCGGCACAAAAAAAGGGCGACCCGAGGGTCGCCCTTTTTACCGATCAAACAGAACTCAGTTCTGCTTGGCCATTGCTTCGCGCAGCAGCGCAGCCATGGTGGTGTCGGCAGCAGCTTCCGGAGCGTTTTTCAGGCTCTGGATGGCTTCACGCTCTTCAGCGTCGTCTTTCGATTTGATCGACAGGCTGATCACGCGGGACTTGCGGTCAACGCTGATGATCTTGGCTTCGATCTCTTCGCCTTCCTTCAGGACGTTACGCGCGTCTTCAACGCGGTCACGGCTGATTTCGGAAGCTTTCAGAGTGGCTTCGATGTCGTCGGCCAGGGTGACGATGGCGCCTTTGGCGTCAACTTCTTTCACGATGCCCTTGACGATAGCGCCCTTGTCATTGACAGCAACGAAGTTGGAGAACGGATCGTCTTCCAGCTGCTTGATGCCCAGGGAGATGCGCTCGCGCTCTGGATCAACCGACAGGATGACGGTTTCCAGCTCGTCGCCCTTCTTGAAACGACGTACGGCTTCTTCGCCGGTTTCGTTCCAGGAGATGTCGGACAGGTGAACCAGGCCGTCGATGCCGCCGTCCAGACCGATGAAGATACCGAAGTCGGTGATCGACTTGATGGTACCGGTGATCTTGTCACCCTTGTTGAACTGGCCGGAGAAGTCTTCCCATGGGTTGGACTTGATGAACCCAGCCAAGGCATGCTGTACCGGCGCGAGGCCATGGTATCGCCGCGCGTCGAGCAAAATGTCCTCAGAGCCGTGCGTTTGCTGG